>NZ_AGBF01000344.1 GCF_000225525.1 Streptomyces zinciresistens K42 | reverse complement strand
CCAGACGGCTCCACCCCGGACACCGGCACAACCCCACCCGACGAAACAGGCGCCTGCTCCAACACCACATGCGCATTCGTCCCGCTGGCGCCGAAGGAGGACACCGCGGCCCGACGCGGGCGGCCGGTCTCCGGCCAGACGCGGCGCTCGGTGAGGAGGGCGATGTCCCCGCTGTTCCAGTCGACCTTGGGGGTCGGGTCGTCCAGGTGCAGGGACTTGGGCAGCACTCCGTGGTACATGGCCATGACCATCTTCATGACGCCGCCCATGCCGGCGGCTGCCTGGGCATGACCGATGTTGGACTTCAGCGAACCCAGATACAGCGGGTGCCCGTCCGTGCGGTCCTGGCCATAGGTGGCCAACAACGCCTGCGCCTCGATCGGGTCACCCAGCGTGGTACCGGTACCGTGCGCCTCCACCGCGTCGACCTCGGCGGCAGAGAGCCGGGCGGCGGCGAGCGCCTGGCGGATGACCCGCTGCTGGGCGGGGCCGTTGGGGGCGGTGAGGCCACTGCTGGCACCGTCCTGGTTGACGGCGGTGCCGCGGACGACGGCCAGCACGGGGTGGCCGTTGCGGACGGCGTCCGAGAGACGCTCGACGAGCAGGACGCCCGCACCCTCCGCCCAGCCCGTGCCGTCGGCCGAAGCGGCGAACGCCTTGCACCGCCCGTCCGGCGACAGACCACGCTGCCGGCTGAAACCGATGAACACGTCGGGTGTGGCGAGGACGGTCACCCCGGCGGCGAGAGCCATCGTGCACTCGCCCTGTCGGAGAGCGGTCACGGCGAGGTGCAGCGCGGTCAGCGACGACGAGCAGGCGGTGTCGATGGTGACGGCGGGGCCTTCGAGGCCGAAGGTGTAGGCGATCCGGCCGGACAGCACACTGCCCGCGTTGCCGGTGCCTATGAACGCCTCGACATCCTGGGGCACTTGGTCCATCGGGGCGCCGTAGTCGTGGTACATGATCCCCGCGTAGACACCGGTACGGGTGCCCTTGAGGGACGTGGGGTCGATCCCGGCCCGCTCGATCGCTTCCCAGGACGTCTCCAGCAGCAGCCGCTGCTGCGGGTCCATCGCCAGCGCCTCACGCGGCGAGATCCCGAAGAACCCCGCGTCGAACTCCGCCGCGTCGTACAGGAACCCGCCCTCACGCACGTACGACTTACCCGGAGCATCCGGGTCCGGGTCGTACAGCGTGTCGAGGTTCCAGCCGCGGTCGGCGGGGAAGCCGGACACCGCGTCGCGTCCCTCGGCGACCAGGTCCCACAGTTCCTCCGGAGAGCCGACGCCGCCGGGGTAGCGGCAGGCCATGCCGACGATCGCGACGGGCTCGGCGGCGGCCGTCAGCCGGGCGTTCTCCCGTCGCAGCCGCTCGGCTTCCTTCAGCGTGTTCCGGAGGGCACCGACGACCTTGTCGTGGTCCGACCGGTCGGCGGCGTTGTCCTGGGATGGAGTCATGGCTCGTTCCTTGGCTTCGGCGCGGTCGGAGGTCACTGGTCGTTCTCGGCGAGGCGGAGGAGGTCGTCGAGGTCCATGTCGTCGATCCCGGCTGCCCCGTCGCCCTCTGCCGTGCCCTCGGGGTCCCCGTCGTGGTCGGGTGTCCCGACGGCGGCATCCGCGGTTTCCAGTCCGGCGAGGCGAACCAGCGTTTCGAGCACGCCGGCCTCCCGGAGCCGGTTGAGCGGGATGGCGGAGAGCGCCTGGCGGACGCGGCCTTCCTCGGCTGCCCGGGGGTCCGTGCCGTCGACCACGGCGAGCTCGTCGCCGAGGTAGCGGGCGAGAGCCGTCGGCGTCGGGTAGTCGAAGATGACAGTGGCGGGCAGGCGCAGTCCGGATTCGACGGCGAGCCGGTTGCGCAGTTCGACGGCCGTGAGGGAGTCGAAGCCCTGGTCGAGGAAGCCGGTCTCCGCGGCCACGGTGCCGGGGCTTCCATGCCCCAGCGCCGTCGCGGCGTGGCCCCGGACGACGTCCAGGAGCAACGCGTCACGCTTCTCGGCCGGGACGGTGGCGAGGCGCTCGGCGAGCGTCGGTCCGTCCTGGCCGCCGGTGCCGGGGTGTGCCGCCGCCATGCGGCGGGCGGGCACCCGGACCAGGTCGCGGAAGATCTGGGGCACGGGTTCGGTGACCGCTCGGGCGGCCAGTGCCCGCTGGTCGAGCGCCACCGGGACGAGCAGCGCCCGGTCCGCCGTGAGCCCCCGGTCGAACAGGGCGAGCGCCTGCTCGGTGGTCAGGGCGCGGACGCCCGCCCGGCTGCCGCGCGCCAGGTCACCGCGGTCGAGGCGGGCAGTGATGCCGCTGCTCTGCTCCCACAGGCCCCAGGCCAGGGACACACCGGGCAGCCCGAGGGTCCTGCGGTGCTGGGCGAGAGCGTCGAGGAAGGCGTTGGCGGAGGCGTAGTTGGCCTGTCCCGCGCTGCCCAGCACGCCGCTGAACGAGGAGAAGAGGACGAAGGCGGCAAGGTTCATGTGCCGCGTCAGCCGGTGCAGGTTGACGGCGGCATCGACCTTGGGCCGCAGGACCCGTGCTAGCTGTTCGGGGGTGAGGCCGCCGACGATGCCGTCGTCCGTCACGCCCGCGGCGTGGACCACGCCGCTCAGCGGGTCGTCGTCGCCGAAACCGGCGAGCACGTCGGCGAGGGCGGCAGGGTCGGCGGTGTCGCACGCGGCGATCGTGACCTGTGTCGCCCCGGCCGCGGTGAGGTCGGCGACGAGTTCGGTGACGCCGTCGGCGTCCCGTCCGCGGCGGCTGGTCAGCAGCAGCCGGCGCACGCCGTGCCGGGTGACCAGGTGACGGGCCACGAGTCCGCCGAGGGTGCCGGTGCCTCCGGTGACGAGAACGGTGCCGGCGTCCAGGCGGACGTCCGGGGCGTCCTCGGGTGCGGCTCCCGCGGCGGCGAGCACCGGCGTGAGCCGCGTCCCGGCCCGGAGCGCGAGTTGGTCCTGACCGGAGGCGGCTGCCTCGGCGAGTACGGCCCACGAGGCGACGGAGTCGTCGATGTCGACGAGGGCGAACCTGGCGGGGTGCTCGGCCTGCGCGGAGCGCACCAGGCCCCACAGGGCGGCGCCCGGCAGATCGGTGACGGCGTCACCCGCGGTCGATACGGCACCGCGCGTGACGCAGACGAGCCGGGAACCCGCGAAACGTTCGTCGGCGAGCCACCGCTGTGCGGTGGCCAGTGCCTCGGCGGAGCGTCGGTGCACCGCTGCGGTCAGGCCGTCGCCGACTGCTCCGGTGGTGGACGGCACGGCCAGCACCACGGTGTCGGGTGCTGGCGTGCCCGCGTCCATGAGCGCGATCAGCTCGTCCAGGTCGGCACATGTGTCGACGGAATCCGCGGCGTCCTTGAGCGCCGACAGGACGTCGGCGTCCGGGTGCTGGAGAACGGCCCACCGTCCGCCGCCGACCGCGGGGGCCGCGGTCGCGGCGTCGGCTACCCGCTTCCAGTCCAGGTGGAACAGGGAGTTGCCGCCGGCCGCCGCACCGAGCTCGCCCTTCACGGGGCGGGAGACGAGGCCGTCGACCACGGCCACGGTGTGTCCCGCCGCGTCGAGCAGCGTGAGCGCGACGGTGTCGGTTCCGGCCCAGGCGATGCGCACCCGTGCCGCTGCCGCGCCGGAGGCGTGCAGCTCGACTCCGTTGAACGAGAACGGCAGGCGGACGTTCTCGTCGTCGGAGCCCGCCGCGTCGAGAAGCGCGGGGTGCAGTGAGGCGTCCAGCAGAGCGGGGTGAATGCCGTAGGAAGCGGCGTCGTTGTCCTCGGGCAGGGCCACCTCCGCGAGGATGTCCGAGCCATGGCGCCACGCGGACGCCAGGCCGCGGAAGGCGTTCCCGTAGTGGTAGCCGCGATCGGCCAGCCCCTCGTAGAAGCCGTCCAGTTCGATGCGTTCGGCGTCGGCGGGCGGCCAGACCGCCAGGTCGTCCGGTTCGGCGCCGACGGGTTCGGTCAGGAGTCCGGTTGCGTGGAGGGTCCAGGTGTCGCCGTCGTCGGGACGCGAGTGCACGGCGACGGGCCGGCCACCCGTGGTGTCCGGTCCCTCGACCACGACCTGGAGCCGCACACCGCCCCGCTCCGGGAGGA
>NZ_AGBF01000345.1 GCF_000225525.1 Streptomyces zinciresistens K42 | reverse complement strand
GCCGGCGCCGAAGGCCACGCCGAGCCCGTCGGCCGCCCCGGTCCGCTACCCGCGCTATCGCGCCACACCGCGGCGGACCACCCCGGACGACGCCCCCTCACCCCTCACCTTCGTGCTCCTCATCGCCGTACCCGCCCTCGCCGCCGTGGCCGCGCTGCGCCCACGGTGACCCAAGGAGGTTTCCCTTGCCGGAATGGCTTGTTCTCACCCTCGCGATGCTGGCCTCCTGTTGCGTGGTCGTGCTCATCGCCGTCCTGCGGGCCCGCACCGCGCCCGCCGACGAGGACCCCTCGCAGACACCGGACGTCATCGACTACATGACGATGTGGATCGGCGTGGTGTACGCCATCGTCCTCGGCCTGGCCATCGCGGGTGTGTGGGAGGGGCGCAGCGCCGCCCAGGACCACGTCCAGGCGGAGGCCGTGGCGCTGCGGGAGATCTCGGAGCGGGTGCGCGTCTACCCGCCGGAGGTCCGCGACCGCATCCGGGAGGATGTCAACGCCTATGTCGGACACGTCGTCACCACCGAGTGGAGGTCGATGACCGACAAGGGCGAGGTCACCGCGCGCGGCGCCGCGCTCTTCCAGCGCATCCGCGTGGACGTCACCGACTACCGGCCGCGCACGGACTTCGAGGCGCAGGCGTACCAGCCGCTGCTGGACCAGGTGAGCGCCGCCGACCAGGCGCGCACCGCCCGCGCGAACTCGACCGGGGAGACCATGCCGGGCGTGGTGTGGTTCGGGCTGATCGCCGGGGGCGCGATCACCATCGGCATGGTGTTCGCCCTCCAGATCCAGCGCACTCCGCGGGAGTTGATCCTCGCCGGGCTCTTCTCGGCGCTGATCGCCTTCCTGCTGTTCCTCATCTGGGACTTCGACTCGCCCTACAGCCGGGACACCGAGACCTCGCTGCAACCGCTCCTCGACCTGTTCCCCCGCGCGAGAGGCTGACCCCCGGCCGGGGGCCGCGGCGCGCGCCCGCGACCCGTACGGCCCACACCGTTGCCCCGTTCGCGCGGCAGGGATCGCGCCCGTGGGCGTGTCTTCCTAGCGTTTCGAGCATCGAGGTGCATTCCGGCCCAAGCGGAACAAGCTCCGCGGCTGCTCCTCGGGGACCCGGGAGGAACACCATGCGCGCGATACGTGCCGCCGCGGCCGCTCTGCTGGGCGTCGGCGCCCTCACCGCGACCGCCCCGGCCGCCCAGGCGTCCGGGGACAGCTCCGGTTTCTGGGCCAGGGTCGTGCCCTCCACCGTCGAACCGGGCGGGCGGATCAGGCTGCGGGCCACCGGCTGCGAGCAGAGCGTGACCGTCTCCTCGGGGGTCTTCGACACGGTCACGATCCCCCGGGGCCGGACCTCGGCCGGGGCCGTGGTCGACCGGACCGCGCGGCGGGGCGCGGTGTACGAGGTGTCCTTCTACTGCGGCACCTTCTGGCAGAGCGTCGACCTCACCGTCGCGGGCCGGCCGGGACCGGACCGGCCCGACCGGCCGGGCCACCCCCAGAAGGGGGTGCGGGCGGGCGCGGGCGGCGGCAGCCTCGCCGGCGTCGACGCGAAGGCGCTCGGGCTGGGCGCGCTGCTCGTCGCCGGGGCCCTCGGGACGGCGTACCGCCGCACGCGGCGCCGCGGCGGGCGGGACGCCGCCTGAGTCCACCGCGGCCACCGGGACCTCCTGCCCCTCCTGTCACTCCTGACACTCCTGCGCCTCTTGCCCCTCCTGACACGGTTTCGCCCCGGACCCCCTCTCGGGGCCGGGGCGAAACCGTGGGGACGTACGGCGGGAGGGCTCAGGCCCGCTCCGCCCGGCGCCGCATCCAGAACACGCCGCCGCCGGCGAGCGCGAGGGCGATCAGGCTGCCGCCGATGGCCATGTCGGTGGGGGTGGCCCCGGTGGAGCTGCTGCCGCCGAGACCGCCGCGGACGCCGCCGATGACGGTGAAGGCCGCCGGGTTGGTCAGCGTCCGGCCCTCGCAGTTGACGGTGATGCTGTGCGAGCCGGGCCGCGCGTTCTGGTGGACCCGCGCGGTGCCCTTGGCGGTGCTGCCGCCCACCGGGCTGAGCATCGTGGTCCGGAACGCCTCCGAGGTCGCGGTGCCGCCCCGGGAGCAGCCGTCGACGGTGATGGTCAGCTGGCCGCCGCGGGCGATGACGCTGGGCAGCGCCACGATGTTGCTCGGGCCGGGCATGCCGTCCCGCGCGACGGCGGCCGGGGCGGCGACGCCGAGAGCGGCTACCGCGGTGGCAGCGGCCGCCAGGGTACGAGTGGTACGCATGTGTTCCTCCGCGGAAGACGCCCCGGGAACCCCGTCCCCGGTCGATCGGCGAGAAAGCGCCTCCCAGAAAGACCCTCAGATGCCGTGCGCCGGGCCGCATTTCGGCGATGGTCCGTCCTGGTGAGAGGACACGCCGGGCGATCACCCCGCGACCGGGATCGCCGCAGGTCACGACCCGTCAGAATTTTCCGGCCCGCGGAACTCGGATGGCGCACGGCATTTCGCCGGGCCACCCGTTCGACCCCTTCCCCGTCGCCGGTCGCACGCGCCGGACTTAGCGTTCCCCTATGCGCGGATGACGGGGCGACGGCCCCGTCGAGAGGGGTTGCCGAATGTCTCGGTCGGAGCTGGAGGAAGAGGAGGAGCAGCGCAGGAAGCGCGCTCCGTGGGGCGTGATAGCGCTTGTTCTGCTGACCGGTCTCGCCCTCATCCGCAACGGTTCGGGGGAGTTCAACGAGGGCCCGCCGCAGCCGGCGTCGGCCGCCGCCGCGGACACCCGGGCGCCGGGCGGCACCTTCGTCCGGGCCGCCCGCCCGCTGCCGTACGCGATGCCGGACCGGGTGCGCATCCGCAGCATCCAGGTGGACGCGCCGGTCATCCCGGTCGGCCTGGACCCGGACGGCTGGGTCAGCGCGCCCCCGCCGGAGGACCCCAACCTCTCGGGCTGGTTCACCGGTTCGGTCTCCCCCGGCGAGAAGGGCACCGCGGTCGTCGTCGGCCACGTCGACAACGACCAGGGGCCCGCGGTGTTCTACAACCTCGGATCGCTGCAGAAGGGCAGCCGCGTCGAGATCGCCCGCAAGGACGGCCGGACGGCCGTGTTCGAGATCTACGGCGTCGAGGTCTTCGCGAAGAACGACTTCCCGGGCGATCGCGTCTACACCTCGAAGGGGACCGCCGAACTGCGCGTCATCACCTGCGGCGGCGGTTTCTCCAAGCAGAACGGCTACGACGGCAACGTCGTGGTCTTCGCCCGCCTGGTCCAGACGCGCTGAGCGTGCGCGGCCGGGCGGGCGGCGGCCCGCCCGGCTCCCGTCACAGGCGGCGCCGCTCCGGAACGGTCAGGACGTAACCGGAGTCCAGCAGGCGCGGGAGGTAGGCGCGCAGCGCGCGGACGCTCTGGCTGCGGTCGCCCCCGGCGTCGTGCGAGAGCACCACGACGCCGGGGGCGGCCCCGCCCTCGACGCGGCGGACGATGCTGCGGGCGCCGGGGGTGGTCCAGTCGAGGGTGTCGACGGTCCACGCGAGGGGTTCCATGCCGAGTTCCGCGCCGAGCCGGAAGGCGGTGCGGTTCCAGGCGCCGTAGGGGGCGCGGAACCATGCGGGGCGTTCGCCGTACGCCTTCTCGACGACGTCGCTCGTGCGCTCCATCTCCTGGCGGATGCGGCCGCCGCCGAGCTTGGTGAGCAGCGGGTGGGACCAGGTGTGGTTGCCGACGACATGGCCCTCGTCGGCCATACGGGCCAGGAGGTCCTCGTTGTCCGCGGCCATCTCCCCGCACACGAAGAACGTCGCGCGGACGTCGTACGCGCGCAGGGTGTCCAGGATCAGCGGGGTGTAGCGGGGGTCGGGGCCGTCGTCGAAGGTCAGCAGCATGGCGCGGCCGCGGCCGGACATCCGGAGCAGGGGCTCGCGGCGCACGGGGGTGCGCGGCGGCACCGCCCGGGGCGGGCCGTAGCCGGTCAGGGGCCGCAGCCGGTAGGCGGAGGGCTTGAGCGCAGGGCGGGCCTGCGGGCCCGCGGCGGGGCGGCGGCCCGGACCGGCCTCTCGCCGGCTCCGGTGAGCGCCGAGTACACCCCGGC
>NZ_AGBF01000346.1 GCF_000225525.1 Streptomyces zinciresistens K42 | reverse complement strand
CGGGAAGCCGGGCACCGTCCGGGCCGCGCCCCCTGTACCTGGGGACCTACACCTCCGCCGAGGGCGGCGGCAGGGGCATCGGGCTGGCCTCCTACGACCCGGGGACGGGCCGGATCACCGGAGCCGGGACGGTCGAGGGCGTCGGGGACCCCTCGTATCTGGCGCTGCACCCCGACCGCCGGACGCTGTACGCGGTGAACGAGCGCGCGGACGGGGCGGTGACCGCCGTCCGCCTCGCCGACCGAGAGGTGCTGGGGAGCCGGAGCACCGGCGGGTCGGCGCCCGCTCATGTGTCGGTGCATCCGGGCGGGCGGTGGCTGCTGAGCGCCAACTACGGCAGCGGCAGCGTGGCCGTGCACCCGATCGACGCCTCGGGCGCGCTCGGCGAGCGCACCGACCTGGTCACGCACACGACCCCGCCGCCCGGCCCCGGCCAGGACGGCCCGCGCGCCCACCAGTGCGTGACCAGCCCGGACGGCGGTCATGTGCTCGCCGTCGACCTGGGCACGGACACCGTGTACACCTACCGGCTGGACGAGCGGGCCGGGACGCTCACCGAGGTCGCGCGGGCCGCCGCGGAGCCCGGCGCGGGACCCCGAAACCTCGCCTTCCACCCCGGCGGCCGGTACGCGTACCTCGCCAACGAGACCGGCGACACGGTGTCCGTCTGCGCGTACGACCCGCGCAGCGGCCGGCTGACGGTCGGCAAGGGGCAGGACACGGGTTCGGGACCGGGCGAGAACTACCCGGCGCAGCTCGTGGTGGCGCCCGACGGCCGCTTCGCCTACCTCGCCAACCGCGGCCACGACAGCCTCGCGCGGTACGCGGTGGAGGCGGCCGGGGCCCGGCTCCGGCTGCTCGGCACGGTGCCGGTCTCCGGTGACTTCCCGCGGCAGATCGCCCTGTCCCCCGACGGCGCGCTGCTGTTCGCGGCGAACCAGCGGTCGAGCGGTGTCAGCGTGTTCCGCGTCGACAGGGCGAGCGGTCGGCTGCGCCTCGCGGGCGAGCCGTTCGCGTCACCCGTCGCCGTCTGCGCGCTGCCGCTGTAGCGTCCGCGGGCAGGAGGCGGCGCTCGCCCGGACGAGCAGGACGTGCATGCGCTCGGTGAGCTGCGCGACGTCGTCGGCGGGCCGGTGGAACGCCAGCCGCACATCGCCGTGGGAGCGGGCGCGCTCGATGCGCAGCGTGAGTCCGTGCCGGTCGACGGCGAGGGGCTGGACGCGGACGGCGCCGTGCAGGCTGTCGGGCTCGACGAGCCGGGTGAGCCGTTCGACGGCGTCCGGGTGGCAGTCGGCGAGGTGGGTGAGCAGCCGGGCCTCGGCGGTGGCCAGCGGGTCGGGCTCGGCGGCGGCGAACTCGTCGAGGCCGATCACGACCGGTCCGCACGCCCGCCGCAGCACCACCCGCGCGGGGCGGAAGGCGAGCCCGCCCTCCTGCGGGCTGAACCAGCCGGACAGCCAGAGGCGGCCGCGGATCCGGTCGCCCACCGGGACCGGGGCGACGTCGGCGAACTCCAGGACGGCGCTGGGCTCGCCGCGCGGCGCGCAGACGGCCGCCGCGAGGAGCGCGCTGTCCTGCGGCACCTCCAGCAGGAGGCGGCCGTCGCCGGTCACCGTGTGCGCGCCGACCAGTTCCTCGCGGCAGCCGTCGGCGGTCACCGCGCAGGACCACGCGCCGGCGAGCACCGAGCGGGCCCGTTGCGCCGCCGACGGTGCCGCCGTCCAGGCTTGGCTGTCACCCATCCCGTACCTCCCATTAGGTAAGCCTTGCCTAACTTATCGAAGATCGGGCCGCACGCCAACCTGCTACGGCGGACCGGGGCGGCGCCTTCCGGGTCAGCTCAGGGCGCGACGACGCCGAGCAGCGCGCGCACGCACAGGTCGCGCACCTGCGCGCGGGAGAGCTCCGCGCCCTCCAGCCACTCCAGGCAGACGGCGGTGACGAACGCCAGCCAGCCGCGCACCGCCAGCCGGACCGCCGGGTCACGCCCGGCGTCCGGGCCGAACTCCGGGTCGGCGGCCATGACAGCGAGGATCTGCTCCTCCTGCGCGGCGAGCGCCTGCCGGTAGACCCTGCGCACGGCCCGGTCGCCCGCCGCGTCGGCCCGGTGGAAGGCGCGGTAGCCGTGGGCGTGCTCCTCGACGTACCCGAGGAACGTGCTCAGTCCGTCCGGGAGTTGCTCGCGCACCGGCACCCCGGGCACGGCGGCGGTCAGCCGCAGCATCCGTCCGCTCTCGCGCTCCACCACGGCCGCGAAGAAGTCGCGCTTGGTCGGGAAGTAGTGGTACAGCAGCCCGCGCGAGACACCGGCGATCTCCGCCACCCGCTCGATCCACACCTCGTCGTAGGGGCGCTCCGAGAACAACCGCGCCCCGACCGCGAGCAGTTGCGCACGGCGCTCCTCGGTGCTGAGCCGGCGGCGTGCGCGCCCGCCCTGGTTCGCGGCCATGGCCGCACCTTACTTGACGTGAATTCAACAGCGGGACCAGACTGGAACGCGTTATTGAACTCGCGTACAACGAGCTCAGCACGCCGCCGCATCGAGGGAGATCGCGTCATGGCGCAGACGAGGACCGGCGACGGGCTGCCGAAGGGCTTCCGCAGTGCCGAGCACGGCTGGCCGCAGCTCTCGCGCATACCGCATCCGCCGTACCGGGTGCCGCTGCTGGGCGACGTGGTGGGCGCGGGACGGCGCACACCGCTCCAGGACTCGCTGCGGTTCGCCCGGAAGCTGGGGCCGATCTTCCGCCGCAGGGCGTTCGGCAAGGAGTTCGTGTTCGTGTGGGGCGCCGGGCTCGCCGCCGACATCGCGGACGAGTCGCGCTTCGCCAAGCACGTCGGGCTGGGCGTCGCCAACCTGCGCCCGGTCGCCGGGGACGGGCTGTTCACCGCCTACAACCACGAGCCGAACTGGCAGTTGGCCCATGACGTCCTGGCCCCGGGGTTCAGCCGGGAGGCGATGGCCGGCTACCACCCGATGATGCTGGCGGTGGCCGAGCGGCTGACGGACCACTGGGACCTGGCGGCCGCGCGGGGGCAGAGCGTGGACGTCCCCGGCGACATGACCAAGCTGACCCTGGAGACCATCGCGCGCACCGGGTTCGGGCACGACTTCGGCTCCTTCGAGCGGAGCCGCCCCCATCCCTTCGTGACGGCGATGGTCGGCACGCTCAGCCACGCGCAGCGCCTGAACACCGTCCCGGCGGCCTTCCTGCCGCGCCGGGCCGCGCGCCGCAACCAGGCCGACATCGACCACCTCGACCGCACCGTCGACGAGCTGATCCGCGCCCGGACGGCGGGCGGCCCCGGCGACGGCGACCTGCTGGACCGCATGCTGGACACCGCCCACCCGGTCACCGGGGAGCGGCTGTCCGCGCGGAACGTCCGCCGGCAGGTCATCACCTTCCTGGTGGCCGGCCACGAGACCACCTCGGGCGCGCTCTCCTTCGCCCTGCACTACCTCTCCCGGCACCCCGAGGTCGCCGCCCGCGCCCGCGCCGAGGTGGACCGGGTCTGGGGCGGCACGGCGGCGCCCGGCTACGACCAGGTGGCCCGGCTGCGGTACGTCCGCCGGGTCCTCGACGAGGCGCTGCGGCTGTGGCCGACCGCGCCGGCCTTCGCCCGGGAGGCCCGCGAGGACACCGTGCTCGGCGGGGTCCACCCGATGCGCCGGGGCGCCTGGGCGCTGGTGCTGACGGCGATGACGCACCGCGATCCGCGGGTGTGGGGCCCGGACGCGGAGCGCTTCGACCCGGACCGCTTCGACCCCAGGGCCGTACGCGGCCGTACGCCTCACGCGTTCAAGCCGTTCGGCACGGGGGCGCGGGCCTGCATCGGGCGGCAGTTCGCCCTGCACGAGGCCACGCTGGTGCTCGGCCTGCTGCTGCGCCGGTACGACTTCGCCGGCGATCCCGGCTACCGGCTGCGGGTGGCGGAGCGGCTGACGCTGATGCCGCAGGGACTGCGGCTGCGCCCGGCGCGGCGCGCCCCCGCCGCGGCCGCGCCCTCAGGCGCCGACGCCCCCGGCCCGC
>NZ_AGBF01000347.1 GCF_000225525.1 Streptomyces zinciresistens K42 | reverse complement strand
ACGTCCGCCGCCCGGTGCCGGTCCCTCGCGTACGGCGCGTGCGGGCCCGTCCGGCCCGTAGGCGCGGTGGCCGCCGTTCGTGCCGCCGGGGCGTTCGTCGTCCGCCCGTACGGCGTGACGGCGGAGCCGGGGCCTTCGCCGCCCGGTGCCGGTCCCTCGCGTACGGCGCGTGCGGGCCTCGTCCCGGCCCCGCGTACGGCGCGTGCGGGCCCCGTCCCGGCCCCGCGTACGGCGCGTGCGGGCCTCGTCCCGGTCGGTGGCGCGGCGGCACGGGTCACCGCCGTCAGGGCGCGGGCCCGCCGCAGCCGCCGTGCACGCGTGCGTGCCATGGTGTGCGCTCCCCTCCTCGACGCGGCGCCGGGCGGCCCCGGGCCCCGGATGCACCCGGTGACGGACCGGTACGCCTCTGTCACCCTCTCGTGGCGCCAGAAGCCGCCACAACCACGCCTGCGGGGCCGAAATCGGCCATATCGCCCGGGGTGGTCGCGCGCGGCGACGTGAGGGCCGCACCCCCGTGCGGCCCCTGGCCGCGGTCGCCGTCCGCCCGGGTGCCTTCGGCCCGACGCGCCCGGCCGCCGCAAATCGCACGCTGGTGACGAAGCCCCGCATACCGCTACCGTCGGGGGCGATGACGGGACCCACACCGCCGTGTGTCCCCCTGCCACGCGCTGCCCGAGGTGGAAAGTGAAGGCGATCCGTCGGTTCACCGTCCGTCCAGTCCTCCCCGAACCCCTCCGGTCCCTGAGCGACCTGGCGCGCAATCTGCGCTGGTCCTGGCACACCGAGACCCGTGACCTCTTCCGCCGCGTCGACCCCGGCAACTGGGCCGCCTCGGGCGAGGACCCCGTACGGCTGCTGGGCGGCGTCGCGCCCGGCCGGCTCGCGGAGCTGGCCGGGGACGAGGACTTCCTGCGCCGGCTCGCGGCCGTCGCCGCCGATCTCGACGACTACGTCACCGGAGAGCGCTGGTACCAGACGCACTCCGCCGAACTGCCCCGCGCCATCGCCTACTTCTCGCCCGAGTTCGGCATCACGGCCGCCCTGCCCCAGTACTCCGGCGGCCTCGGCATCCTCGCCGGCGACCATCTGAAGGCGGCCAGCGACCTCGGCGTGCCCCTGATCGGGGTGGGGCTGCTGTACCGGCACGGCTACTTCCGCCAGACCCTCTCCCGGGACGGCTGGCAGCAGGAGCACTACCCGGTCCTCGACCCCCACGAGCTGCCGCTCGCGCTGCTGAGGGAGCCCGACGGCACCGCCGCCCGCGTCTCGCTCGCGCTGCCCGGCGGCCGGTCGCTGCACGCCCGGGTCTGGCTGGCCCAGGTCGGCCGCGTCCCGCTGCTGATGCTCGACTCCGACGTCGAGGAGAACGACCTCGGCGAACGCGGGGTGACCGACCGGCTCTACGGCGGCGGCAGCGAGCACCGGCTGCTCCAGGAGATGCTGCTCGGCATAGGAGGGGTGCGGGCCGTGCGGACGTACTGCCGGCTCACCGGCCACCCCGACCCCGAGGTCTTCCACACCAACGAGGGCCACGCCGGCTTCCTCGGCCTGGAGCGCATCGCCGAACTCTGCAACGGCGGGCTGGACTTCGACTCCGCGCTGGAGGCGGTGCGGGCCGGCACCGTCTTCACCACCCACACCCCCGTCCCGGCGGGCATCGACCGCTTCGACCGGGAGCTGGTCGCCCGCCACTTCGGGCCCGCCGCCGAACTGCCGGGCATCGAGGTCGGGCGCGTCCTCCAGCTCGGCATGGAGACGTACCCCGGCGGCGAGCCCAACCTCTTCAACATGGCCGTGATGGGCCTGCGCCTGGGCCAGCGGGCCAACGGCGTCTCACTGCTGCACGGCAACGTCAGCCGGGAGATGTTCTCCGGCCTGTGGCCGGGCTTCGACCCGGACGAGGTGCCGATCACCTCCGTCACCAACGGCGTGCACGCGCCGACCTGGGTGGCCCCGGAGGTCTTCCGGCTCGGCGCGCGCCAGATCGGCGGCCGGCGCACCGAGGACGCGATGACCGTCGGCGGCTCGGAGCGCTGGGACGCCGTCGGCGAGATCCCCGACCAGGACATCTGGGAGCTGCGCCGGGGCCTGCGCGAGCAACTGGTGCGGGAGGTGCGGTCGCGGCTGGCCGCGTCCTGGCGCCAACGCGGCGCGGGAACGGCGGAGTTGGGCTGGATCGACGGGGTGCTCGACCCCGACGTCCTCACCATCGGATTCGCCCGCCGGGTCCCCTCGTACAAGCGGCTCACGCTGATGCTGCGCGACCGCGAGCGGCTGATGGACCTGCTGCTGCACCCCGAGCGGCCGGTCCAGATCGTGGTGGCGGGCAAGGCGCACCCGGCGGACGACGGCGGCAAGCGCCTGGTCCAGGAGCTGGTGCGGTTCGCGGACGACCCGCGGGTGCGCCACCGGCTGGTCTTCCTGCCGGACTACGGCATGGCGATGGCCCAGAAGCTCTACCCGGGCTGCGACATCTGGCTGAACAACCCGCTGCGCCCGCTGGAGGCGTGCGGCACCTCCGGCATGAAGGCGGCGCTGAACGGCTGCCTCAACCTGTCCGTCCTGGACGGCTGGTGGGACGAGTGGTTCCAGCCGGACTTCGGCTGGGCCATCCCCACGGCGGACGGCACCGCCACGGACCCCGACCGGCGCGACGACATAGAGGCGGCGGCGCTGTACGACCTGCTGGAGCAGCGGGTGACGCCGCGCTTCTACGAGCGCGGCGAGGCCGGGCTGCCCGACCGGTGGATCCAGATGGTCCGCCAGACCCTGACCCTGCTCGGTCCGAAGCTGCTGGCCGGGCGCATGGTCCGCGAGTACGTCGAGCGCCTCTACACCCCGGCCGCGCACGCCCACCGCGCGATGACGCCCGACGCGGCGCGTGAACTGGCCGCCTGGAAGGCCCGGGTGCGCGCGGCGTGGCACGGGGTGACGGTCGACCACGTCGAGACGTCGGCCGCGTCCCCCACGGCGGAGCTCGGCTCGACGCTGGGCCTGCGGGTGCGGGTCGGGCTGGGCGACCTCGGCCCGGAGGACGTGGAGGTGCAGGCCGTCTCCGGCCGCGTCGACTCCGAGGACCGTATCGCCGACGCCTCGACGGCCGCGCTGAAGCCCGTGGGCAGCCCCGACGCCGAGGGCCGCTGGGTCTACGAGGGCCCGCTGGCACTGGACCGGACGGGACCCTACGGCTACACGGTGCGCATCCTCCCCTCGCACCGCCTGCTGGCCTCGCGCGCGGAACTGGGCCTGCTGGCCGTGCCCTCGGAGGGCACGGGGGAGGGCGCCGGGGTGCTGATGCGGTGAGCGCGGTCCCGGGCCGGGGCGGTCCCGGCCCGGGGTCAGAACTCCGACAGCGGCCCGCACAGCCGCCGCACAGCCGCCCCGCACCGCCGCGCGTAGGCGTGCTGGAGGCCGCGGGTCGCCGGGCCGGCCGCCCGCGAGTACCACTTGGCCGCGCGGCTGAAGGCGTTCACCGTCAGCCAGACCGTGCCGTCGCCCGTGCGGTCCACGACGAAGGACTCCTCACCGCACTCGGGGTGGCCGGGCAGGGTGCCGTAGGCCCAGCCCGCGCGGCGGTGCTCCTCCACCGTCCAGACCACCCGGCACGGCGCCTTGATCATGCCGGCCAGGGTGAGCGTGACGTCGACGTCGGGGGCCGCGCGGTCGGCCGAGGCGTCGAGGGCGAGCCCCACGGCGCGGTGCATCTCCCAGGTCATGACCGCCTCGGCGGCCCGGCGGAAGACGTCCTCGCCCTCGCCTATGCGGGTGCGCACGTGCAGGGGGTGGAAGCCGGGCGGGCAGAAGCCGGGCTTGCGGGTCGCGCCGACGTCGTCGTACGTGAAGGACATGGGTCCCAAGAGTAGGGCGGCGGCCGGGGCCGGTCGCGCCCCGGGTGCCGCCCGCCGTGCCGTGCCGTCCCGCCGCGGCCGGCCGGCGTCGGCCGCGGACCGGCGGCGGCCACCG
>NZ_AGBF01000348.1 GCF_000225525.1 Streptomyces zinciresistens K42 | reverse complement strand
GCACGCCGTGCGGACACTCAGGGCGCGGGCCCGCACCGCCCCTCCCCGGCGTGCCCGCGCCCTGAGTGTCCGCACGGCGTGCGAAGTGCGACTCTTGGACGGGAGGCATCCGCCGAGGGAACTCGGGAGGGCCCTGATGGGACGTGACGTACCCGCCCTGGTGTTCACGCGGGAGGACCGGCGCCGCTACCGGGAGAAGATGCACACCTGCCTCGACGTGCTGGCGCTGATGCTGCGCGAGTCCACCTTCGAGAGCGAGCGCCCCCGGGTGGGCCTGGAGATCGAGCTCAACCTCGTCGACGACGACGGGCTCCCGGCGATGCGCAACACCGAGGTGCTCCGGGCCATCGCCGACCCCGCCTGGTCCAGCGAGCTGGGCCGCTTCAACCTGGAGATCAACATCCCGCCCCGGGAGCTGACGACCGGCGGCCCCGGCGCCTGGGAGCAGGCGATCCGGGACGCGCTCAACCACGCGGAGGACCGCGCCGCCGCCGTCGGAGCGCACCTGATCATGATCGGCATCCTGCCGACCCTGGGCGAGGGACACGTCGGCGAGGCCGCGCTCTCCGGGGACCCCCGCTACCGCCTGCTCAACGAGCAGATCTTCGCGGCCCGCGGTGAGGACCTGCGGATCGTCGTGGACGGAGTCGAGCGCCTGTCCACCTACGCCGACACGATCACGCCCGAGGCCGCCTGCACCAGCACCCAGTTCCATCTGCAGGTCTCGCCCCGGGACTTCGCCGGCTACTGGAACGCCGCCCAGGCCGTCGCGGGCGTCCAGATCGCCCTGGCGGCCAACTCGCCCTTCCTCTTCGGCCGGGAGCTGTGGCGCGAGAGCCGGATTCCCCTGTTCGAGCAGGCCACCGACACCCGGCCCGAGGAGATCAAGGCCCAGGGGGTGCGGCCCCGCGTGTGGTTCGGGGAGCGCTGGATCACCAGCGTCTTCGACCTGTTCGAGGAGAACGTGCGCTACTTCCCGGCCCTGCTGCCGCTGTGCGACGACGAGGACCCGCGCGCGGCGCACGAGCGGGGCGACGTGCCCGAACTGGGCGAACTGACCCTGCACAACGGCACGATCTACCGCTGGAACCGCCCCGTCTACGCCGTCACCGACAGCGGGCCCCACCTGCGCATCGAGAACCGCGTGCTGCCCGCGGGACCCACCGTGGCCGACACCCTCGCCAACGGCGCCTTCTACTACGGCCTGACCCGCGCCCTGGTCGACGAGGACCGCCCGATCTGGACCCGGATGTCGTTCTCCGTCGCCGAGGAGAACCTGCACAGCGCCTCGCGCGACGGCATCGACGCCCGGCTGTACTGGCCGGGCATGGGCGAAGTGCCGGTCACGGAACTGGTGTTGCGGCGGCTGCTGCCGCTGGCCCACCGCGGTCTGGAACTGGCCGGGATGGACGCGGCCTGGCGCGAACCCCTGCTCGGCATCATCGAGCAGCGCTGCCTCACCGCGCGCAACGGCGCCCTCTGGCAGGTGGAGACGGTCCACCACCTGGAGCGGGGCGGCACCGACCGGCGCGAGGCGCTGCGCCGGATGACCCGCACGTACATGGACTACATGCACCTGAACGCGGCGGCGCACACCTGGCCCGTCGACTGACGCCCGCCCCGCATCGCCCCCAGGTCTCCTCAACTCCGTGCCGCCCGGGGCCAGTTCCCGGACGGGGTCAGCGGGACGGGCGCGGGCGGGCGCGCCGACGTCGTCAGCTCGATCCGCCGGCCCTCGGCGCAGGAGCGGAGCAGCGCGGTCATCGTCTCCAGGACGTGCAGGGCGAGTTCACCGCTCGCGCGCGGTGCGCGGTGCCCGTCCGCGGCGACGAAGTCCAGCAGGCCGACACCCCGGGAGGCGCCCGCGTAGCCCGCCGACGGCGGCAGGGTGCGCCAACTGCCGCCACCGAGCGCGAAGTGCCGTACCTCCCCGTCGAAGCGGTTCGGATCCGGCACCGCGAGGCTGCCGCTCGCGCCGTGGACCTCGATCGGCGCGGCGGTCGTCGCCACCCCGTCGAAACTCGTCGTGATCGTGCTCAGCGCGCCGCCCGCGTGTTCGAGGACGCCCGAGACATGGCTGTCCACCTCGACCGGGATGCGCTCCCCGGCACGGGGCCCGGATTCGATCACGCGCTCGGTGCGCAGCCGCGCGGACGCGCCGGTCACGGCCCGTACCGGGCCCAGCAGATGGACCAGGGAGGTCAGGTAGTAGGGGCCCATGTCCAGCAGCGGCCCGCCGCCGTCGGTGTAGTAGAAGTCCGGGTGCGGATGCCGGCGTTCGTGGCCCGGGGTGACCATCACGGCCGTCGCGAACAGGGGACGGCCGACGGCGCCCGCCTCCACCGCCGCCCGAGCCGTCTGCACCCCGGTGCCCAGCACCGTGTCCGGTGCGCACCCCACACCGACCCCTGCCCGCGCCGCGGCTTCCAGGACGGCGCGGGCGTCGGCCAGTTCGGCGGTCAGCGGCTTCTCGCCGTAGACGTGCTTGCCGTGGCCGACGGCACCGAGGGCGATCTCGGCGTGCGCCGCCGGAACGGTGAGGTTGAGCACCGTGTCCACGTCCGGACTGCTCAGCAACTCCTCGACGGGCAGCGCCCGGACGCCGGGCAGCCCGGCCGCGGCCGAGACCGCGCGGGCCGGGTCGAGATCGGCGACCGCCGTGATCCGCACGCCGGGACGGCCCACGAGGGTGTCCAGGTAGGCGCGGGAGATGACGCCGAGTCCCACGACTCCTACGCGGTGCGCGTCGCCCACAGCATGCCCCTCTCGATGACGGTGCGTACGGCGGGATGGGCCAGGACGTCGAGGTCGTGCCCCGGCGTCGTCACCACGATCCGCCCCGCGCCCCACCGGCGCGTCCACACCGCCGGACTGGTGACCGGGCGGTGCCAGGGCTGCCAGGGGCGGGCCGGATGGGTCGTCGTGGCGAGCACGTCGATGAGGTCGTCGTGCAGCACCCAGTACTGCTCGGTGGTGAGCGTGAAGTCCCCGAGGCCGGCCGTGACGGGGTGCGTACGGCCCAGTTCGGTGAACTCGACGACGTGGGAAGGTAGTTGTCCTCCTCGCCGCCCTCGCGCGCGCAGGGTTCCTTGCCCGGATGCGCCGCGAACTGCCCGCCCACCAGGTGCAGATACGCGCTGGAGGCGCGGTACGAGTCGGCGACGCCGCCGTGCCGGCCGGTGAAGCCGGTGCCGGCCGCCACCGCCGCGCTCAGCCCCGCCACCTGCGCCGCGCTGATCCGCGCCATCGTCACGCACTGCACGACGAGATCGGTGCCGGCCAGTTCGGCTGCGTCGGCGTAGACGTCGGGCGACTCCTCGACGCGGACCGCGTACCCGTTCTCGCGCAGGAAGGGCAGGAACAGCTCCGTGGCCTCGACCGGCCGGTGCCCCTCCCAACCGCCGCGCACCACCAGGGCCTTCTTCCGCGTCATGGCGTCCCTTCGGCAGGCCGGCCTCCCGAGGGGACGCCGGGCGACGGCGTCCTCACTGTGCGGCAGGCCACCGCCCCGGCGAAAGAGTCACCCGATGCCCCGAGATTTTCGGGCCCCGGGGAGCGGGCCGGCGTCCGTTCGCGCGAGGGGCGCCCGACGTGCCGCGATCCGGTGCGCCGGGGCCGGGTCACGGTGCGCACACACTTCCCCGGACATCTGCGCAGGAGTATCACCGGGGCTGCACACGGCCCGCTGGAAGCCTCGTTACCGTTCAGGCCGTTCGATTCCCGCGTGTACGCGGACCAGGCCGTGGCCGACCGGAGCCGATGGCGCAGTCAACCCGGAAAGACCGCAGATGGACTACTGCTCCTCGTGTCGTCGGCATCTCAACGGCGCCCTCGTGTGCCCCGGATGCGGTGCGTACGCCCCGGACATCGCCCCCTCGGCGGCGGGCGGCCCCGCGCTCGCGGCCGCCCCGGGC
>NZ_AGBF01000349.1 GCF_000225525.1 Streptomyces zinciresistens K42 | reverse complement strand
CCGAGCCCCCTCCGTGAGGAGCGGGTGAGCGTCACCACCACGGCCTGTGGTGGGGGGAGATTTCTCCTCTCGTCTGGGTCTTGCTGAAGGGCCCCGTCCAGGGCCCCTGGGGTGAAGCACCGGCCGTTGTCCGCGACCGGGGGTGTTGCTGAGGCCCTTTTCCAAGGGGCCGGCCCGCTTTCCAAAACAAAGTATTGCTGAGAGAACTGGCTCGATGAGCCGAAGCCCGGAACCGGTGTCCAGCCGGGACCGAGCAGCCGATCCGGGGTTCCAAACCCGGTCGGAGCGAAGGGCCGCGCGAGGCCAAGTGGATGTCCAGTCCACCGTCTGGCGCGCGCGGCCGGTGGCGGCTACGTCACCCCGACCCCCTCGATTCCGAAGGTGGAGTCGGCGTACCTGCGGGATGGCGTGATCATGTTGATCAACGGCGAGGATGCGCGTTGAGGTTCCCGTTCGCGGGTACGCTGCATCTCGCGATCACCTCCCATCAGGTGCATCGTGCGGGCGGGGATTCCCGTCCACGAGCCCCCCGACAGGCCCGGCATGGCCATGGGGGGCTCTTTGCGGTTGTCGATCAAGTCTGCGATCACCCTAACCCCCTGTGACGACCCATGGGGTAGGCGAAACCGTCGCGTGTCCAGGACGCACCGAATGCCTGGAAGATCGCCCGGAATGCCGGAAAGGTCGACGGGCAGGTGGGTCGCCCAGTGGGCAACTCCGTTACCTCCGGCGGTCGGTGCCGTCTTCACTGGCCACCCCGCAGTTCGCGAAGGTGAGCGACGAAAGCCTGGGCCTCGCTGGCGTGGGCGTAGTGGGACTGGAGGGCCTGCCCGAGGTCGGCGGCTACCATCGCGAGCGAGGGCAGCGACTTCCGGTCGCCGGCAAGTGCCTTCTCTCCGTACGCGAGGGCGGTGTCGAGGTCGCCCTCGCGGGCCGCGACGACTCCGAGGGTGACCCGGGCCTCCGCGTTCCGCATGGGCGAGCGCTCCGTACCGTCGAAGTCCGTCCCGGCCCGGATCACCTGGTTCGCCAGCTGCTCCGCGAGGCGGTTCTCCCCCACCCGGCGCAGCGCGTCCATCCGGTAGAAGTCGTACTTGCCCGGGTCAACGACGAAGTGGTCCTCGATGTTCTCCGGGTACGGCAGGCGCTCCAGAAGCTGACGCCCCTTGTCCAGCGCCACCTCGGTCTGCGACCGATCCCCCAGCCGTGCCCACGCCTTAGCCTGCTGCGCGTACAACTGCGCGGCCACGCTCTCGTTCGGCGCCACGGCGATGCCGGCCTCCGCGGCCGCGATGACACCGCGGTAGTCACCTCGGGTCAGGGAGAACCAGGCGCGCATCTCGTGAGCCCAGCCCTGCACGCTCAGATCGCCCGACTCCTGACCGAGCATCAGCGCGGCCCGCCGGGTCGCCTCCGCGTCGCGCGGGTGCCCCGAGTCGTACTCGACACAGCCCACCAGGAGCGACAGCTTCCCGGCCAGCGCGATGATCTCGCGATGCTGCGCCAGGCTCACCCGCTGGTGCTGGAGGCCTACGACCCGGGCCAGCCACGCCTTCCCCTCAACGAGCAGCTGGTCGGCGGGCATGTAGGCGTACTCGCAGCACAGCCGGTCCGCCGTGATCCGCAGCGCGTCCAGCGTCGCGACGTCGACGTCCGACGCACGCAGCCGCGCGATGATGTCCACGGTGTCCATGCCGCTGACCTGCAAAATCTCCGCGCGCCCGTCACGGCGAGACCGCTCGGGGAAGAACGCGCCGGTCGTCGTACCGAAGGTCTGAGCGATGGCCGACCGGTACTTCGTCGGCTGAGCCTCGCCCGCCTCCCACCTCTTCCACTGCCGGAGCAAGTCCTGCTCGCTCACGACCTGGTCGTCCGGGAGCCGGACCATCAGCGCGCGCACCGCGTCGGTCTGCGACCAGTCCCGAGCAGCGCGCTCCTCCACCATCCGGCGAGCCCAGTCAGGACGCTCGTCAACCATCGCGATCCCCTTCCCCGTACGGTCCAGCGGCGCAGCCGGCACACGGGCAGGGTGAAGCGCACCGAGTACCGGCCGGCCCTTCTGCAGCCGAGCATGGCACGGCCTCTTGATCGCGCGGAGGTGACAAGTGGCGGTGACATTCGGAATGTCACCAGGCAACGTCACTTTGCGCAGGACTGCGGCAGGGGCACGGTGGCTCCCGTTCACATGGACTGATCCACATCCCTGCGGGAGGCGCACTGCCGATGTCGTGTTCATCAGGATCAGCTCATTCGCTTGCCGCGCGCTGGGCCTGGACGATGTATGCGTACGCGGCTCCCAAAGCCCCGTACTGCGCACTGCCTTCGGTGACGAGGGCGGCGTCGGCGGCGTCGGCCGCGTTCCTGAGCTGGCGAGCGACGGCTTCGGGCACAGTGGGTGCCTCCGCGAACTCCTGCAGTCGCCTGACCACTACGTCCAGTGCTGCTTCCTTGGAGATGCCGACGGGACCTTCGGGGCTT
Organism: Streptomyces zinciresistens K42; assembly: GCF_000225525.1. GTDB lineage: Bacteria > Actinomycetota > Actinomycetes > Streptomycetales > Streptomycetaceae > Streptomyces > Streptomyces zinciresistens. The sequence continues at coordinate 1,426 of NZ_AGBF01000349.1, read as the reverse complement.
ACGAGGGCCGGAAGCCAGCCGTTCTCAGCATCAAGCGCGCTGCGGAGCTCTTCCACCAGCTCGTCACTGGTCAGGCGCTTTCCGGCGTTCATGGGGGGCTCAATCTCCAGGAGTTCAGAAGGAGGGGGCTGGTCGGTGCCCTGCCAAGGGCAGGGCACCGACATGTGCCGTGCGGAGTTAGGCCAGCGGCACGGAGAACCGCAGCGTCCAGCCCTTAGCCAGAACGTGCTGGGTCACCTCGACGACCCGTCCGTCGGCCGTGCGACCGATGTGATTGATGGTCAGGACGTCCGAGCCTTCCGGCAGGCCGAGGCGAGCCGCCTCGTCTGCGGTGGCCGGCCGCAGCGCGATGTCCTCGGTGGCGGCATCGCCCTGGTCGAAGCCGGCCTCCTTCATGCGGCTGATGATGCCGCCCACGCCGGTGTCGACCTGCTCGATGCCAGCGGCCTCGGCGACGTCGACGGGGATGTACGTGGTGGCGAGTTGGACCAGGCGGTCGCCGTCGGACATCGCTCGGGCGCGGACGACGACCTCGCCGTCGGTGCCCAGCAGTTCGGCGACGTCGGCCGGGGCGGCCGCGCGGCTGACGGAGACCTCGGAAACCGGCGTCCGACCGGCACGCTGCAGCTCAGCGTCGAACGCACCGTGCGCGCCGTTCTCCTCACGCCGGGCCGTGGTGTACCGGGTGCTGGCGTCGCGCAGGATCGTGCCGGTCTCGTCGATGCGGTTGCTAGCCATGTGGTGCAAGCTCCTAGCTCTTGTAGTCAATGGGTGTTTGGTCTGCACCGGCTCTTGCCGGAGCAGCGCGGGACTTCCTACATGTCACCCGGGTTCCGGGGAGTCGATGGGCCACTCGTATGCAAGTCGCCACTTGGCTCGCGGCAGCACGTGGATGCAGACCTCCACAACGCGGCCTTCAACGGTGATCCCCTTGTGCGTGATCTCCAGGACAGCCTGTTCAACGGGAATGCCGAGCGCAGCAGCTTCGTCAGCAGTCGGGGATCTGACCTCGACTTCCTCCCGAAGGCGCACCTGCTTGAAGCCGGCCTCCGCCATACGCGATTTGCTGCCGCCGACTCCCGTCTTCATCTCGGCAAGCACAGGGACTGCGTCGACGACGTCCGGCGGGAACCAGCTTGTGGCCACCTGGACGACCTCGATTGCTTCGTCGTTGCCGGGCAGACCTGCGGACATGATCCGCTGACGCTTGAGGGTCTTGGCGCGGTGGTGCATCTCGAAGATCTCCGCCACCTTCTTGGGCGGCACATCACGGTCGATGACGACGGTGTTCTTGGGGTCGAGTCCCCTCGCCCTCATCTCCGCCTCGTAGGCCCCGGCCGCGCCGCCAGCCTCACGAAGTACGGCCAGGTAGCGGGTGGTGCGATCAGAGATGATCTTTCCGATCACCAGGGAAACGAACGTCCCC
>NZ_AGBF01000350.1 GCF_000225525.1 Streptomyces zinciresistens K42 | reverse complement strand
ACGCTAGGCACGGGTGCCGCCCGCCCCGTATACCCGGGGGCCATCCGGAGCACGGGCGTCGTACCGCGGTACCACAGGCGGCAGGCAACGCTCGCCCGGCAGCTGTACACGCAGAGCATTTGAGCGTGGTCACCGGGATCAGGCGCAGCCCCGCGGGCAGTTCGGCCTTGGCGTCGCCGCACTCCGCCTTGGGCACCAGGAAGACGCTCGCCCCGTCGCGGCGGGCGGCCTGCGTCTTCAGGGAGACGCCGCCGACCGGGCCGACCTTGCCTGCCGGGTCGATGGTGCCGGTGCCGGCGATGGTGCGCCCGCCGGTGAGGTCGCCGTCCGCGCCGTCGCCGTTGAGCTTGTCCACGATGCCGAGGGAGAACAGCAGCCCCGCGCTCGGGCCGCCGACGTCCGCGAGCTTCAGGGTGACCTCGACGCCCTTGCCGTCCAGGCCCAGGTAGCCGAGCGCCGCCCGGGTGGCGTCGTCCTGGGACGCCTGCATCTGCCGGGTGTTGTACCGCTCGATCTCCCGGGTGCTCCGCCCGCTCGGGTAGACCGAGTCCCGCGGCATGACGGCCCGGTCCGTGCTGAACCAGGCGTCGACCAGCTGGCCGAGCCGCACCGGGGTGTCGGGCGAGGTCGCCTCGATGGTCGTCATGCGCAGCTGGCCGGTGGTGTCCCTCACCGGGGCCCCGGTGATCGTGATCACCGGGTCGCCCTTGTTCTCCCCGAGCACGTCGGCCGTCAGTCCGGGCTGCGTCAGCGAGTACGGCAGCGGCGCGAAGGCCGCGGTGGCGAGCAGCGCCACGACGGGCACGGCGCAGACGGCGAGGGCCCGGGGGCGCGTGAGACGAGAGAACACGGGATCAATCTAACGTGGCGGCGGACGGCCGACGGGTGCGGGCCGGGCTGTCCAGGCTCTCCCATGGAGGTCACGCATGGGGGCGTGCCCGGTCACGTACGGGTCTCGTCAGGCCGGGTACAGGTTCCTGCGCCCCTTCGTGAAGCGGGCGAGGGCCTCCGGGAGGGGCGCCACCCCGATGCCCGGGGTCCGCGGCACCGGCAGATGGCCGTCCACCAGGACGAAGGGTTCGGTGACGTCCTCGGCGAAGTAGCGGGCGGACGCCGAGGTGTCCCCGGGGAGCGTGCAGCCGGGCAGGGCCGCCAGCGCCAGGTTCGCGGCCCTGCCCACCCCGGTCTCCAGCATCCCGCCGCACCACACCGGCACCCCGTGCGCGTGCGCCACGTCGTGGACCCGCCGCGCCTCCAGGAAGCCCCCGACCCGCGCGGGCTTGACGTTGACGGCGCGGCAGGCGTCCATCGCGATGGCCGAGGCGGTGTCGCGGGCGTTGTGCAGGGACTCGTCCAGGCAGACCGGGGTCGCCAGCCGCCACTGGAGCCGGGCGTGGGCGTGCAGGTTGTTCTCGGTGAGCGGCTCCTCGACCAGCAGGAGCCCGAACTCGTCCAGCCGCCGCAGATGTTCGGCGTCCGCGAGCGTGTACGCCGTGTTGGCGTCCACCTGAAGCGGCAGGGCGGCACCGAAGCGCTCCCGCACGGCCCGCACCGGCTCCAGGTCCCAGCCCGGTTCGATCTTCAGCTTGATCCGGACGTACCCCTCGGCGAGATAGCCCTCGACGTCGTCCAGCAGGGCGGCGAGCGTGGGCTTGATCCCGACGGACACCCCGGCCGGCACCCGCTCGCGCGTCGCGCCCAGATACGTGGCGAGCGGCATCCCGTACGACCGCAGCTGCGCGTCGAGCACCGCGGTCTCCAGCGCGGCCTTGGCCAGCTCGTGCCCCTTGACGGGGGCCGTCGCCGGGCCGACCAGCGCCGCGTCGAGCGCGGGCAGGGCGGCGATCCGGGGCAGCAGGAAGTCGCGCAGCACGATCTGTGCGCCTGCCGTGAACTCCGCGCAGTACCCCGGCTCGGGGTCGCCGGCGAACTCCGACCAGCCCTCGGCGCCGTCGGTGACGACGTGCAGCAGGAAGGTGTCCTTCGTCGTCATGGTGCCGAACGAGGTGCGGAAGGGCCTGACCAGCGGGATCGCGATGTGCACGGCCTCGACGCGTGCGAGCTTCACCGGGGGGCCTCCTCGCGGGTGAGCGTGTACCAGCCGTCGCGGGACATCGCGCGCGCCGCGCGGCCCTCGGCGAACGCCTTCGTGAACACCTCGCGCACCGCCCGCCGCCAGCGCAGCGCCAGTTCGGGGTCGGCGGCCCGCAGCGCCACGATGTCGTCCGGCACCCGGCACCAGACGTACCGGCCGTCGCGGTCCCGGCGGGCCAGCGGGCCCCCGTCGGGTGCGGTGTGCGTGACGGGGGCGGCGTCGCGGTCGCCGGCGCCGGGCGCGGCGGGGGCCGGGGGCCGGGGCGGGGCGACCAGGTCCCAGGTCACCTCCAGCCGGTCGCTCTCGTCGCCCTCGTTCACGCCGTCCGCCATCGGGCCGTAGAAGTCGACCAGGTAGGCGGTCCCGGCGGCGCCGAGCTTGACGAGGTTGAAGCGGGCGTTGCGGCCGGCCAGCGGGTCGAAGGTCCAGCGCATGGTGAGCGCCCCGTGCTCCACCGCCCAGGCGCGCTGGGCCCCTTTGAGCCGCGGCCCGAGCCCGCGCTCGGCCGCCGCGATCAGCGAGTACGCCTCCCGGGCTGCGGGCGGTCCGAACACCGCGGCGCAACCGCCCACGAGGCGGTCCCCGTCGTAGGCGGCGTGCACCGCGCCGCCCGCGTGGGCGAGGCTGTTCAGCGTCTCGGACAGGAACGGCGGCGCGCTGCGGGGCGTCCGCCACACCTCGCCGAAGTAGTCGGCGACGGCGGCGAACGCCGCGGGCTCGTGAACGGTACGGACGCTCAGGGAATCCATGACACGAGTGTCGGAGGCGGCGCGGGGCCGTGCCTAGTGCCGGTGAAGTTTCCGGTCACGGCAACTGGTGCCGTGCCGGGCGCGGTTCGCGGTCGGCCGGTGCGCCGGGAGTGCGCGCCGCGCGCGTCAGCGCAGGGCCTCGGCGACCTCGCGGGCGGCGTCCAGCACCCGGGGTCCGACGCGTTCGGGCACCGCGTCGGCGAGCATCACGACCCCCACGCTGCCCTCCACCCCGGTCACCCCGAGCAGCGGTGCGGCCGCCCCGCTCGCACCGGCCTCCAGTTCGCCGTGGGTCAGGGTGTAGCCGGGTTCGTCCATCGGCTGCCGCCGGGCGGCGAGGATGGCCCGGCCGGCCGCCCCGCGGTCCAGCGGATGCCGGAAGCCCGCGCGGTAGGCCACGTGGTAGTCGGTCCAGGTCGGTTCGACGACGGCCACCGCCAGTGCCTCCGTGCCGTCGACCAGCGTCAGATGAGCCGTCGCCCCTATGTCCTCCGCCAGCGCGCGCAGCGCGGGGAGCGCGGCCTCGCGCACCAGCGGATGCACCTGGCGGCCCAGGCGCAGCACTCCCAGTCCGACGCGGGCGCGTCCGCCGAGGTCGCGGCGGACCAGGGCGTGCTGTTCGAGCGTGGCGAGCAGCCGGTACACGACGGTCCGGTTCACGCCCAGTTTGTGGGATAGCTCGGTGACGGTCAGTCCGTGGTCCGTGTCGGCCAGCAGCTTGAGGACGCGCAGTCCCCGGTCGAGCGTCTGGGAGGTCTCCGCGGTCACGACGCCCACTCCTTAAGTGGTGAGGTCGGCGGCCCCCTCGCGGCGGATGCGTCACCGAGTCCCGTCAGTGACGCGCTTCAGAGGCCGCCGATCGGCCGGCGGTCCGGCATTCCGGACCGCGTCGCTTCACGGCTGCGCTCCGCGGCGGCGCTGCCACGGGGCGTGTGCGTAGCGGGACATTAGCGAGTCCGGTTCGCTGAGCGGAAGGCTCCGTCCAGAATCCGGTCAGCACCCGGTACGTACCACACACGTTTGCC
>NZ_AGBF01000351.1 GCF_000225525.1 Streptomyces zinciresistens K42 | reverse complement strand
TGAGCAGCCCCGTCACCATGGACAGGGTGGTGGTCTTGCCTGCTCCGTTGGGCCCCACGAGCCCGATGAACTTCCCCGCGGGCAGTTCGAGATCGATGCCCGCGACAGCCACCTGCTGCCCGAACCGCTTCCAGAGCCCACGCACACTCACGGCCGACGTCATGACGCCAACCTACGGGGACCGGTGCCGCCGCGGGAGGCGGCTCCACGGGGAGGACGCGACCGGCGGCCCCGAAGCGCGCGACCGCGGGGCACGATCCGCCCGGCGCTGCCGCCCGGCGCTGCCGCCCGGCGCTGCCGCCCGGCGCTGCCGCCCGGCGCGTCCTCAGCGATCCCGGCCGCAGGCGTAGGCGAGCGGGGAGATCAGCTCCTCCGCGTCCGGCAGCCAGCGGTTGGCGAGCGTGGGCCGGCACGCCCACTGCACCGCGCCCCGCGAGCCGAACCGGGTCGGCGGCCCCGCCACGTACGCGCCCTCGCCGAGCGCCACGAGGTCCAGCGAGCCGATCGACCACCCGAGCTTGCGGACCAGTTCGGGAAGCTTCACCGAGGCGCCCGGCAGCACGAAGAAGTGCATCCGGCGATCCGGCGCCAGCGTCACCGGCCCCAGCGTCAGCTGCATCCGCTCCATCCGGGCCAGCGCGAGGAAGCCCGCCGTCTCCGGGACGCAGAGGGCGTCGAAGGTCCGGCCCGTCGGCAGCAGGACCGCCGCGTCGGGCTGCTTCTGCCACATCCGCCGCGCGACGGTCGCGCTCCCGGTCGCCTGCGTCGCCCAGTCCGGGCGCGTGGGGTGCGCCCCGGGCGCGGGGCAACCGGTGTCACCGCAGGAGCAGTACGGCACGCCGTCGACGGTCTCCAGCCAGGTCCCCGGGAACACGTCCCAGTGGCGCTCCTCGGCGTAGCGAACGGCGGTCTCGAGCAGGGATTCCCCGCGCTGCTTCGGAATCTGTGCGGCTTCGGTGGCCGGGATCGTCTCTTCCACGCTGAGCACAACTCCCGCGCCCACCCCGGGTTACGGGCGCGGCGCGCGCCGGGGAGGAGCACCGGACCCCCTCCCGGGGCGCATGGGTGCATGTCCGGGGGCGCGCGCGGGGAAGCGCCGCCGCGGCTGGGTAGCCCAGAGGGGGGCCGGCTCTCGCCTTCACCCCGGCAATCGTCACAAGCCTCGCATTTTCACTGTGCCTACGGGGCATTGATCTTCACGGCCGGGACTCGGCGGTGCGCAGCCGGCGCCCCGCACCCGATCCGGCCGTGGAAGAGACGTCAACTCGGTGCGCGGGCAGGCACCGCAGCCACAGGGGGTACGCCATGGCCGCAAGGCCTCTCGTCGCGCGGCAGCCGAACGAACGGCTGCAGGCGCTCATCCAGGAAGCGGGCTGCTCGAACGCCGGGCTCGCCCGCAGGGTCAACATGTGCGGCGCCGAGCACGGCCTCGATCTGCGCTACGACAAGACGTCCGTGGCCCGCTGGCTGCGCGGACAGCAGCCGCGGGGGCGGGCGCCGGCCGTCATCGCCGAGGCGCTCGGCCGCAAGCTGGGCCGGACGGTCACGATCGACGAGATCGGGATGGCCAACGGCAAGAACCTCGCCTCGGGCGTCGGCCTGCAGTTCTCGCCGACCGTGCTCGGCGCGATCGAGCAGGTGTGTGAGCTGTGGCGCAGCGACGTCGGGCGGCGGGACTTCCTGTCCGGCTCCTCCGTCGCCGCGTCCGCGCTGGTCGAGCCCAGCCGCGACTGGCTGATCTCGTCCCCGGACCCGCAGGTCTCGCGCGCGGCGGGACCGCGGGTGGGCCAGTCCGACGTGCAGGCCGTGCGCGCCATGACCCAGGCGCTGGTCGAACTCGACCACCAGTACGGCAGCGGCCATGTGCGCCCGGTCGTCGTGCACTACCTCAACAGCGTCGTCTCCGGGCTGCTGGCCGGCTCCTACCGGGAGGCGGTCGGACGCGAACTCTTCGCCGCCGTCTCCCGGTTGACCGAGCTGGCCGGGTACATGGCCGTCGACACCGGGCAACCGGGCCTGGCCCAGCGGTACTACATCCAGGCCCTGCGGCTCGCGCAGGCGGCCGGGGACCGCGGCTACGGCGGCTATGTGCTGGCCGCCTCCATGAGCCATCTCGCCGCGCAGCTCGGGAACCCGCGGGAGATCGCGCAGTTGGCGCGGGCGGCGCAGGAGGGCGCACGGGGGCGCGTCACACCCCGGGCGGAGGCGATGTTCCACGCGGCCGAGGCCCGGGGGCACGCCCTGCTGGGCGACGCGCGCTCCGCGCAGACCGCGTCCGGGCGCGCGGTCGCCGCGCTGGAGACGGCCGATCCGCGGTCCGGGGACGACCCGGCGTGGATCAGGCACTTCGACGAGGCGTACCTCGCCGACGAGTTGGCGCACTGCCACCGCGACCTCGGGCAGGCCGAGGCGGCGGCGCGGCGCGCCCAGGAGTCGCTGGCCGGGCTGCCCGCGACGAAGGCGAGGCGCCGCGCCCTCGGCTATGTGCTGCTCGCCACGGCACAGGTGCAGCAGCGGGAGATCGAACTGGCCTGCCACACCGGGCTGAAGGCGGTCGAGCTGCTGGAGACGCTGCGCTCCCACCGGGGCGCCGAGTACCTGGAGGACTTCCAGCAGCGGCTGGAGCCCTACCGGGACGAGCCTGTGGTAAGGGAGTTCGGGGCCCGGATGGAGCTTCAGGCGGCGGCCTGAAAACCCCGGGCTGCCGGGGCGTGAACGGCGGGGAAAACAAGGTGTACGCGGCGGAAGGGGACGTATACAGCGGATGAGGGACCGGAATTGTCACGGCGGTCGCCGGGACCGGGATCACGCCCCGGGCTGCGTGGCACCGTTGTCGGCGGAGCCGGTAGCGTGAGCCGACGACGCACAAGGTCCCCCATTCGTAGGAGTCCCGGTGACGCAGAGCGGACAGGGCGAGGAGCCGTCGGCGCGGCCCGCGCGCGAAGGCATCGTGCTGCCCTCCGACGGTGGTGAGCCGCTGCTGCCGGGAACGGCGGGCGGTTACGGCCCCGCCCCGGTACCGGCCGCGCCGCCGGCCGCACCCCGGCCGTCGGCCCCGCCCGGCGGCCAGGAGTGGGGCACCCCCTGGGGGCCGGAGCAGCACACGGCCCCGCCCCCCGCCCAGGGGCAGCCCTGGGGCGCGCAGGGCGGGCAGCCGTGGGGCGAGCCGGAGCGCACGTACCCGGCGCAGGACCACTGGGGCGGGTCGCAGGACGCCGCCGGCGCGCACGCCGCGCAGCAGCTCGGGGGCTACGGCGCCGGTCCGCAGCCGGGCTCCTACGGCCACGGCGACCCGGCGGGCGCACCGATGCCCGCGCCCCAGCAGCCGTACGGCGGCGCCCCGTTGCCGCCCGCGGGAGCGGGCACGCCGTACCCGCCGCAGGGGTACGGGGCCCCGCTGCCGCCCGTCGACGAGGGCGCCACGCAGTTCATCCCGCCGGTCACCGGCCCGCCCGCGGGACCCGACGAGCAGGCCACCCGCTTCATACCCCCCGTGCCCGCGGCCCCCGTGGACGAGGGGGCGACCCAGTTCCTCCCGCCGGTGGGACCGGGGGCGCTGCCGCCCGAGGCCGCCGGGGAGAGCACGCAGGTGCTGGGCCGGGCCCGGCACCAGGGCGGCGCCGGACCCATGCCGCCCGCGTCCGGCGCCGACGCCGCCCCCACGCAGTTCCTCCCGCCCGTGACCGGGCAGCCCTCCGGCGCGGCGGGGCAGCGCAGGCCCCCCTCCGACTTCGACAGCCTCTTCCGCGGCGGACCCGGCGGTGCGGGCGCCGCGCCCGCCACCCAGCACATGCCGCGCGTCCAGGACGCCCGGCATGTGCTGGGTGGCGGGCGCGGC
>NZ_AGBF01000352.1 GCF_000225525.1 Streptomyces zinciresistens K42 | reverse complement strand
CCCCGGCCGGCGCCGGCGCAGACCTCGCCGCACCCGCCCCGCGCCCGGCAGCGGCCGAGCTGGGCGGCGTCCGGCGAGGGTGGTGACGACCAGGCGACGCGGATCGCTCTGGGGGGACTTGGGGGACGTGAGGAATGAGAGACCGTGCAGGCCGCCGCCGCGCCCGCCGATTCGCGATAGGCACGGCCGTGGTCCTGGCGCTGGCCGGGATGAACGGGCCGTGGCTCTACCGCTTCGGCACCGCGAAATACCACCAGTACCAGATCGACAAGCCCGGGTACAAAGCCGCGAACGGCAAATGGGAGATCGTCGAGTTCCCCGAGAAGTACCGCCAGAACACCATCCACGCGGCCCTGCTGCACACCGGGAAACTGCTGCTCATCGCGGGTTCGGGCAACAACCAGGAGAACTTCGACGCGAAGAAGTACGACACCCGGATCTGGGACCCCGTCAAGGGCACGATCCGGAAGGTGCCGACGCCCAACGACCTCTTCTGCACCGGGCACACCCAGTTGGCCAGCGGCAACCTGCTGATCGCGGGCGGCACCAAGCGCTACGAGAAGCTGCGGGGCGACGTCACCAAGGCCGGCGGCCTGATGATCGTCCACAACGAGAACCCGGACAGGCCGATCACCCTGCCCGCGGGCACCCGGTTCACCGGCAGGGAGAACGGCAGGACGTTCGTCTCCAAGGACCCGGTCCTGGTGCCGCGCGCGAAGAAGGTCTTCGACAAGGCGACCGGCGCGTTCCTGCGCAACGACCCCGGCCTCGGCCGGATCTACGTCGAGGCGCAGCGCAAGGGCGCCAGGTACGAGACCGGCACCCAGGACAACTACCGCGTCCGGGGCCTGACGGGCGCCGACGCGCGCAACACCTACGGCATCGCGGAGAAACTCGCCCTCGACAAGAAGGACTTCCAGGGCATCCGCGACGCCTACGAGTTCGACGCGGTCGCCGAGAAGTACATCAAGGTCGACCCGATGAAGGAGGCGCGCTGGTACCCGACGCTCACCACCCTGGGCGACGGCAGGGTCCTCAGCGTCTCCGGCCTGGACGACATCGGGCAGCTGGTGCCCGGCAAGAACGAGGTGTACGACCCCAGGACCAGGTCGTGGACGTACACGAGGAAGATCCGGCAGTTCCCCACGTACCCGGCGCTGTTCCCGCTGAGCAGCGGCAAGATCTTCTACTCGGGCTCGAACGCGGGCTACGGACCGGCCGACGTGGGCCGCGACCCGGGCATCTGGGACGTGGACAGCAACGCCTTCGCCAGGCTGCCGGGGCTGAGCGACCCGAAGCTGATGGAGACCTCCGGGACGGTGCTGCTGCCGCCGGCGCAGGACGAGAAGTACATGGTGATCGGCGGCGGCGGGGTCGGTGAGTCCCGGCAGGCCAGCAGAAGGACACGGCTGATCGATCTGTCGGACGCCGCCCCGCGGTTCCGGGACGGGCCGTCGCTGGAGAAGGGGACGCGCTATCCGCAGGCGTCGGTGCTGCCCGACGACAGCGTGCTGGTGTCGGGCGGCTCCGAGGACTACCGGGGCCGCGGCGCCTCCGACATCCGCCAGGCGCGGCTGTACCGGCCGGGTACGAACCGGTTCGACCGGGTCGCCGACCCCCTGGTGGGCCGCAACTACCACTCGGGCTCGCTGCTGCTGCCCGACGGGCGGGTGATGTTCTTCGGCTCGGACCCGCTGTACGGCGACAGGGCCAACACCAGGCCGGGCGAGTTCGAGCAGCGCATCGAGATCTACACCCCGCCGTATCTGTACCGCGGCGCGCGGCCGGTGCTGTCGGGCGGTCCGCGGACCGTCCCGCGCGGCGGCACGGGCACGTTCACCTCACCGGACGCCTCGTCCCTGCGCACCGCGCGGCTGATCCGGCCGAGCGCGTCCACCCATGTCACGGACGTGGACCAGCGGTCGGTGAAGCTGGGCCTCACGAAGTCCGGCGACCGGGTCACGGTGCGCCTGCCCGAGAACCGGAACCTGGTCCCCTCCGGCTGGTACATGCTGTTCGTGACGGACGACCGCGGCCGGCCGTCGAAGGCCCAGTGGGTCAAGGTGCCCTAGGATCACCGCACTTCGGGGCGCCCTCCGCGACGGAGGGCGCCCCTCGGCGGGTGCGCGGCGGACGCTACGCCCCGCTCGCCCTCGCCAACTCCAGGGCGTAGCGCGCCCACCACTCGCCCGCCTTCGGGCCGCCCTTGCACTCGCCGTCCGACTCGCCCGGCCGCTTGACCCAGACGTAGGCGTCGACCAGCGGGTCGGAGGTCTCGGTCGTGGGGGCCTCGCCCAGCGCGCGGCCGGGCGGGTTGCACCAGCGCTCCTTCGGATCGCCGCCGGTGTAGGGGCCGTTGCCGTTGCGGCTGGTGTCGACGAGGAACGGCTTGCCGCCCACCTTGGCGGAGAGCTCCTTGCCGTAGCGGATCGAGTCCTCGGTCGAGTAGAAGTTGGAGACGTTGACGGAGAAGCCGTCGGCCGCCTCCGCCCCGGCACGTTTCAGCGGGCCGGCGATCTGACGCGGCTCGCCCCAGCCCGCGTTGCCGGCGTCGAGGTAGACCTTGGTGCGCCGCAGCGCCTTGAGCCGGGTGACGGCGCCCTTGAGGAGGTCGTAGCGCTCCTCGTGGAACCGTGCCGGTGTGCAGCCGTCGACCAGGTGCGGTACCGCGTCCGGCTCCAGGACCACCGTCGCGGGGCGGTCCCCGATGCCCTCGGCCACGGCGTCGATCCAGGCCCGGTAGGCGTCGCCGTCGGCGGCACCGCCCGAGGAGTACCGGCCGCAGTCGCGGCGCGGGATGTTGTAGAGCACGAGCAGCGCGGTCCGGCCCGCCCGCCGGGCTGCCCGCGTGTAACCGCGGGCCTGCTGCCCGGGGTTCTCCGGTCCGATCCACAGACCGGTGGGCTGCTCGGCTATCTTGCGGATCTGCCCGGCCTCCGCGGTCCTGCCGGCCTTCTCGTAGCGCGCCACCTGCTCGGCCGCCCTGCCGTCCGGGTCGACCCAGAACGGGTCGGCGCCCCCGGGCCGTTGGCCGATCTCGGCGCCGTCCCGGCCACCGCCGCCGTCCCCGCCCCCGTCCCGGCCACCGCCGTCCCCGGAGGAACATCCCGCGATCACCAGTGCCGCCCCCAGCACCGCCGCGGACGTCCGCGCGCGGGCACGCCCGCGGGCCCCCCTCTTCCGGTACATCCAGCTCCCCCTCGGGTCCTCGCCTCCAAAGGGTCAAGCCTGGCATACGCGGCGTCACCACTCCGGGGCCTTCGCGCCTTGTCGGAGAGCTGTTACAGCCACCGGTGGGCGAGCGGTCCGGCCGCGCTCACCGCCCCGTACCGGTGAGGTACGCGGAGACGATCACGTTCGCCGCGTAGGTGCCCGTGGCCCGGTCGAACGTGCCGGCGCAGGTGAGCAGGCGCAGTTCGGCGCGGCCCGCCCGGCGGGGCCCGTACGCCTGCGCCGCGTCGAAGCCGTCGCGGGTGACGACCCGCACGTCGTCCACGGTGAACTCGGCCGCGCTGCCGTCGTCGCGCAGCACCCGTACCCGCTCGCCCGGCCGCAGCGTGCCGAGCCGGTGGAAGACGGCGGGCCGGGTCCGGGTGTCGAAGTGGCCCGTCATCAGCGCGGCTCCGGCGCTGCCCGGCTTCGTCCCGGCGGCGTACCAGGCGACGGCCGCCGCCTGCGCGAAGGGCGGCGCGTCGATCGCGCCGTAGCGGTCCAGGCCCCGGGCGACGACGGGGGCGCGCAGGTCGAGCGCCGGGATGTCGAGCCGGATCGGCCGGGCCTCCCCGAGGGGCCGGGCGGCGGGTGGCAGGGGCGCGCCGCGGGGGCTCCCG
>NZ_AGBF01000353.1 GCF_000225525.1 Streptomyces zinciresistens K42 | reverse complement strand
TGTCGAAGGTGAAGGTCGGCAAGGAGTGGGTGGAGCTGGACGGCTCGCTGCTGCCGTCTCCGTTCACGCCGAAGGGCGAGCCTCCCGAAGGGCCGGCCTGGTACGCGACGCCCACCGTGGCGTACGCGGTGGAGCTCGGCTACGAGGTGCGCCCGCTGGAGGCGTGGGTGCGGCGCGAGAACGGCCGCTACCTGGACGGCTGGTACAACCGGCTGCGGGACGCCTACCTCGCCACGATGGCCGACCTCGGCGTCGACGCCGACCTCTCCCCCGAGGACTTCCTCGCGGCGATGGACGGCTACAAGGCCCGCGACCCGGAGCTGGCGATCGTCGTCTCCGCGATCAAGGCCACGGTGAAGGGCGGCCTGGGCAAGCTGCGCGAGCGCCCGCGTGGCGAGGGCTGGCGGCCCGGCGAGCCGTGGCGCGCGCTGTCCCGGCCCACTTGGCGGCCGGACATCCGCGCGGCGGTCATCTCCCGCACCCGGATCAACCTGCACCGCAAGATCGTCAAGCACGCGTCGTTCACCGGGCAGTACCCCATCGCGATCCTGTCCGACTGCGTCGTCTACGCCGCGAACGGACCGAGCCCGCTGGACTTCCTGCCCTACCGGGAGGGCAAGCCGCTGCCCGGCGGCTTCAAGCTCGGCATCAACCCCGGCCTGGTCAAGCACGAGGGCACCCAGGACGTCCTGTGGGGCGAAGAGGTCCGCGAGCGGTTCAACGCGCCGGAGCTCAACCTCGCCCGGTACATCAAGGACGGCACCGTCACCGACGCCGACAACGGCGAGTAGGGGAGTAGGCAGGCAATGGCCAAGGAGTTCGGGGACGGCCTGGACCAGGCGGTGCAGAAGGCGTTCACCCGCCCGGCGCCCAAGGCCGCGGGCCCGCAGATGCGGTACCTGGTCAAGCAGCTCAAGGGCACGAAGGCGGTCGCCGACCTGCTCGGCATGTCCCAGCGGCAGGTGGAGCGGTACGTGGCGGGCAAGGCCAAGAAGCCGCGCGCCGACCTCGCCGCGCGCCTGGAGCGCGAGGTGAAGAAGCGCTGGCAGCCGCAAGTCCGCGCCAGGGCCCGCGAGAAGGCGGCGACGACCGGCGGCATCGTCATCGACGTCCACGCCCGCCTCGGGTACGCCGGGGCGCCGATCGAGACGACGGATGAGGACCGCATCCGGCACCTCACTGTCGCCTTGCCCCCGCAGTACGCCGCACGTCTCTTCGACGCCCAGCAGCAGGGAGCCAGCGACGACCGGCTGCGCGAGCTCACCGCCGAAGCGCTCAAGGAGGTGTACTTCCAGGACGGCGGCCGCCGCGCCGGCTCTCTCCAGGAGGTGCAGATCAACGACGTGCTGGACCTCGAGTTCGAGCTGTAGAAGGCCGTACCCCCGAACAGCCCGCGAGCCCCGGACCTGCGTGGTCCGGGGCTCGCTCGCGTATGCGCGGGGTGGGATGGTCGGCTATCTGCCCATCAGCTCGTTGAGCAGGGCGACAACAACGACGCCGACACCGATCGCTGCTCCGAGCGCCGGATGGTAGAGAGCGATGGCGACGGTTAACGCGCCCACCAGCAACAGCACCACCATGCGCACGCTGATCTGGTCGTTGTTCACGAAGCCCGCCTCTCCCTGTTCGTACGGGAGGTGTGGTGACGGGGTTGTGCGGCTATGCCTGCGGGCGTGCCGGGACTGCCTTGACTCGACGGCAGCACGCGGCGCCCCGTAGGCTCGGGCTCGGACCTGATGGTTCTTCTCCCATCTTGGAATGCGTTCTGGTACGGGGTGGAGCTGTCGGACTACGCGAGTGGCCCCTTGTTGGAGCAGGGGGCCACTGCTTTGTCTCCTTCCGGTTGAAGCGGCCGAACTACGCGTTGACGACTGCACCGTTGGAGCGGCTGCAGAACCGGGGAAGCACTGCTGCTGTCGTCGGCTCAGAAGCCTACGCACATCAGGGCCCGACGTTCCCCCTGCCTCTGCACAGCGTCGAAGGCCAACCCGGCTCGGGGAAGGCGCCTCAGCGGAGTCACCGCACATGTGCTACTCGCTGCCGATTGTCAAGTCGCCGAAGGTTTGCAGGCCTCCCACCTGCGGCGATGCCGTCCGAGAGGTGTGGCAGCCGAATGGGAGAGCTGATGCCCGCTTAATGTCAAAGCGGAGCCGACAAGCATTGAGAGCGCTCAAGAACGCGTTGCGGAGCCCTCTTTGAGGCACGGGAACGAAGGTGCTGAACCGCTGAAACACCCGTCCGTGCCAAGGTTGGGAAGCGAAACATCGTCGACCTCTTTGCGGAGTCGATGGATCTCTTCGCCGGAGCTGATGGTGTCAGGACGAACAGAGCATTCGACTTCTTCGTCAGAAGGTCTCTCCGCCTCCTCCGCGAAGACAGCGGAGCTGTTCGACTTCGCTGCGGGCGTGACTTTGATTCTCTGAGCCGTGCAAGAGGCTCCACTTCTTGTCGCCTTGGGCTCTTGGTAGATGAGCGGGCTTATTCGCCGTCGCCGTGGTCGAACCCTTTGAGTACGGGATCCAGCTCTGCTGCCGCACCGCACAAAGAACACAGCCGTGTACCGGGATGCTCCGCAGCGTCCAGTGCCCTGTCCAAGCTGAGCACCGGCGCCCCAGCGGGCGCTTCCTCGCAGTCGGCGGTATGGATAACACCCCGGCCGGGATCGCGGCCGCCGTCCAGTTTCTGCAGAACCCATCCGGAGGGCCGGCGCGGTCCCAGGATCTCGCGCACCGTCGACGGCTTCTCCATGCGCTCGGTGGGAACGCCGTCGTACGAGACGCCGTCGATCGGCTTCACATGGGCGGGAGCCTCCACCCACACCGTGTACCAGGCGGGTTCCACCCGGCCGTCGGTGTTCGTCCAGGCCGGGACGGAGACCTTGTAGAGCCAGCCCTCCGGAGTTTGTTGACGGCAGAGGAGGAGGCCGGTGACCTCCT
Source organism: Streptomyces zinciresistens K42 (assembly GCF_000225525.1). Taxonomy (GTDB): domain Bacteria; phylum Actinomycetota; class Actinomycetes; order Streptomycetales; family Streptomycetaceae; genus Streptomyces; species Streptomyces zinciresistens. The sequence goes on along the minus strand of NZ_AGBF01000353.1, from coordinate 881 downwards.
GGTCGTCGGGGAGGACCACCGTGATCGGCGGCGGCTTCGGCTCGGGCGTGTCCGCCACGGCTACGCCGCCTCCTGGTCCTCACCGGCCGTGCGCGCGAGGGCGTGCTTGAGCTGGGAGCGGGCATCGGGCCGTTCGTGCCCGTCGACCTCGCTCCAGAAGGCGTGGGTGAGGATCGCCCCGGTGAGGTCGCGTTCCTTCTCCCGTAGCACGGCAACCTCCTGCTGCTCCTGCTCCGACCAGCCCGGCGAGTCCGGGTACGCGCGGGAGGTGGCGAGCCAGTAGCCCTCGGGACGCTGCCAGGCCTCCATCGGTTCGACGGAGTACGGCAGCCGCTCGTACAGGGCGGTGAGGTCGGCCCGCACCTGGTTGAGTTCCTGCTGTGCTGCGATGAGGTCGCCGGGGAAGTCGTACGTTGTCGCCACGGCCCCAACAGTAGTTCGACCCGGTGGCCGCGCCGCCTGTACGACGCGGCGGCCTGCGCGCCCGGCTCAGGGCTGGTCGGGCGGGGCGTCCTGCAAGTACCAGCCGTGGATGGCCATGCACTCCTTCGTCCACTCCATCAGCAGGTGTGAGCCCTCCTTGATGCGACTCTCGTCATGACTGCCGCCGTCGGCGAACCACTGGACGAGAAGGCCGGCAGCCGGGCGGTCCACGTCGCCGGTGTCGCACACCGGGCACAACTCCAGGTGGATCGGCCGCCCGTGTTTGTCGTCCTGCGGCGCAACCCCGCTCATGATGAGGCTGCCCCGGCAGCGTGAACACTGCGGCAGCCGGTCGGAGAACTCCAGCAACGCCATGGCCAGCCCCCTTGCTCTGGACGTGGCCCTCCACCCAAGACCGGCTGACCTGCGCCGTCAACCCCTCCGGCAACGGTGGGGCG
>NZ_AGBF01000354.1 GCF_000225525.1 Streptomyces zinciresistens K42 | reverse complement strand
CGCACGCGCGCGCCGGGGCCGCCGGCCGGGGCCAGCCGCAGGGCCGACTCGCCGATCCGCAGCAGCGCGCCCGGCGCGAACCGCACCGGGCGGGCGCCCAGCCGCGCGCCGTCCAGGGTGCTGCCGTTGGTGGAGCCGAGGTCGGCGACCGCGACACGCCCGTCCGCCGCGACGGTGACCGCGCAGTGCAGCCGTGAGACGTCCGGGTCGTCGAGCGGGACGTCGGCGCCGGCCGAGCGGCCGACCCGGATCTCGCCGCCGTGCAGGAGGTGGACCCCGCCCGCGTCCGGGCCCGCCACCACGTGGAGCCGGGTGGGGGCGTCGTCGAGCTCGGGATGGGGCTCGGGGGCCGCGGGGCCGCCCAGGGACAGCACCGCGCCGTCCGTCAGCGGGGGCTCGCCGAGGGTGCTGCGCCTGTCGTCCAGCCGCTCCGCGCCCGCGTACAGCGCGACGGGGCCGTCGCTCCCGGACACCGCCGAGGCGAGCGCCGACGCCACCGCCGCCAGGGCGGTGCCCGCGGGAGCCGTGACCAGCACGTCGCAGCTCGCCGTGCGGCCCCGCGCCGGGGAGCCCTGGGCCTGCGGGTCTACGACGGTCAGCCGGATCTGCATCGGCGTCAGCGGTCCCTTCTGCGCGGGCGCGGACGGGCGCCCGCCCCCGCACGAGCACATCGGCCAGTAACTGCACGCATCCTTGCACCTGCCACTGACAGCGCGCCCCCCACCCGAAGGCAAGTGATCTTGATTGGTCGGCTCTGCCCGCAAAAGTGCCTGACAGATGACCCGCCGGTGATCACTTGAGATCGGTCACGCCCCTTCGCGGCAACCAGGAGACGGACCCGTGCGTCTTTCCTTCGAACATGTGCGGGCGGCCGTACGCGAGATGCACAGGACGCGGACAGGCCGGTGCCCGGGGGCGCGGCATTACAGTGGGTCGGAACGTAGACGAGCAGCAGGGAGCGCGACGTGCGGCCGGTAGGCAGCAAGTACATCCTCGAGGAGCCGCTCGGTCGCGGTGCCACGGGGACCGTCTGGCGAGCCCGCCAGCGGGAGACCGCAGGTGCCGAGGCGGCCGTGCCGGGACAGCCCGGCGAGACCGTCGCGATCAAGGTCCTCAAGGAGGAGCTCGCCAGCGACGCGGACATCGTGATGCGGTTCCTGCGGGAGCGGTCCGTCCTGCTGAGGCTGACCCACCCCAACATCGTCCGGGTCCGCGACCTGGTCGTCGAGGGGGAGCTGCTCGCTCTGGTCATGGACCTCGTCGAGGGCCCCGACCTGCACCGCTACCTCCGCGAGAACGGCCCCTTCACACCGGTCGCCGCGGCCCTGCTCACGGCGCAGATCGCCGACGCGCTCGCCGCGAGCCACGCCGACGGCGTGGTCCACCGCGACCTCAAGCCCGCCAACGTCCTGCTGCGGCAGAACGGCGGCCAGATGCACCCCCTGCTCACGGACTTCGGCATCGCCCGCCTCGCCGACTCCCCGGGCCTGACCCGCACGCACGAGTTCGTCGGCACGCCCGCCTACGTCGCGCCCGAGTCCGCCGAGGGCCGCCCGCAGACCTCCGCCGTCGACATCTACGGCGCCGGCATCCTGCTGTACGAGCTGGTCACCGGACGCCCGCCGTTCGGCGGCGGCTCCGCCCTGGAGGTGCTGCACCAGCACCTCAGCGCCGAACCGCGCCGCCCCTCCACGGTCCCCGACCCGCTGTGGACCGTCATAGAGCGCTGCCTGCGCAAGAACCCCGACGAGCGGCCCAGCGCCGAGAACCTCGCCCGCGGCCTGCGCGTCGTCGCCGAGGGCATCGGCGTGCACGCCAACTCCGCGCAGATCGGCGCGGCCGAGGGCGTCGGCGCCCTGCTCGCCCCCGACCCCGCCCCGGCCCCCGTGCCGGGCTCGGCCGACGCCACCCAGGTGCTCCCGCACGGCGCGGGCTCCTTCGACCCCAACGCGGCGACCAGCGTCCTGCCGCACACCGGCGCCCCCGGCCCGGCCGGCGCCGCCGACCCCACGGCCGTCCTGCCCAGCACGGGCGGGCGCGGCGACGGCGACCGGACCTCCGTCATGCCGCCGGTGCCGCCCGGACAGCCCGGCCCCGAGGACCCGCACCCCTGGCAGAACCAGCTGCGCGCGGCCCGGGACCGCAACGAGCAGACCCAGGTGCAGTACCTCGACCCCGGCCAGGACCCGCTGCGCCGGCGTCCCCAGCGCCAGGTCGCCCGCCCCCAGCAGCCCCCGCAGCGGCCTCCGCAGCGCGGGCGGCAGGGCGGCTACGGCGGCCAGCCTCAGCCGCAGCAGGCCCCGCAGCGCCAGCCCCAGCCGTACGCCCCGCCGCGCCAGCCGCAGCAGCCGCCCCAGCGGCACGCCCCGGAGCCGCAGCGTCCGCAGCGCGAGCCGCGTGAACCGCGTGAGCCGCGCAGGCGCAGCGCCAACCCGATGCGGATTCCGGGCCTCGGCTGCCTCAAGGGCTGCCTGTTCACGGTCGTCATCCTGGTCGTCGCGGGCTGGCTGGTCTGGGAGCTGAGCCCGTTGCAGGACTGGATCGGTACCGGCCAGAGCTACTGGGGCCAGCTCGGCGACTGGTTCGACACCGTCACCGGCTGGATCGGCGATCTGGGCGGCGGCTCGGGCTCGGGCTCGGGCACCGGCTGACCGGGGTCCGCCCGAGGGCGCGAGTTTGGGAACTTGTCGACATCTGACGGGCGATTTCCGCCTCCGTGGTGAAGGTTGGCTCTTCCGGCGCGTAGTTTTGGCGGCAACACGCGTCGGTAGGAGCAGTCTTGGCACGGAAGATCGGCAGCCGGTACACCGCCAACCAGATCCTGGGGCGGGGCAGCGCCGGCACGGTGTGGCTCGGTGAGGGGCCCGAGGGCCCCGTCGCCGTGAAGCTGCTGCGCGAGGATCTCGCGTCCGACCAGGAACTGGTCGGACGCTTCGTGCAGGAGCGCACGGCCCTGCTCGGACTGGAGCACCCGAACATCGTCTCCGTGCGCGACCTGGTGGTCGACGGCAACGACCTCGCGCTCGTCATGGACCTGGTCCGGGGCACCGACGTGCGCACCCGCCTCGACCGCGACCGGCGGCTCGCGCCGGCGGCGGCCGTGGCGATCGCCGCCGACGTCGCCGACGGGCTCGCCGCCGCCCACGCGGCCGGTGTCGTCCACCGCGACGTCAAGCCGGAGAACATCCTGCTCGACATGCAGGGCCCGCTCGGGCCGGGCGGCTCGCACCCGGCCCTGCTGACCGACTTCGGTGTGGCGAAGCTCATCGACTCGCCGCGCCGCACCCGCGCCACCAAGATCATCGGCACCCCGGACTACCTCGCCCCGGAGATCGTCGAGGGCCTGCCGCCCCGCGCCGCGGTCGACATCTACGCCCTCGCCACCGTCCTGTACGAGCTGCTGGCGGGCTTCACGCCGTTCGGCGGCGGACACCCGGGCGCGGTGCTGCGCCGCCATGTCACCGAGACGGTCGCGCCGCTCCCCGGCATCCCCGACGAGCTGTGGCAGCTCGTCGTGCAGTGCCTGGCGAAGGCACCCGCCTCCCGGCTGCGGGCCTCGGAGCTGGCGGCCCGGCTGCGGGAGCTGGAGCCGCTGGTGGCCGGGATGCCGCCGCTGGACGTGGACGAACCCGACGCGGAGCCGGACCAGGACCAGGCGCCGTCCGCCGAGGAGCCGGTGCCCGCGGGCGAGCGGGTGCGGCGGCGGGGCGCGGTGCCGCTGGTGCCGGGCGCCGGGCCCGCCGACTCCAACCGGGACACCCACACGTCGATGCGGGTGCCCGCCCCCGACGAACTGGCCGGCG
>NZ_AGBF01000355.1 GCF_000225525.1 Streptomyces zinciresistens K42 | reverse complement strand
CCGTCAACTCCGCCCGGCGCGCGGCCGGTTCGCCCGCCGTGGTGCTGGACGTCCGGCTGGCCTCGGCGGCCCGCGCCCACGCCGGCGCGATGGCGGCGGCGGGCCGGCTCGGCGCCGAGGGCCGCGACGGCCTCTCGGTCCATCAGCGGGTCACCGCCGCCGGGTACGCCTTCCTCGCCGTCGGGGAACACCTGGTGTCGGGCCCGCGCACCCCGGCGGAGTTCGTGGCGTACTGCCTGGACGCCGGCCCGGCCCGCCGCACCCTCCTCGACACCCGCTTCACCCACGCCGCCCTGGCGCGGGCGACGGGCGGCCGCCCGGACGGCACGTACTGGACGGCGCTGTGGGCGAGCCCGCTGACACCGGCCGGTCTGGCCCGCACCGCGGCCGAGGTCGTCGAACGCACCAACCGGGAGCGGGCCGCGGCCGGTCTGCCGCCCCTGCTCGCCGACCCCGCGCAGGCGCACAGCGCGGACATGGTGGCCCGCGCCTACTACTCCCACACCTCCCCCGAGGGCGGCCGGCCCTGGGACCGGGCCGCCGCCGCGGGGGCGGGCGTGCGCAGCGTCGGCGAGAACATCGCGTGCGGGCAGCGCTCCCCCGCCGAGGCCGTGGCGGGCTGGATGGACAGCCCGGGGCACCGCGCCAACATCCTCGCGCCCGGCTTCACCCGCATCGGGGCCGGTTTCGCGGGCGGCGGCGCGGCGGCCACCTACTGGACCCAGCTGTTCGGCGGCTGACGTCCCCGAGAACGCGACGCGCCACGACTGGTGGGAACCGGCACGTCCGGGACAGGATGCACCCATGAAGAGCGACCTCTTTTCCAGCGAGCACATGGTGCAGCCCGCGACCGCCGCGGGCATGACCATCGAGAACCCCAAATGCATCAAGTACGCGGTGAACGGCGAGATGCACGCCCGCCAGGGCGCGATGGTCGCCTACCGCGGGAACCTCCAGTTCGAGCGCAAGGGCCAGGGCGTGGGCGGCATGCTCAAGCGGGCGGTGACCGGTGAGGGCCTGCCGCTGATGGCGGTGCGCGGGCAGGGCGAGGCGTGGTTCGCGCACGAGGCGCAGAACTGCTTCGTCGTCGACGTGGAACCGGGCGACGAGTTCACGGTCAACGGCCGCAACGTCCTGTGTTTCGACGCCTCGTTGTCGTACCGCATCTCCACGGTGAAGGGCGCGGGCATCACCGGCGGCGGCCTGTTCAACAGCGTGTTCACCGGGCAGGGCAGGCTGGGGCTGGTCTGCGAGGGGAGCCCGCTCGTCATCCCGGTCGCGCCGGAGTACCCGGTGTACGTCGACACGGACGCGGTGGTCGGCTGGACGGCCGGGCTCCAGACCTCCCTGCACCGCTCGCAGTCGCTCGGTTCGATGCTGCGCGGCGGCTCCGGCGAGGCGGTGCAGCTGGTACTCCAGGGCCACGGATATGTCGTGGTGCGGCCGAGCGAGGTGACACCGCAGAAGCCCCAGCAGCACTGACACCGGCCCCGCCGATGCCCCTCGTGAGGTGATCTGCGCCTCACGAGGGGCCGCGAGCAACCCCGCCCGCCCTGCCGACGTCTTGATCGACAACAGACGGAGCCCCGGCCGCAGTTGTGGCCCGGGGAGACCCCCCACGCGCTATACACACTGCGTATACATGCGGCGTATACGTATGCCGCACCCACGCGGTGCGGACACGGCGTGTCGGCGATCGAGAGGCATCGATGTACGGCAAGGCATTCGCCCCGGAGTATCAGGGCGCCCTCACCACCCTGTCCGTGAACGCGTCGCTCACCGACGTACTGGCCGCCGGCACCGAGCAGTTGAGAGCGGCCGAGCGGGCCGGCGAACACGGCGAGGCGGCGCGCTGCGGCCTCGCGGTCGCCGAGGCGCACCGCCGCCTCGGCCGGATCGGGGACGCCGACCGGGCCTGGAAGGCGAGTTACCGCGCCGCCCGGGAGGCCGGGGACACGGCGGCCATGGCGTGGGCCCTGTGGAGCGGCGGCACGCTGGCCCGGCAGCGGGGCTCCTTCCCGCTGGCCCGCCGCCTGCTCGGGCTCGCGGCCGAACTCGGCGAGCGGGGCGGCGACATCGTCGTACGGGGCTACTCGCTGGCCGGGCTCGCCGAGACCGGCCGCATCCAGGGCGACTACGAGGCGGTGCGCCGGCTGCACGAGCAACTGCTGGCCGAGGCGCGGCGGCGCGGCGAGGCACGGCACACCGTGTGGGCGCTGGAGGGCATCGCCCAGATCCACCGCAACACCGGCTCCTACGACACCGCCCACGCCCTGTTCGCGGAGGCGGCCGAGATCGCCGCGGGAGCGGAGGACCGCCGCGGCCACGCCTGGGCGCTGCGCGGCCTCGCGGACGTCGTCTCGGTGCGCGACGGCGACGTGGAGCGGGCGCTGGCGCTGCTGTCCGAGGCGGAGTCCATGTGCCGCGCCATGAAGCTCTCCAGCGCGCTGGCCTACAACCACAAGATGCGCGGCAACGTCCTCTACCGCGCCGGACGTTACGCCGAGGCCCGCGGCATGTACGAACGCGCGCTCACGGAGTTCCGCGCGATGGACGAGCCCCGGGGGCAGGCGCTGTCCCGGCTGGGGCTCGCCAAGTCCCGGGCGCGGCTGGGCCGCGACCGGGACGAGACCGCAGCCGAACTGGCCGAACTCGCCGGGGTCCTGGAACGCATCGGGCTGCGCCACGCACGGGAGATGGTGGCGCGGGCCCAGGAGGAGTTCGGCATCGGCGCGGACGCCGGGGCGGTGGGCGTGCGATGACGGCTTCCCACTCCGCGCTGCGGACGCCTGCCGGGGCGTCCGCGGGCGCCGCGCCGACCGGTCCCGCCGACGCGTTCCCCCGCGCCGCGGCCGTGCCCGCCCCCGACGCCGGACGGGTCCTCGCACGCTGCCGGGCGCTGGTGCGGCCCGCGCTGCGGGAGGCCGTCGGGCGCACCCACCCCTGGGTGGCCGAGATGGCCGGGTACTCCCTCGGCTGGTGCGAGGTGGGCGGGACGCCGGCCGCCGGCTCCGGCGGCAAGGGCGTACGGCAGGCGCTGGCGGTGCTCGGCGCCGAGGCGGTCGGGGCACCGGGCCGCAGCGCGGTCCCCGCGGCCGTCGCGGTGGAACTGGTCCATGTCTTCTCGCTGCTGCACGACGACGTCATGGACGGCGACGAGACGCGGCGGCGGCGCCCCACGGTGTGGAAGGCGTACGGCACGGGTCCCGCCGTGCTCGCCGGGGACGCCCTCTTCGCGCTGGCCGTCGAGACGCTCGCGGCGACGCAGGAGGGGCCGCGGGCCGTGCGGCTGCTGTCGGCCGCCCTGCGCGACCTGGTGCACGGGCAGGCGGACGACCTGCTGTTCGCCGCCCGCCCCTGGACGGGCCCGGACCGGGTGCGCCCGCACGCCTACCGGACGACGGCCGAGCGCAAGACCGGCGCCCTGCTGGGATGCGCGGCCGCTCTGGGCGCGCTGCTCGGCGGGGCGCCGGACCCGGCCGTGCGTGCCCTGGACCGCGCGGGCCGGGAGCTGGGCGTCGCCTTCCAGATCGTCGACGACGTGCTGGGGATCTGGGGCGACCCGGCGGTCACCGGCAAGCCGGTCCACGGGGATCTGCGGGAGCGCAAGAAGACCTTCCCGGTCCTGGCCGCGCTGGACTCCCCCGCCGGCGGGGCCGTACGGGCACTGCTGGAGTCGGACGCCGAGCCCGGCCGGGTGGCGGCGCTGATCGAGGAGGCGGGCGGGCGCTCGGCCGCGCTCACCGAGGCGCGCCGCCGGGTGCGGGCGGCGCGGGCCGCGCTGGCGGAGCTGCCG
>NZ_AGBF01000356.1 GCF_000225525.1 Streptomyces zinciresistens K42 | reverse complement strand
CCCGACGGCTCCACCCCGGACACCGGCACAACCCCACCCGACGAAACAGGCGCCTGCTCCAACACCACATGCGCATTCGTCCCGCTGATACCGAACCCGGACACCGCCGCCCGACGCGGACGACCCGTCCGAGGCCACTCACGCTCACTCACCAACAACTCCACCGCACCCGAAGCCCAGTCCACCTCCGGCGACGGCTCCTCCACATGCAACGTCCGCGGCAGGACGCCGTGCTGGAGGGCGAGCACGGTCTTGACCACGCCCGCGATGCCTGCGGCAGCCTGCGGGTGGCCGATGTTGGACTTCAGCGAACCCAGATACAGCGGGTGCCCGTCCGTGCGGTCCTGGCCGTAGGTGGCCAACAACGCCTGCGCCTCGATCGGGTCACCCAGCGTGGTACCGGTACCGTGCGCCTCCACCGCGTCGACCTCGGCGGTGGTCAGGCCGGCATTGGCGAGGGCCTGGCGGATGACGCGCTGCTGCGAGGGACCGTTGGGGGCGCTCAAGCCGTTGGACGCGCCGTCCTGGTTGGTGGCGGAGCCACGGATGACGGCAAGCACCGGGTGCCCGTTGCGGTGGGCGTCCGACAGGCGCTCCAGGAGGATCACTCCGACGCCCTCGGAGAGGCCGATGCCCTCGGCGTCGCTGGAGAAGGTGCGGCAGCGGCCGTCGTGCGACAGGCCTCGCTGGCGGCTGAAGCCGATGAAGCCCTCGGGGGTCGACATGATGGCCACTCCGCCGGCGAGGGCCATGTCGCACTCGCCCTGCTTCACTGCCTGGGCGGCGAGGTGCAGCGCGGTCAGCGATGACGAGCAGGCGGTGTCGATGGTGACGGCCGGGCCTTCGAGGCCGAAGGTGTAGGCGATCCGGCCGGAGACGACGCTGTTGTGGCCTCCGGTGACGAGGTGGCCCTCGTAGCCCACCGGTGCCTGCCCCATGGCCGCCCGGTAGTCCGACGGGTTGGCGCCGATGAAGGTGCCGGTGCGGGTGCCCTTGAGGACCGTGGGGTCGATGCCGGCGTGCTCGATCGCTTCCCAGGACGTCTCCAGCAGCAGCCGCTGCTGCGGGTCCATCGCCAGCGCCTCACGGGGCGAGATCCCGAAGAACCCCGCGTCGAACTCCGCCGCGTCGTGGAGGAATCCGCCGTCGCGGGCATAGGTCTTACCGGGGGTGGCGGGATCGGGGTCGTAGAGACCGTCCAGGTCCCAGCCGCGGTTCTCCGGGAAGCCGGTGATCGCGTCTCCGCCGTCCCGGAGGAGCTGCCACAGCTCCTCCGGGGTGGTGACGCCGCCCGGCAGCCGGCAGGCCATGCCGACGATCGCGACCGGCTCGTCGTGGAGCGCCGCGACAGCCGTCACGGCCGGGACCGACGCTTCCGGCCGGCCGTCGGCGTCCGGGAAGCAACGGTCGTGGAGGTGGGCGGCCAGCTCGGCGGGGGTCGGGTGGTCGAAGACGACGGTCGCGGACAGCCGCTCCCCGGTGGCGGCCTTGAGGCGGTTACGGAGGTCGACGGCGGTGAGCGAGTCGAAGCCCAGGTCGCGGAAGGCCCGGTCCAGACCCACTTGGTCGGTCGTGGCGTGGCCCAGGACGGCTGCGGCCTGGAAGCGCACCAGGTCGACGAGTTCGCGTTCCCGGTCCTCGCGGGGCAGCCCTTCGAGCCTGCGGAGCAGCGTCGCGGCGTCGTGTCCGGTGGTGTCGCCGGGTGCGGCGGAATCCGGTGCGGTCGCCTCGGGGATCTCCCGTATCAGGGCGCTCGGCCGGACCGAGGTGAAGAGGGTGGCGAAGGGCTCCCAGGCGATGTCGGCGATGGCGACGAACGTCTCGTCGTGGTCGAGCGCCTGGCGCAGTCCGGTGCACGCGGCCTCGGGGTCGAGCAGCGGAAGGCCCTGCTGAACGGCGCGGTCGGTGATCGTACGGCGCTCGGTGGCGCTGAGGGAGTCCCAGTCGTTGTACGCGTCCCAGATCCCCCAGGCGATCGACGTGGCTGCGAGGCCTCGTGCGCGGCGGCGTTCGGCGAGTGCGTCCAGGTGGGCGTTGGCAGCGGCGTAGGCCGCGTGGTCGCCGCTGCCCCAGAAGCCGGCGATGGACGAGAAGAGCACGAAGGCGTCCACGTCCTCGCCGAGGAGCGAGTCGAGGTGTTCGGCACCGGCGACCTTGGCTCCGAGGAGCGCGGCGAAGTGGTCGGGGGTCGCGTCGGCGAGCGGAGCGAGTTCCGCCTGGACGGCGGCGTGCATGACGGCGCGCACGGGGTCGCCCTGGTCCGCGAGGCCGGTGACGAGTGCTTCGACGGCGTCGCGGTCGGCGATGTCGCAGGCCGCGACGGTGACGCGTGCGCCGAGTCCGGTGAGCTCCCGCGCCAGGTCATCGGCCCCCGGGGCGTCGCCGCCGCGTCGGCTGGTGAGGACGAGATGGGGGGCGCCCTCACGGGCGAGCCACCGGGCCACGTGGGCGCCAAGGGCACCGAGTCCGCCCGTGATGAGCACGGTGCCGTCGGGCCGCCAGCGGCGGGCCGGGGCGGTACGGCCGAGAGAGGCGCGCACCATGCGCCGGGCGACGACTCCGCCGGCGCGGACGGCGAGCTGGTCCTCGCCGGCCGGCTCAGCGAGGATGCCGCAGAGCCTGCGCAGCGCGCGCTCGTCGGGGGTGTCGGGGAGGTCGACGAGCCCACCCCAGACGCCGGACTGTTCGAGAGCCGCGACCCGTCCGACGCCCCACACCTGCGCCTGTACGGCACTGGTCAGCGTCTCGGAGGGGCCGGTGGCGACGGCACCCCGGGTGAGGCACCAGAGCGGGGCGGTCGCGTCGAGGTCGCGCAGTGCCTGCACGAGGGAAACGGTGCCCGCGAGGCCCGCCGAGACCAGCGGCTGGGTCTCCGTGGGCTTCTCGTCGAACGCCCACAGCGACAGCACGCCCCGCAGGTCGTGACGGCCGGCCAGCGCCTCCTGGACACGACCCGCGAGCCGGGTCCGGTCCGCGTCTTCCTCCGTGACGGTGAGGGTGACGGCGTCGGCGCCCCGTGCATCGAGCATGCGGACGAGGGAGGCGGTCGTGTCGTCATCGCCGACGGATTCGGGCACTACGACGATCCAGGTTCCGGACAGCACGGGCACGGAGGTGCCGGAGACGGGGCGCCAGGCGGTCTTGTAGCGCCAGGAGTCGATCACGGACTCCTGGCGGCCGGCCCGTCGCCAGGACGCCAGAGCGGGAAGCAGAGGCCGCAGCTCCTCGCCGTCGAGATCCAGCGAATCCGCCAGCGACTCCAGGTCCTCGCGCTCGACGGCCTCCCAGAACCGGTCCTCCACCTCATCCCGCGGCACACCCGCCGACGCCGGCAGTTCACCCGACTCCAGCCAGAAGCGATTGCGCTGGAACGGATACGTCGGCAGGTCGACGGTGTCCCCCGGAGCGGCCACCAGGGAACCCAGTTCGACGGGCAGACCTTCGACGTAGGCCTGTGCCAGTGACGTCACGAACCGCTGGGCCCCACCGTCCTCACGGCGCAGGGACCCGACCACCGTGGACGCACCGGACTCCTCCACACCCACAGCCAGAACCGGGTGAGCGCTGCACTCCACGAAGGCGGACAGCCCATCGGCGATCAGCGCCCGCGTCGTCGCCTCGAACTCGACGGTCTGCCGCAGATTCCGCACCCAGTACGCGGCATCGAGCCGCTCGGTGTCCAGCAGACCACCGGTCACCGTCGAATAGAACGGCACCGTCGCCGAACGCGGCGCAATCGGAGCCAGGA
>NZ_AGBF01000357.1 GCF_000225525.1 Streptomyces zinciresistens K42 | reverse complement strand
GCCGCCGAGCTCGCCGCCGTCGAGTACGCCTCCATGGCCCTGGTCACCCTCGCCTACCGGCGCGCGGACGCCGTTCTGCCGGCCGGCAGCGGGTTCCTGGTCCCGCCGGTCGACGGGCGCACCATCAAGGCGTCGACGTTCGCCTCCCGCAAGTGGGGCTGGATCGACGGGGAGAACCCGGACCTGGTCGTGGTGCGCACCTCGGTGGGGCGCCACGGCGAGACGGAGATCCTCGGCCGCGACGACGACCACCTCGTCGAGGTCTCCCGGCGCGACCTCGAAGCCGCCACCGGCCTCGCCGCCGCCCCCCTGCGCACCCGCGTCACCCGCTGGAACGACGGCCTGCCCCAGTACCCGGTCGGCCACCACGCGCGCGTCGCCCGCGTCCGCGCGCACATCGCCGGGGTGCCCGGCCTCGCCGTGTGCGGCGCGCAGTACGACGGCGTCGGCATCCCGGCGTGCATCGCGAGCGCGTACGCCGCCGCCGACCAGCTCGCCGGCGACCTCGGCGGTGTGCGCGCGCTCGCCGCCGACCCGGTGCAGAGCCTGCACGGCGGAGCGGGAGAATGAGGGACATGAGTGACGACGCCTCCACCACCGAGTCCGGCAGGATCCCCAACAAGGGCAAGCTGGCCAAGGACCTCAACGAGGTCATCCGCTACACCCTCTGGTCCGTCTTCCGGCTGAAGGACGTGCTTCCGGAGGACCGCGGGGGCTTTGCCGAGGAGGTCCAGGAGCTGTTCGAGCAGCTCGCCGCCAAGGACGTGACGGTCCGGGGCACCTACGACCTCTCCGGCCTGCGGGCCGACGCGGACCTGATGATCTGGTGGCACGCGGAGACCAGCGACCAGCTCCAGGAGGCGTACAACCTCTTCCGCCGGACCCGGCTCGGCCGCGCCCTGACGCCGGTCTGGTCGAACATGGCGCTGCACCGCCCCGCCGAGTTCAACCGCTCGCACATCCCGGCGTTCCTCGCCGACGAGACGCCCCGCGACTACGTCAGCGTCTACCCCTTCGTGCGCTCCTACGACTGGTACCTGCTGCCCGACGAGGACCGCCGCCGCATGCTCGCCGACCACGGCAAGATGGCCCGCGGCTATCCGGACGTCCGCGCCAACACCGTCGCCTCGTTCTCGCTGGGCGACTACGAGTGGATCCTCGCCTTCGAGGCCGACGAGCTGTACCGCATCGTCGACCTCATGCGCCATCTGCGGGCGTCAAAGGCGCGCCTGCACGTGCGCGAGGAGGTCCCGTTCTACACCGGCCGCCGCAAGTCGGTGGCGGACCTGGTGGCCGGACTCGCCTGAGCGGCACGCCGCGAAGGCTCCGCGGCGCGCGGGCCCGGACGCACGAAGGCCCGGGGGTGTCCCCGGGCCTTCGTGCGCGGCCGTGCGCCGGCCGCGCGTCAGGTCATGCCGCGTCCCGCGGGCGCCCGCCCGGCTTCGCCGCCGCGGCGGGGGTGCGCTTCCCGGCCTTGAGGTCGCCCGCCCGCTCCGGCTTCGGCTCCGGGCGCGCCCCGCACGTCGCCCGCCGCTGCGGAAGGCGGCCCTCCAGCAGGTAGGCGTCGACATAGCCGTTCACACACGGGTTCGGGCCGTAGGCGATGCCGTGGGTGCCGGAGTCCCGCTCGGTCACCAGCACCGAGTCCGCGAGGCGCCGCTGCATCTCCAGCGCCCCGTCGTACGGGGTGGCCGCGTCCCGCTCGGCGGCCAGGATCAGCACGGGCGGCACCTCGCCGGGCCCGGTCCGCACGTCCAGCGGAGTCTGCCGTGGCGCGCGCCAGTAGGCGCACGGCAGGTTCATCCACACGTTGTCCCAGGTCTCGAACGGCGCCACGCGCGCGAGGCGGGTGTTGTCCCGGTCCCACACCGCGAAGTCCGTAGGCCAGGGCGCGTCGTTGCACTCCACGGCCGTGTACACCGCGTTGGTGTTCTCCTCCTCGGCCGCCGCCTCCCGCACCGGCGAGGCCAGCTCCACCAGCGGCACGCCGTCGCCCTTCAGATACGCCGACAGCGCCTTCGCCCGCGAGGGCCAGTAGTCGTCGTAGTAGCCGGCCTGGAGGAACACCTCCTGCAACTGGCCCGGCCCGATCCGCCCGCCCGCAGGCCGCGCCGCCAGCCGCGTCCGGGCCTTCTCGTAGCTGCGCAGCACCTGCTCCGGGGTGGTGCCGAGGCCGTAGACGTCGTCGTGCTCGGCGACCCACGCGCGGAAGTCCGCCCACCGGCCCTCGAACGCGGCCGACTGCGCGAGGTTGGCCCGGTACCAGATCTGCGCGGGGTCCGGGTTGACCGCCGAGTCGAACACCATCCGCCGCACGTGCGAGGGGAAGAGCTGCGCGTACAGCGCGCCGAAGTACGTCCCGTACGACGCCCCCATGAACGTCAGCTTGTCCTCGCCCAGCGCGGCCCGCAGGACGTCCAGGTCACGGGCGTTGTTGAGGGAGTTGTAGTGGCGCAGCGCGGCGCCCGCGCGCGCGGCGCAGCCCCGGGCGTAGGCCCTGGCACGCGCGACGCGCCGCTGCTTGTACGAGGCCGAGGGGTGGGTCGGCGCGAGGGAGGGGCCCGCCGTGAACTGCCGGGGGTCCTGGCAGGACAGCGGCGCCGAGGGCCCCACGCCGCGCGGGGCGTAGCCCACCAGGTCGTAGGCCGCCGCCACGCGCTTCCACTTGGGCAGCACCCCGACCAGCGGGAAGTGCAGCCCGGAGGCGCCCGGCCCGCCCGGGTTGTAGACCAGGGCGCCCTTGCCCGGCACCCGGCGCTTGCTGTTGCCCGGGTCCTTGTGGGTGGCCCGGACCCGGCTGACGGTGAGCCGGATCTGCTTGCCGAAGGGGCGGGCGTAGTCGAGGGGCACCGAGACCGTGCCGCACTTGACGAGGTCCGGCAGGCCCTGGTCCTTGGGGCAGGCGCCGAAGGTGATCCCCCTCGCCTCGGCACGCGCGGCGGCCACCTGCACGCCGTGCCGCTCGGAGGCGCCCGGTGCGGCCTCCGTACTGCCGGCCGGGGCCGCGGACAGGGCCGACAGGAGCAGTGCCCCCGCGACCGAATAGAGGGCGGCAGCTCGCATCGGGAATCCCTTCGGTGCACGGCAGCAACAAAAGGGATATTTGGTTCGTCTGTTGAGGAAGGCAAGCACCGTCCGCCGGTGTCGGCGCCAATGCCCCCTATGCGCCGCCCGCTCCCGGCGGGCGCCCTTCGCGCCGGTGCGCGCCCTCCCGGTCCGCGCCGCGCGCGGCGAGGGCCGCGCGCAGGTCCGGTTCCCCGACCGCGTGCACCCCGCGCACGGCCACCGAGTCGGGGAACGTGCGCTCGTCCCCGCCGCGCGCGCGGCGCACCAGCGCGTTCAGCAGCCGCTGCCCGGCTCGGAGCGCGGTCAACGGCGCAGCAGGGCCCGGCGTGTGGCGCGGGCCAGCCGCACCGCCGGACGCCCCGAGCGCGGCCGCGACCCCGAGCGCTCCCGCCACCACTGCCGCACCTCGGCGCGCGTACGGGCGTCGCCGAGCCGCCCGCCGTCCAGCAGGTACCCGGCGGAGGCGAGCGCGTCGTGCCGGTAGCCGCCGGTCATCGGGTGCCCGTGGGAGTACGACAGGAACGCCGGCCGGTAGCCGTCCCCGAGGATCACCGGCAGTTCGGGGGCCACCTTCGCCACGACGTCCGCCCGCTTGCCCGCGAGCGCCCGCGACTGCACCCCGAGCCGCACCCGGTCGAA
>NZ_AGBF01000358.1 GCF_000225525.1 Streptomyces zinciresistens K42 | reverse complement strand
CGTCGTCCAGCACGAGCTGCCGCCCGCCCGGTGTACCGGGCGCCGGGAAGGACTTCGAGACATGCTCGATGCGGGCGGCACGGGCCACGGGTGCGGCCGTGCCGGATGCGTTGGCGAGGGCGGTTGCCATGCTCGTCATCTCCTCGGGGACTGGTCGGGTGCGGTGTGCGTCACGGCGTGCCGAGACCGGCGTCGTCGACCGCGGGCCTGCCCTCGGCCTTGAGGACCTTGTTGAGGGGGCGGAGGTCGTAGATGCCCTGGAGGGCGGGCTTCTCCAGCAGGCCGGCCTTCACCGCGTTGTCCGCCTCGGTGCGGAGAGTGGCGGCCAGCGGGTCGTCGAGGAAGGCGATCGACTTCCAGGCCGGGTCGATGACCTCGGCGGGCAGGGCCTTGCCGGAGAGCTTCTCCAGGGCCTTGTTCGCGGACGCCTTGGCCTTGTCGGGGTTGGCGCCGATCCAGGCGTTGGTCTTCACCGAGCCGCGCAGCACGGCCTCGACCACGTCCGGGTGCTCCTTGAGGAACTTCTGCGACACGATGATGTTCGTGATCACGAACTTCTTGTCCGGCCACAGGTCGGACTCGTCCAGGAGCACCTTGCCGCCCTCGGCGACGAGCTTGGACGCGGTCGGCTCGGGCACCCACGCGCCGTCGATGGAACCGGACCTGTAGGCGTCCGGGGTGATCTTGTTGTCGGTGCGCACGACGGAGACGTCGCCCCTGCCGCTCTGCGCGTCGACCTTCCAGCCCTGCCCGGAGATCCAGTTGAGCAGCGCCACGTCCTGGGTGTTGCCGAGCTGCGGCGTGGCGATCTTCTTGCCTTTGACGTCCCCGACCGACTTGATCTTCTTCGGGTTCACGACCAGCTTCACGCCGCCCGAGGCCGAACCGGAGATGATCTGCAGGTTCTCGCCCGCCGCCTTGGTGTAGCCGTTGATCGAGGGCGAGGGGCCGATCCAGCCGATGTCGATCGAGCCGGAGTTGAGCGCCTCGATCTCCGACGGCCCGGCGTTGAAGGTCGACGACTTGATCGTGGTGGCGCCCAACTCCTTCTGGAGCAGCCCCTCCTGGACGCCGACCAGCGCGGTGGCGTGCGTGAGGTTGGGGAAGTAGCCGATCCTGACCTCGTCGGCGGAGAGCTTCTCGGCGCCCGCCGCGGCCTTGGTCTCCTTGCCGTCGTCGGTGGACTGGGCGCCGTAGCCGCAGGCGGTCAGCAGCAGGGGGAGCGCCGCGGTGGCGGCGAGGAGGCGCAGGGCGGTCAGCGGTCTTGCGGCAGACACGGAGGTGTCCTCTCGGAGATGAGCGGGCGGAGGCGGATGAGCGGGCGGAGGCGGAGGAGCGGGGGGTGAGGGCCGTGGAGGCCGGACGGCCGCAGGGGCGGCGCGGGTCCCTCGGTCCGCGTCGGCGCACTGCTCCCGCCCGCCGGCCCGAGGGGGCGGCGGGGGGCTGCGCTCGCGGAGCGGGGGAGGGCGCGCGGGCCGCGCTGCGGCGTCTCAGGCGGGGTGACAGATGGCGCTGGACGTGCGGCCGAAGTCGATGTGGCGGCGCGAGGTCAGCAGCAGCGAGGACAGGTCGGCACGGCTGTGCGTACGCATGGACACCCCACCCCGCAGATCCCTAGTTTTCCTACCTGGTTGATGGGGATCGTGGCAGAAGTGGGGCGGTCGCCCAAGAGGCTTTTCATATAGTGGACACTCTTTTCTCGTTATCCGAGAAATCGCAGCTCACGGGGGTGGTGCTCAGGGCGCGCAACAGCGCCCGCGCCACCGCGTCGTTCTGCCGGAACGCCGGCGCGTCGGTCCGCGGGCGTGAGAACGCGGCGACGGACCGGCTGTTGGTGGGAGCCCCGAGGGCGATCCGGCGGGGGTGCGGGCCGCCCAGGGAGGGGTCGATGACACGGCCGTCCGCGGGGGAGACGGCCAGCAGTCCGGAGCGATGGACGTGCCCGGCGTCCGCCAGGACCTCCTCGGTGAGGGCGTCGGAGCGGTACAGCTCACGCAGCAGCGGGTCCTCGGTCCGGTCCAGGGAGGGGCCCGGCAGGTACGCCTCGACGAGGGCGGTCGCGTGGACGGTGTGCCCGGGGACGGTCGGACTGGCGGCGGTGAACGTGCCCGTGCGCTCGTCCGTGCCGATCCGGACACCGGCGCCCAGGAAGCGGACGACCCCGGCCCGGGACAGTGCGAGCAGCTGCCGCAGCCGGAACCCGGGCGGGCCGGAGGCCAGGAAGCTGAAGAACCCGTGCCACCAGCCGTCGAGCTCCTCGGCGACCGAGCGTGCGGCCAGCCGTCCGGAGGCCACCAGCCGGGGCAGCTGTCCGTAGACGGAGAGCAGCGCGAGGAACGCGCCGAGGTCGGCGCTGAACTCCCGGTCCTCGCGCCGGTCGACGTCCCGGGCGACGTGCGCGCGCAGATGCTCCTGGAGGTCCTCGGCCGAGGCGAAGGCGAGCCCGTCCAGGGGGCGGTCCAGCGCCTCGAAGTCCAGCCGGTCCGCGGGGTCCGGCACGGCCCCGTCGACCAGGGCGGCCATGGCGCCGCCGTACCAGTCCAGCCGGTCGTACGCGGCGGCGAAGCCGGTCCAGGACATGGCCGTGCGCCCGGGGTGGGCGTGGAAGAGCTCGTGGTAGTGGCCGTAGCCGATCTCCTTGGCCATCAGCGGCCACACGTCGCGCCGCAGCAGGAGCGGGCCCCCGCGGGCGAGCAGCGCGTCGACGGCCTCGGGACCGAAGTGGCGCGGCAGCGGCGGCCGGGGGCCCTGGAGCCGGTAGCGGGTCTTGGAGTGGTACGGCACACCGCGCCGCGATCCCGCGTGCAGAACGGGCTCGCGCCCGGAGGGGAGATAGCGCAGGGTGCCGTCGGGCTCGTCCCGGAAGGCGCCGCCGCGTCCCTCGGTGAGCAGCGTCACCAGGTCGACGAAGGCGAGCCCGAGGCCCCGCAGGAGGACGTGCTCGCCCGGCCGCAGCTCCGACAGGTCGGCGTCGGCGGAGAACTCCGGCGCCAGATGGAACCGGCCGTGACGGCGGGCGAAGGCGGCATGGGCGCGGTGCCCGGCGCCGGGCCGGGAACCGAGGTGCCCCTGCGCCAGGACCACCAGATCGGCGGTGAGCGGCTCCGTCCGGCCGGCCAGCCGGACCAGCTGCGGTCCGTCCGGCGGGCCGGTCACGGCCGTCGCCGTGGTGCGGTGCCACTCGACCGTGACGCCGGGCGGCAGCTGGGCCAGCGTCCAGCGGAACACCCAGTCCAGATAGGCGCTCTGGACCCGGCGGGTGGGGAAGTCCGAGCCGGTGAGCGCGCGCAGTTCGGCGAGCACCTCCGGATCGGCGGGTGCGGTGCAGGGGGCGTGGCGCGGGGCCCGGCCGGAGAACTGGGCCGCCCACTGCGCGAGGGAGGGGCCGGGCCGCACGGGGCCCTCGACGGTGGACGACTCGTCGGTGAACATCGTGACGTCCTCGGCCATGGAGTTCATCCGCAGCAGACCCGACTGCTCCGCCCGCCAGATCCGTCCCGGCCCCGGCGGGTGCGGATCGACCAGGTGGATGCGCAACGCACGGCTGCCGTCCCACAGTTCGGGCGCGTTCGCGGCGACGCGCTCCAGCAGCCCGGTCGCGCGGGGTCCGGCGCCGACGACGACCACGACGGCAGCTGCCCCGGTCATCGCCCGCCGCCGGCGGCCG
>NZ_AGBF01000359.1 GCF_000225525.1 Streptomyces zinciresistens K42 | reverse complement strand
GGCCAGGCGGGCCGGGCCCGGCTCGCGGCGGCGCCCCCGGCGTCCGCGCGGGCGGGGATCCCGCACGCCCGGCACAGCGGGTCCTCGATCCAGTCGGCGAGCGCGGCCAGATCGTCCAGCGAGAGCGCGGGGACGGCCTTCACGTCCTCGATGAAGACGCCGCCCTCCCCCACCACGGCGAGCGCCTCGACCCGGGCGCCGTCGCCGAACTCCAGCCGGACACCGAGCCACGAGGTGGCTCCGGCACCGTCCCGCACTTCCCACGCGGGCCACACGGACACGGTGCCGTCCGTCGAAGGGCGATCGGAAAGATTCAGAAAGGATGCTTCCAGCACACACGCAACGTAACCTCATGATCACATTCCATAACGAACGAACACGCTTCCCGCACCCGGCACAGCACCCTGTCAGCGGAGCGGCCGCGGTGCGATGCTGGACGTGAGAGCGACTCCCGAAGACTTCCGGACGAGGAGTTGTGCCGTGCTGCGTGTCGCCGTCGTCGGCTCCGGACCGAGCGGGTGCTACACCGCCCAGAGCCTCGTACAGCAGGAACCGGACGCGGCCGTCGACGTCCTGGACCGACTGCCGTGCCCCTACGGCCTGGTGCGCTACGGCGTGGCGCCGGACCACGAGCGGATCAAGTCCCTCCAGGGCACCCTGCGGACGGTCCTGGAGCACGAGCGGGTGCGCTTCCTCGGCGGTGTGCGCGTCGGCGCCGACGGGGTGCCCGCCGCCGCGCTGCGCCGGGTCTACCACGCCGTCGTGTACTGCGTGGGGGCCGCGGGCGACCGGCGTCTCGGGGTTCCCGGCGAGGATCTGCCGGGCAGTTGGCCGGCCACCGAGTTCGTCTCCTGGTACAGCGCCCATCCGGACTGCGCGGCGCGGGACTTCGTGCGCGGGGCCCGCGCCGCGGTGGTCGTCGGCGTCGGCAACGTCGCGGTGGACGTCGCCCGGATGCTGGCCCGCGGCCCGGCCGAACTGGGCCCCACGGACATGCCCCAGGGCGCGTTCACCGCGCTCGCCGCCAGCCGGGTCGGCGAGATCAGCGTGGTGGGGCGGCGCGGCCCCTCGCAGGCCCGCTTCACCACCAAGGAGCTGCGCGAGCTGGGCGGACTGCCGGACACCGAGGTGCGGTGCGACGCCGGGGAGCTGGCGCTGGACCCGGCGTACCTCGATCCCTCGGAGCTGCCGGCGGCCCGGCGGCGCAACGTGGAGGTGCTGCGCGGCTGGACCGGCGCCGCGGAGCGCTCCGCCGGCCGCCGGATCCGGCTGCGCTTCTTCCTGCGCCCCGTCGAACTGCTCGCCGAGGCGGGCCGGGTGGGTGCGGTGCGCTTCGAGCGGACGGCGCCCGACGGCCGGGGCGGGGTGACGGGCACGGGGGTGTTCGAGGAGATCGAGGCGCAGTTGGTACTGCGGTCGGTGGGGTATCGCGGGGTGCCGCTGGACGGCGTGCCGTTCGACCCGGCGACCGGCACGGTGCCGCATCTCGCGGGACGCGTACTGCGCGGGGGCGGCGCCGCGCCGGGAGAGTACGTGGCCGGCTGGATCAAGCGCGGGCCCACCGGTGTCATCGGCACGAACCGCCCGTGCGCGAAGGAGACGGTGGCGGCCCTGCTGGCGGATGCCGCCGTGCTGCGGGCCCGGCGACTGCCGGAGGATCCGCTGACCGCGCTGCGCGCCGCGGGTGCCGAGCCGGTCCCGTGGGCGGGCTGGCGCGCGATCGAGCGGGCCGAGGCCGCGCTCGGCGCCTCCCTGGGACGGAGCGTGGTCAAACTGCCCGACTGGCCCTCGCTACTGAACGCGGCGCGGGGCGGGGCTTCTTGACGAGTGCCGGACGCGACCGCAGCATCCGGGGTCCCGTCACCAACACGGGGTCCCGTCACCAACCTTGCGGAGAAGGGGAGTTCAGGCTCCGCCGAGGCGGTCGGCCTCGCGGGCGGCGGCGCCCAGCAGGGCGTCGAGGAGCCCCGGGAAGAGGCCGTCCAGATCGTCCTTGCGCAGACCGTTCAGCTTGGCCGTGCCCCGGTAGTTCTGCTGGATCACGCCGCTCTCGCGCAGCACCCGGAAGTGGTGCGTGGTGGTGGACTTGGTGACCGGCAGGTCGAAGTGCGAGCAGGACAGCTCGTCGCCGACGGCGGCGAGCTCGCGCACGATCCGCAGCCGCAGCGGGTCGGACAGCGCGTGCAGCACACCCTCCAGGCGGATCTCCGCGCGGGCCGGATGCGGGAGGTCCCTGCTGTTCACGGCGGCGCTGGTCACGGTGGCTCCACTTCGTCGGGCGGCCTCACCCGGACTCCCCCGCCGGGTCCCGTCCATCGTACGAGACCTCTCGTAGTTTGACATTCACCGTACTACGACGACTATCGTACGAAGCGGCGGCGGGTCCCGGCCCGGCCGCCTCCCGTGACGGTCCCGCGACGAATGGAGTCCGCCGTGAGTGCGCTCTTCGAGCCCTGCACCCTGCGCGATGTGACGATCCCCAACCGGGTGTGGATGCCCCCGATGTGCCAGTACTCGGCCGCTCCCGAGGGTCCCGCGACGGGCGCGCCGGGCGACTGGCACTTCGCGCACTACGCCGCCCGCGCGGCCGGCGGCACGGGCCTGATCGTCGTCGAGGCCACCGCGGTCGGCCCCGAGGGCCGTATCTCCCCCTACGACCTCGGCATCTGGAACGACACCCAGGTCGAGGCGTTCCGCCGGATCACCCGCTTCCTGGTCGCGCAGGGCACCGTGCCGGCGATCCAGCTCGCCCACGCGGGCCGCAAGGCGTCCACCGAACGGCCCTGGAAGGGCGGTGCGCCCGTGGGGGCGGAGGCAGGCGGATGGCAGCCGGTCGCGCCCAGCCCGATCCCGTTCGCCGAGGGCCACCCCGTGCCGCGCGAGCTGACCGCCGACGGGATCCAGGACGTCGTGGGGCAGTTCGCGGACGCCGCCCGCCGGGCGCTCGCCGCCGGTTTCGAGGTCGCCGAGATCCACGGCGCCCACGGCTATCTGATCAACGAGTTCCTCTCCCCGCACTCCAACCACCGCACCGACGCGTACGGCGGCTCGTACGAGAACCGCACCCGCTTCGCGCTCCAGGTCGTGGACGCCGTGCGCGCGGTGTGGCCCGAGGGCAAGCCGCTGTTCTTCCGCGTCTCGGCGACCGACTGGCTGGAGGAGGGCGGCTGGACCGCCGACGACACGGTCCGCTTCGCCGCCGACCTGCACGCGCACGGCGTCGACCTCCTCGACGTCTCCACCGGGGGCAACGCGGCCGGTGTCCGCATCCCCGTCGGCCCCGGCTACCAGGTGCCCTTCGCGGCGCGGGTCAGGGCCGAGACGTCGCTGCCGGTCGCCGCCGTGGGTCTGATCACCGACCCCGGACAGGCCGAGAAGATCGTCGCCAACGGGGAGGCGGACGCCGTCCTGCTCGGCCGTGAACTGCTGCGCAGCCCGTCGTGGGCACGGACCGCGGCCCGCGAGCTGGGGGCCGGCGTGCGGGTTCCCGAGCAGTACCACCGGTCGGTCTGAGCCGGGCGCGGCGCGCGCCCCCGGCGGACTCGTCCCGTGCGTGAGGTGCGGGTGCGCCGGGCGCCCGGCCCGTACGG
>NZ_AGBF01000360.1 GCF_000225525.1 Streptomyces zinciresistens K42 | reverse complement strand
CGGTCCGTGGGCTCCCGCACCGGCCCGGCTCACCGTGGGCGGGCCCGAGCGGGAGCCCACGGACCGGCGCCGGTGCGAGAAGGTCACCGTGGCCTTCGGCAACTCCGGCGGTACACCCGTGCGTTCGGGGACGGTCACCTTCGGCACGCATGTCATCGGCGCGCTCGGCATCACCTGGGCGACGACCGAGTCGACCGGAAAACTCCCGGCGCCGATCGCGCCCGGTGCACGCGAGGAGCAGAGCTGGACGGTGTGCGTCGACAGATTCTACGAAGCGTCACTTCTGCTGGGCGCGCGCATGGAACACGACGTCACGGTGACGTATCCCGGAGCAGAGCCGATCTTCATCCCCCACACCCCGGGAGAGACACCGTAGCCCCCACCCGGCAGCCGCCGCGGGGCCCTGCGCGCCGGGACTGGGCGGAGGTGTCAGCGGTGGGGGCGGCCCGGGTCGGCCCAGTCCCTGTGGACGCGGCCGGACGGCTCGCCGGACGAGGCGGGCGAGGAGCTGCGGGTGCGCACGGTCCACGCGGCGGACGGCAGGCGCACGCTTCCGACGTACACGGGTGCCGCGGTCGATGTGGAATCCGGCTCGAAGCCGGAGCGTGGGACTCGCGTCGACGAGGCGGACCAGACCCGTGCCGTCCCGCACGGGCCGGGCTCTGTGGAGCTGATCGCCTTCGACCTTCGAGAAGCGATGCCGGAACCACGACTTCACCGCGCGCGGCAGGCGGATGCTCGCCACGCTCGTGCGGGTCCCCGGGAGCGACGGGACCCACCTGGAGGTCGGGACGCCGGTTGACGAGCAGGATCTCGCGGCGGCCCGGGATGCCATCCGTTCCGTGCTCGCCGAGTCGGGCATCCACCCGGAGCGCCTGACGCGCGAGACGTACGCGCGAGACGTACGCGGGCGCCGTCGCCGCGCGGCGGCGCTGACCGCGTACGCGCGGCCCGGGACCCGGGACGGCAGTCGGCCCGCTGTCGCGGGCGTGGCGCCGCCTCCGGAGCGGGCGCGCGGGGCGCACGGGCTACTTGAGCGCCAGCCAGGCCACCGCCACCACGACGGCCACGGCGGCGACCACGCCGACCAGGAGGCCGAGGCGCGGGCCGGAGGACGCCTGCTGACGTGCGCCGTCCTGCGGGCCCTCGTCGACGAACGCGCGGAACATCTGGGTGCTGCCTGCGGGGTCGTGGTTGCCCTGGGGGTCCTGGGTGTTCGCCATGGCCCGAGACCCTAGCCCGTACGTCGCAGCCTGCGAAGTACGGGCCTGGCGAATCCCCGCCCCGGCCCCAAGCGGAGGCCGCCGCCCCGCACGGGGACTCACGCACCCGCCCGACCTGCACATTCACGGTCGCAATACATGCCTTTGCCAAGTTTTTGCGGCGCCCGGAGGCTTTTTGTTTGCCTGTAGCAACCAAACGCTTCTATGGTTGCCCAAAGCAACAAACACGGGAGGTGTGATGGCCGAACAGGCGCAGTACGAGGAGCTGGTCCGCCAGTTCAGCGCCTTCGGCGCCGTGAAGCGGGAGATGGGACGGACGCTGCCGTCCGACTGCCCGGCCGCCTCCGCCACCGTACTGACGTTGCTGGCCAGGCACGGAGAGATGCGCATGAGCAAGCTCGCCGAGCTGCTCGCCGTGGACATGTCGGTCACCAGCCGCCATGTCGCCCACGTCGCCGAGCGCGGCTGGATCGAGCGGTCCGCCGACCCGGCGGACAAGCGCAGCCGCATCCTCCGCCTCACCCCGGCCGGCGAGGAACGGGTGCGGGAGATGTCCCGGCGGACCACACAGCTGCTCACGGAGCGGCTGGGCGACTGGACCGACGGCGACATCGCCGAGCTCACCCGTCTCATGGCCCGGCTGAGGGCCAGTTTCGACGACTGCCGTACACCCGCGATCACCCAGTAAGAGAAGGACATTCATGGCAACGACCACACCAGCCGGTGTGCGGGCCCACGCCAAGCATTCGGGAGGCCATCCGGGCGCTCCGATGTCGCACCGGCAGATCATGGAAGCGCTGACCGGGCTGCTGCTCGGCATGTTCGTGGCGATCCTGTCGTCGACGATCGTCTCCAACGCCCTGCCCGACATCATCAAGGACCTCGGGGGCGGCCAGAGCGCCTACACCTGGGTGGTCACCGCGTCGCTGCTGGCGATGACCGCGTCCACCCCCCTGTGGGGCAAGCTCGCCGACCTGTTCTCCAAGAAACTGCTGATACAGCTGGCCCTCGTGGTCTTCATGGCCGGCTCCGCGCTCGCCGGTCTGTCGCAGAACGCCGGGATGCTCATCACCTTCCGCGCCGTGCAGGGCATCGGCATGGGCGGACTGTCCTCGCTGGCCCAGATCATCCTGGCGGCGATGATCTCCCCGCGCGAGCGCGGCCGGTACAACGGCTACCTCGGCGCCACCTTCGCCACCGCGATGGTCGGCGGCCCGCTGATCGGCGGCGTCATCACCGACACCGACTGGCTCGGCTGGCGCTGGTGCTTCTACGTCGGCGTGCCCTTCGCCGTCGTCGCCCTGGTCGTGCTCCAGCGCACCCTGCACCTGCCCGCGGTCAGGCGGAAGGTCAAGGTCGACTGGGCGGGCGCCTTCTTCATCACCGCCGCCGTCTGCCTGCTGCTGGTCTGGGTGACCTTCGCCGGTGACAAGTACGACTGGGCGTCCTGGCAGACGTACGCGATGACCGGGGGCGCGCTCGCGCTGCTGCTGGTCTTCGTCTTCGTGGAGACCCGGGCCGGCGAGCCGATCGTGCCGCTGCGCCTGTTCCGCAACCGCACCATCACGCTGGCGTCGCTGGCCTCCCTCTTCGTCGGCGTCGCGATGTTCGCGGGCACCATCTTCTTCAGCCAGTACTTCCAGCTGGCCCGCAACGAGTCGCCGACCATGTCGGGCGTGCTGACCATCCCGATGATCGTCGGCCTGTTCATCTCCTCGACCGTCTCCGGCCAGGTCATCACCCGCACCGGCCGCTGGAAGGCGTGGCTGGTCGCGGGCGGCGCGCTCGTCACGGCGGGCCTCGGCCTGCTGGGCACCATCCGCTACGACACCCCGTACTGGCACGTCGCGGTCTTCATGGCCCTGCTGGGTCTCGGCGTCGGCATGATGATGCAGAACCTCGTCCTGGCCACCCAGAACCAGGTGGCGCCGAGCGACCTGGGCGCGGCCAGCTCGGTGGTGAACTTCTTCCGCTCCCTCGGCGGCGCGATAGGCGTCTCCGCGCTGGGCGCGGTCCTCAGCCGCCGGATCACCACCTACGCCCAGGAGGGCCTCGCCGCGATCGGCGTGCGGGGCTCCACGGGCAAGGGGGAGATCCCCGACCTGGACGCGCTGCCCGCGCCGGTGCGCGGCGTCCTCGAAAGCGCGTACGGCAACGGCGTCGCCGACGTCTTCCTGTACGCCGCGCCGATCGCCTTCCTGGCCCTGCTGTTCTCGCTGTTCATCAAGGAGGTTCCGTTGCGCACCAAGGGCGCTCTCGCGCAGGCCGCCGAGGCCGAGGGCGAAGCTCCGCAGCCGGGCGGGACGGCCGCGGCGACCGCGGTGGCCGCGGCCGGCCAGGAGCCCGCC
>NZ_AGBF01000361.1 GCF_000225525.1 Streptomyces zinciresistens K42 | reverse complement strand
AGGCCGGGAGCCCGGTGGCGGCTCCCCGCCGCGCGGCCGCCGTCCCTTCCTCCCGCCGCCGGCCGGCGGCTCCGGCGGCGGGAGGGACGGCGGGGAGGTCAGATCTGCCAGGAGCGCAGCCGGTCGGCGGTGCCGTACACATCGGTCGTGCCGGAGATCAGGTCGCGGGCGAGGTCGACCAGCGCGCCGTAGGGCGGGTCGATGCCGACGCCGCTGACGAACATGTACGCCACCGCCGCGGAGCAGGCGAACCGGGCGTTCGCCGACGGCAGCGGCTTGAGCAGGGCGAGGGTGTGCAGCAGCGCGGCGGCCCGCCAGGCGGGGTCGGAGTCGACACCGAGCCGGGGCGGGTCGACCCGGTGCCGGGCGACGGCGGCGACCAGTGCCGAGAAGTCGTTGACGGTGGGCTGGTCCGGCAGCACTTCCTCATGGCGCTGGAGCAGCCAGGGCACGTCGATGTGGAGGACGGGTGCCATCGGTCAGGCGGCCCGTCCCTCACCCCGGGCGTGCGGTTCGTCCTCCGGGAACGCGGCCGCGAACTCGTCCGCGTGCGCCGCGAAGAACCGGCGGAACGCCTCGGCGCCCTCCTGGAGCGCCCGGTGCCGCGCTATGTCGGCCGCGGCGGCCTCCCGCACGAGCGCCTTCATCGACGTACCGCGTTCCTTGGCGATCTGCCGCAGGTCCTCTAGCTCGCGGTCGCTGAACTCCACATTCAGAGCTGGCATGTCCTTCACGGTACCGCTCGGGTACTCACGCGTAAATACACGCAGGTCAGGCCGGAGACACGCCGGTACCCGGCAGCCCTGACCGGCCGGGCGGAGGCGGCGTCAGCGGCGCAGGAGCCCCGTGCCGGGGCCGGGTCGCGGGCGGTCCCGGCGGGGGGCGGTGCCCCCGCGCCCCGCGCATCGCCCCCGCCACGCGCGAAGCACTACGCTGGAGCCGAAGTGACACGCTCGTTCACCGTGAGTGTGCGCGTGGGAGAGCCGCCATGAGCCGGGAGTATCCGTTCGACGAGGCCGCGACGGCCCGAGCGGTCGTCGACGCCAGCGGCGTGCTCGTCGAGTGGAACGCCGGGGCGGAGCGGCTGCTGGGCCACCGCGCCGCCGACGTAGTGGGGCGCCCCGCGCTCGACCTGCTCGCCGACGGGCAGCGGACCGGCCCCGGCGCACCGCGGGGCGACCGCTGGGACGGCGTCCTCACCCTGCGCCGGCGCGACGGCGGCGAGGAGCACGTGTGGCTGCTCGCCCATCGCGTCCGCGCGGCCGGGGGCGGTCCGGACCGCTGGCTCGTGGTCACCCCGCTCGACGCGGACGGCCCGCGCCCGCCCGGTGACCCGCTGGACCACGTCGGCCTGCTGGACTCCCCCTGCGCCATCGCGATCTACGACGACCGGCTGCGGCTGCGCCGGATGAACACGGGCATGGCGGAGATCCTCGGCCTCGCCGAGGAGCAGGCGCGCGGTCTGCGCGCGCCGGAGCTGACCGGGAGGCCGCAGAGCCGGGAGTTCGAGCGCCATCTGCTGCGCGTGCTCACCACGGGCCTCGCCACCGACGTCCGTACGTACGTGCCGGTCGGGAACGAGCGGACCTACGCGTGGCTCGCCCGGATGGCCCCGGTCACCGACGCCAAGGGCCGGGTGCGCGGGGTGTCCGTCGCCGCGCACGACTTCACCGACCAGTACGCCGCCCGGGAGCGGCTGCAATTGGTGAACGAGGCCAGCGTCCGCATCGGCACCACCCTCGACGTGACGGCGACGGCCCAGGAGCTGGCGGACATCTGCGTGCCCGCGCTCGCCGACTTCATCAGCGTCGACCTGCTGGACCCGCCCGAGCACGGCGACTCCCCCGCCGGGGCGCCCGCCGCCCCGGTGACCCTGCGGCGCACGGCCCACCGCTCGGTGCACGCGGACAGCCCGGAGGCGGTGGTCGCACCGGGCCGCGTGGACGTCTACCCCTCCCCCTCGCCCCAGGCCGCCGCGCTGCTGGCGGGCCACACCATCGTGGCGTCGGTCTCGACCGGCGACCTGGAGGAGTGGCTCTCCTGGGACCGGGCGCGCGCCGAGCGGATCAAGGAGTACGGCATCCACACCAGCATGTCCGTGCCGATCCAGGCCCGCGGCACCACGCTCGGCGTCGCGGTGCTCACCCGCTTCCGCAACCCGGAGGGGTTCACCCCCGACGACATCCTGCTCGCCGAGGAGATCACCGCCCGTGCCGCCGTCTGCATCGACAACGCCCGCCGCTACTCGCGGGAGCGGGAGACGGCGATCGCCCTCCAGCGCAGCCTGCTGCCCCGCTCCCTGCCGCGCACCGCGGCGCTGGAGGCGGCCTCCCGCTATCTGCCGGCGGCCCGCTCCGGCGTGGGCGGCGACTGGTTCGACGTGATCCCGCTGTCGGGGATGCGGGTGGCGATGGTCGTGGGGGACGTCGTCGGGCACGGCATCCAGGCGTCGGCCACCATGGGCCGGCTGCGCACCGCCGTGCGCACCCTTGCCGACATCGACCTCGCCCCCGACGAACTCCTCACCCACCTCGACGACCTGGTCGTGCGGCTGTCGGAGGAGGCGGGCACCGAGGGGGGCTCGGGCGAGGTCGGCGCCACCTGCCTGTACGCGGTCTACGACCCGGTCGCACGGCGCTGCACGCTGGCCCGTGCGGGGCATCCCTCACCCGTCGTGATGCCGCCCGGCGGCTCCCCGCGGGAGGTCGTGCTGCCCGCCGGACCACCACTGGGGCTGGGCGGACTGCCGTTCGAGTCCGCCGAGATCGAACTGGCGGAGGGCACCGTGCTCGCCCTGTACACCGACGGGCTGATCGAGACACGGGAGCGCGACGCCGACGCCGGTCTCGCGCTGCTGCGCGAGGCGCTGGCGCGGGACGCCGGCTCCCTGGAGGAGACCTGCGACCGCGTCCTGCGCTCGCTGCTCCCGCCCGGCGGCGTCGCGGACGACGTGGCGCTGCTGCTGGCCCGCACCCAGGGGCTGCCCTCCACGCGCGTCGCGACCTGGGACATCCCGGCCGACCCCGCGCTCGTGGCAGCCGTCCGCAAGCAGGTCGTGGAGCAGTTGGAGGTGTGGCGGCTGACCGAGGCGTCGTTCACGGCGGAACTGGTGGTGAGCGAACTCGTCACCAACGCCATCCGCTACGGCAACCACCCCATCCGGCTCCGGCTGATCCACGACGCGACCACGCTGATCTGCGAGGTGTCCGACACCAGTCACACCGCGCCGCATCTGCGCCGCGCGAAGACGTTCGACGAGGGCGGCCGGGGGCTGCTGCTGGTCGCCCAGCTGACCCAGCGCTGGGGCAGCCGGCACACCGCGGACGGCAAGACGATCTGGGCGGAGATCAGCCTGCTGGACGAGGGGTGAGTACTCCCCCGGAAATCGGGGATTCCTGACAGACATGGGACGTGTACGGACTTCTCCCCCCGCATCCGCTCGACGCCGGGCGGCGCTGGCGGCGGGCGCGGCGGCGCTCCTGACCGCGCTGGCCGCCTGCGCGCAAGGCGGCGGTTCCTCCGCCGCCGCGGGGACGTCCCGGCCGGCCCCGACG
>NZ_AGBF01000362.1 GCF_000225525.1 Streptomyces zinciresistens K42 | reverse complement strand
GCGGACGGTCGCGGGCCGCCTCCCGTACGGCGGCGACGGGCCCCGCCAGCTCCGGGACGCGCCGGGCCAGCTCGCCGAGCGGATCGGCGCCCGGCACGAGCGGGAGCACCGCACGCGCCCTCCGGCCCGTCCCGCCACCGGGCGCGGCGCCGCGCAGCGCGGGCACCAGACCGGCGTTGAGCAGGGACGACTTCCCGGCACCCGAGGCGCCGACCAGCATGACCAGACCGCCCGTACGCTCCACCGCGCGCAGTTGCCCGGCCAGGGCACGTGTGCTGCGCTCCCGGCCGAAGAACCACCGGGCGTCCTCCTGCCGGTAGGAGGCCAGCCCCCGGTAGGGGCACACCGCGCCGGGCACCGCGGGCACCTCGACCGGAGCCTGCTGCTCCGCCTCGCCGGCCGTGGCCCGCTCCCACAGGAGCTGCCAGCCGCCCAGGTCGTACAGGCCGGCCGAGACCGGTGCGGGCCGCGCGCGCCGGGCCTGGGGTATGAGGACGTGCAGGACGGCCGACAGGGCGGCGAACTGGGCGGGTACGTTCCGCGCGCGGCGCCAGTCGCTGATCCGCTGGGCCGACACCCGCACCGGGCGCCCCCGCTCGTCGACCCGCTGGAGCCGTACGACCGCTTCGGACACGCTCTTCAGGGGCGGGTTGCCGGCCTCCTTGTAGAGCAGGGCGAGCCGTTCCGCGAAGGCCGCGCGCGCCGCCGACTCGGAACTCACGCTCGGACTCCTCTGCCGTCGCCGCCCTGGCCTTCCGGACCGGAAAACTCACTTTATACGGCTGACCTGCGGCAAAGCAGGCGTCCGGAGACCGGAAGCTCCTCGCGCGCGCCCGCGACTGGCAGGATCCTGACGCAGCGGCACGGCCTCCGCGCGTCGGCCGGGCAGGCCACCGGCCCAGGGCCCGGGGACAGCACCCGTGGCGCCGCACGTTCTCGGACAGCTTTCGCGACATCGACCTCCGCCGGGCCGGTCCCGGGGACCCGCCCCCGCCCGAGCCACGAACCCGACATTCCGCCCTGTTCCTGATCGGTCCGCCGCGACCCGCCCGCCGGGTCGTGGACCGACACCGCCCCGCCGTCCGGTACCGGTCCCCACGAGGGGAGGGACCGGTACCGGACGACGCGGTCCCACGGGCCGGGCCGCGCACGGGCGAACCCGCTCCGGCGCGCGTGAAGCGGCGATTGCTGTGATGGTGGTGGTGGGAGGGGCGACATCCCTGACCCCGCGCCCAGGGCGGTGAACGAGGTGGCAGCGAGCGGCCCGAGCCCGCACGAACCGGGCACACCCGAGGCGGACCCGCTGGGCGATCCGTTCCTGCGGACCCGGTTCGCCGTTCCCGCGAGACCCGCGACGTTCCTGCGGCGCGCACGGCTCGCCGACCACCTCGACCGGACCCCGCCCGCCCCGCTGACCATGGTCAACGGCGCCGCCGGAGCGGGCAAGACCCTGCTGGTCGCCGACTGGGCGGCCCACCTGGACCGGCCGGTCGCCTGGCTCACCCTCGACCCCTCGCTGCGCAGCCCCGGGATGTTCTGGGCCCATCTGCTCCAGGCGCTGCGCACCCGCGGGGTGCCCGTCGCGGACGGCGTCGGCGCGCCCGCCGACGCGAGCCGGGTCACCCGTACGCTGCTCACCCGCCTCGCCGCCCGGTTCGGCGACGGCGACCGGGTCGCGACCGTCGTGCTGGACGAGTACGACCGCGTGAACACCCCCGAGATCGGCGAGCAGCTGGAGTTCGTCCTGCACCACGCGGGGCCCGGACTGCGCCTGGTCCTCGTCACCCGGACCGAGCCCCTGCTGCCCCTGCACCGCTACCGCGCGGCCGGCGCCATGACCGAGATCCGCAACGCCGAGCTGGCCTTCACCCCCGAGGAGACGGTCGCCCTGCTGGACCGGCACGGGCTGCGGCTGTCCCTGCCCTCGGCGGCCGGGCTCGTGGCCCGCACCGGCGGCTGGGCGGCGGGCCTGCGGCTGTGCGCCCTGGCCGCCCAGCAGCGCCCCGACGCGGACGCCTACCTCAAGGAGTTCGAGGCCGGGCACAGCGCGGTCGCCGACTTCCTGCTGGCGGAGGTCCTCACACGGCAGCCGGACGCCACCCAGGATCTCCTGCTGCGCGTCAGCGTCCTGGAGCGGTTCCGCGCCGAACTGGCCAACGAGCTGACCGGACGCGGCGACGCCGACGCCATCCTCGCCGGACTGCACCGCGAGAACGCCTTCGTCGAGGACCTCGGGCACGCCTGGTACCGGCTGCACCCGCTGTTCCGCGAGATACTCCGGGCCCACCTGCGCGAACGCGCCCCCGAACTGGAACCCGAGCTGCATCTGCGGGCCGCCCGCTGGCTGGGCCGCTCGGGGTTCCTGCCCGAGATGCTGGCCCACGGCGCCGCCGCCGGGGACTGGGACTTCACCGCCGGCGCCCTGATCGACGACCTGGCCATCGGCCAGCTCTTCACCGGGCTGCGCTCCGACGGCCTCGCCGAACTCTTCTCCGCCATGGGCCCCGGCGCGACCGGCGCCGCCGCCGGACTCGTGCGCGCCGCCCGCGCCCTGGCCCGCGGCGACCTGGACCACGCGCTGGCCCGGCTGCGGCACACCGAGGAGCAGCTGAGCGGCGGCGGCGGCGCGGACGGACCGGCGGCGGCCCGGCTGAGCTGCGCCCTGCTCCAGGCGCTGGCGGCACGCCTGGCCGGCTCGCCCGAACGCGCGGAGCGGGCCGTGGCGGCCGCCCGGGAGCTGGAGCCCGAGGTGCCCGCCGAGGTGCTGGACAAGCACCCCGAACTGCCCGCGCTGCTGCTGACCCACCTGGGCTCGGCCCGGCTGTGGGCCGGTGACTTCGCGCGGGCCAGGGCCGCCCTCGGCACCGTCGCCGGCGGTCCGGCGCGGGCGGCGACCGCGCTGCCGCGGGAGGAGTCCCTGGAGCATCTCGCGCTGATCGACTACCTCGACGGCTGGCCGGCCAGGGCGGAACGCAAGGCGCAGGCCGCGCTCAACGAGACCGAGCGGTTCGGCCTGCCGCAGTCCGCGGGCTCCGGGCTCGGCCGGCTGGTACTGGCCGCGGTGGCCGTGGACCGCGACGAACTCGCCGCGGCGCAGTCCCTCCTCGACCAGGCGCCGCCCCGCACCCCGCACGACCCGGTGACGGCCGCCGGGCGGTCCATCGCCACGGCACGGCTGCTGCTGGCCCGCGGCAGGACCCGGGCCGCGCGGGCCGCCGCCGGGCAGACCCTCACCGCCGACGTCGCCTCCCCCTGGCAGCGCGGCCAGGCCGCGCTGATCGTCTCGGCCGCCCATCTGGCCGAGGGCCGGCCGGACGCCGCGGCCGAGGTGCTGGAGCACCTGACCGCCGGGGAACCCGCCTGCGCGGTGGGCGCGGCGCGGGCCCTGCTCGCCGCGGGCGACACGGACGCGGCCCTGCGCCTGCTCGACACCGCCGCCGCGGAGGGCCGCACCGGTCCCGCGGTGCTGGTGCGCGCCGGGCTGCTGCGGGCCC
>NZ_AGBF01000363.1 GCF_000225525.1 Streptomyces zinciresistens K42 | reverse complement strand
GCCGCAGCACCTCGCGCGCGTACGCCCCCGCGCCGCCGGTGACGCGCAGCGCGCCGGGCGCCGCCCCGGGCGGCAGGTCCTCGACGGCCGGACAGCTCGCGTAGAGCACGGGGAGCCCGGCCGCCAGCGCCTCCACCACCGCCAGGCCGAAGGACTCCTCCGGCGACGGCGAGGCGAACACGTCCATGGCGGACAGCAGGGCGGGCAGGTCCGGCGCGTCGTCGTGCGGGTCCGGCAGATACGGCCGCTCCCCGGCCAGCACCATCCGGTCCGCGACGCCCAGGTGCCGGGCGGTGCGCCGCAGCGCCCGCTCCTCGGGCCCGCCGCCCACCAGCAGCAGCCGTACGTCGTCCGGGAGTTGGGCGAGCGCCGCCACCAGCACGTCGAACCGCTTGACCGGGGCGAGCCGCCCCACCCCGCCGACGACGTACCCGTCCCGCGGCAGCCCGTAGAAGGCGCGCGCCCGCGCGCGGCGTGCCTCGTCGTGGCGGAAGCGGTCCGCCTCGATGCCGTTGGGGATGACCCGGATGCGCTGGGCGGGCACGCCCCAGTGCCGCAGCCGGTCGGCGACCGTCGCCGACACCGCGACGGTGGTGTGGCCCAGGCGCTCCCCGGCGAGGTACAGCGCGCGGACCCCCGCGGTGTGCGGGCGGCCCTCCAGCCGGGTCGCGCCGATCGAGTGCTCGGTGGCCACCACCGCCCGCACCCCCGCCAGCCGCGCCGCGACCCGGCCGTAGACGCCGGCCCGGTACAGATGCGTGTGCACCAGGTCGTAGCGGCCCTCGCGGATCAGCCGGGTCAGCCGGGGCAGGGCGCCCAGGTCGCGGTTGCCGCTCATCCCGAGGTGCGTGACGCGCACCCCGTCGGCGGCCAGCCCCGCGGCCACCGGCCCCGGGTTGGTCAGGGTCACCACGTCGCAGCGCGCCGGGAGGTGCCGCAGCAGCAGCCGCAGTTGCTGCTCCGCGCCCCCGACGCCGAGGCCGGTGATGATGTGCAGGACTCTCACACCGCCTCCAGGGAACGGCGGCAGACCCGCGCCAGACGCCGCTTCAGCTCCAGCCGCACCGCGCCGTCCGCCTCGCCGAGGTGGATGCGCGGCACGGCGAAGTCGCCCGAGCCGGCCGGGCCGGGGGTGATCGCGCAGGCGTAGCGGTAGCCGGCCCGGCGCACGGCCGCCGCGGCCCGCTCGTCGAGATAGCCGTACGGGTAGCAGAAGCCGTCGACGTCGGCGCCGGTGATCGCGGCGAGCCGGTCCCGGCTGTCGTTGACCTCGGCGTACAGCACCTCTTCGGTGGCCTTGGTCAGATCCAGGTGGGTCAGCCCGTGCGAGGCGACCTCCATGCCGGCGGCCGCGGCCCGGCGGATGTCGTCCACGTCCAGCAGCGGCTTGCGCGGCCCGATCGGCTCCCAGGCGTTCTCGCCGCCGAGCAGCCCCGGCAGCACGAACACCGTCGCCGTGAAGCCCCGGCGGGCCAGCGCGGGCAGCGCGCAGGTGACGAAGTCGCCGTACCCGTCGTCGAAGGTGAGCCCCACCAGACCGCGCTCGGCGCCCCGGGCCCGCGCCGCGAGGAGTTCGCGCACGCTCACCCCGCGCAGCCCCCGGCCCGCCAGCCAGGCGAGCTGCCGCTCCAGACGGGCGGGGGAGACGGTGACGTTGTACGGGTCGTCCGGGCAGTCCGAGACGGAGTGGTACATGGCCACCCAGGCGGTGGGGCGCCGCTTGACGCGGCCCCGCGAGGCTGGCTCGGGTCCGGCCGCGGGGGGCGCGGCGGAGATGTCAGCGACCATGGCGAGGCTTTCGTGAGAGGGAGCTGCGGACGGAATGCGTGACGGTGGACAGCAGGACCCGGACCCCCGCCACGTCCAGGAGCCGGGCGAGCAGCACGAAGGCGGTGCCCGCACCGGCGCAGGACGCGGCGACCGCGGCCGCGGGCGAGTCGGACAGGGACGCGCACAGCAGTCCGGCCGCGGCGGCGCCCACCGCGGCGGCCACCGGCCGGGCCAGTTCCGCGACGACCCGGCGGACCCGCACGGGCACCGAGCGCGGCCCGAGCCCGTGCAGCAGGAGCAGCGCCGTCAGGGTGATGCCGGCCGCGTTCGCCGCGGCGATGCCCGGCGCGCCCCAGGGCTCCACGGCCCACCCGCCGAGCACGACGGTGGCGAGCGCACCCGCGCCCATCGCCCCCAGCGGGTACCAGGTGGTGCGCCCCGTCGAGAAGTACGACCGCACGAGCGCCCCCACCAGCGTGTGCCCGAGCAGCCCGAGCGCGTAGACCCGCATCACGGCGGCGGTGGCGGCGGTGTCCTCGGCCGTGAACGCGCCCCGCTGGAAGAGCAGTTGGGTGATCTGCGGCGCCGCGGCGAACACGACGGCGGCGCCGGACAGCACCAGGCACGCCATCAGCACCAGATCCCGCTCGACCCGGTCGCGGGCCCGCAGGGTGTCGCCCTCGGCGAGGGCCCGCGCCACCACCGGGAAGGTGACGACGCACACCATCATCGCCAGCGACATCGGCAACTGGGCGACCTTCTGGGCGTAGTTCAGGTGCGAGATGGCCCCGGCGGGCAGCCCGGAGGCGAAGTACCGCTCGATGAGCACCTGCGACTGCCGGCACAGCGCGAACAGCAGCACCGCGCAGATGAGTCCGAACGCGAGCGCCCGGTCCGGCGCCGGTCCGCCGCCCGGCGCGGACGCGGGGCGGTCCGGCCGCCGCGCCAGGCGCCGCCACAGGGACGGTGCCTGGACGACGGCCATCAGACAGCCGCCGAGCGCGACGCCGAGCGCGGCGGCCCGCACCCCCCAGCGCGCGGCGAGGACGAGCATCGTGGCGATGATCGCGACGTTGTAGGCGACGTAGATCGCGCCCGGGACGACGTAGTCGCCCTGCGCCCGCAGCGCCGCGCTGCAGTACCCGGCAAGCCCGAAGCTCAGCACGCAGGTCGCGGTCAGCCGGGTGCAGGCCACGGCGAGCGAGGGGTCGGGCAGGCCCGGCGCGAGGACGGAGACCAGCAGCGGCGCCCCCGCCACCAGCACGGCGGCCGTACCGGCGAGGGCCAGGCACAGCCGGGGCAGCGAGGCGGCGACCAGGGCCCGTACCGGATCGGGCGAGACGGCCCCGTACGCCCGCCGCGCCAGCGCCGCGCTGAACGCGGGCACCAGCACGAACGCCATGCCGTCCTCGATGAGCAGCGTCGACGCCATCTCCGGCACCGTCCAGGCGACCAGGAAGGCGTCCGTCTCCGCGCCCGCGCCGAAGAAGTGGGCGAGCGCCTGGTCGCGCCCGAGCCCCAGCACCGCCCCCGCCATCGACAGCGCGGCCGACAGCAGCGTGGCCCGCGCGAGGAACCGCCCCGAGACGGCGCCGGAGCCCGGGGCCGCGGGCTCCGCGGGGTCCCCGGCGCCCGGCGCCCCGCCCCGCCCGTCGACGCC
>NZ_AGBF01000364.1 GCF_000225525.1 Streptomyces zinciresistens K42 | reverse complement strand
CGCACGCCGCCCGTTCGGGGACGCCGGTGATCGTCGCCCTCTCGCGCCGACGCCCGCCGCGAAGGACACTCGTAGGCGACGAGGTCGCCACCGGAGGGGGACGTGACATGCGGGACAGCCATCGGACCGAGGCCGAGGGGCTGTTGGTGCGGGCCGTGGAGGAGGAGGTGCAGCGCTCCGGTGGACGTGTCGACGGACAGGTGCTGCTGTCGCGGGCGCGCGGGGCACTGGACTCCATGGCCGACTCCGCGCGGGAGGAGTACGAGGCGTACGCGCAGGCCCTGGAGGCGGCGGAGGCCGACCGGCTGACGTTCGGTCAGCGGTTCGCCCGGGAGGGCGGCGCCACCCCGCTGATGGTGGCCGGCGTCGCCGCGGTCGCGGCCCTCGTCTCCGACCTGGCGCTCGGCACGGGCACGGGCACCGCGGTCGGGGCCGGGGTCACCGTGGGTGTCGCCGGCGCGGCGGCGACGGTGGTGAAGGTGGCCGGGGCCCATCTGCCGGCCGCCCATCAGCGCGCGGGAGCCGCCGGACAGCCGGGCGGCACCGAGCAGTTGAGGTTGCAGTGGCTGACCGCGCTGGAGGTGCGCGGCATCCGCCCCTTCCTCGACCAGCAGCGGGTCCTGAGCGCGGCGGCCGGCCCGCGGCGGACCGGCCCGCGGCTGAGGGGCGCCGACAAGAGCGCGGCGGCCCGCGGGCGCAGCGTGATGGAGCAGTCCTTCGGTCAACTCCCGCAGCCTTCCGGACCGTTCGCGGGCCGCCGGGGGGAGATGGCACGAATCCGGCAGTGGGTGCAGGCGGCCCGCGCGAGCACCGAGACCCGGCCGGTGGTGGTCGTCCTGCACGGCGTCCCCGGCAGCGGCCGCACCGCCCTCGCGGTCCGCGCGGCGCACGATCTGAAGGACCAGTTCCGCGGGGCGTGCGTGGTGGATCTGCGCGGCGACACCGCGGACGAGCCGCCGCTGCCGACCCGGGACGCCCTGCTGCACCTGCTCAACCGGCTGGGCGCGCCCCGCGAGCAACTGCTGTTCCGGGAACGGTCGTCGCCCGAACAGCAGGTCAAGCGGCTGGGCGAGCTCTACCACCGGCATCTGGCGGGGCTCGCGGTCACCGTGGTGCTGGACGACGCCCGCGACCCCGCCCAGGTCGCCGCCCTCGTCCCCGAACGCTCCGACAGCCTCGTGCTGGTCACCTCCCGCACCCCCCTCGACCTGCCGGCCGGCCTGCCCGCCCGGGTGCACCAGCTGCCGGTGGAGGCCCTGGACGCGGCGGGCGCGGAGGAGCTGCTGAGCGCGGCCGCGCAGGACTCCTCGGACCCCTACGACGCCGAAGCCGGCCGCCTGATCGGCGAGTTGTGCGGCGGGCTGCCGCTGGCGCTGCGCATCGCGGGTTCCGCGCTCGGGCCGCGCTCGCCGCGCGCCCTGGCCGCCGACCTCGGCGCGTACGGTCCGGTGGAGCCGGCCGAGCGGGTGCTGTGGCTGCGCTACGGCGACCAGCCGGAGGAGGCGCGCAGACTGCTGCGCAGGCTCGCCCTGGCGGGCCGGGCCTCGCTGGGCGCGGCGGCCGCCGCGGCGCTGCTGGGGACGGACGAGGCGCGGGCGGCACGCCGGCTGGTGGCCCTGTCCGGCGCGGGTCTGATCGACCATGTGCGCGGTGACCGGTACCGCCTGCACGACGTGGTCCGCGCCTTCGCGCAGGCGCGGCTCGCGGACGAGGAGGAGCCGGCCGAGCGCACGGCGGCGCAGGAGCGGCTGATCGTGAACTACGCCGGTCTCGCGGAGTCGGTGCTGCGCCTGGTGGACGGCAACATGTCGACCCGCTCGGACCGCTTCGGCCCGCACGGCTTCACCTCGCCGGACGACGCGCTGCGCTGGCTCGACGAGGAGTCGAGCTTCATCACGGCCGCGCTGCGGCACGCGGAGGACGTCGACCAGGGGGCCGTGCTGAACCTGCTGGGCGCCCTGTGCGACTACTGCCTGCTGCGCGGCGACCTCTACCGGCTGGGCGAGATCAGCGAGCTGGCGCAGGCCGTGGACCGGGGGCTGCTGGTCCGCTCGGTGCAGTGGCGCACCGGTATCGCGGCCCGGCAGCTGGGCGAGCTGGACAAGGCGCGCACCACCCTGGCCTCGGTGGTCGACCTCTACCGGGAGGCGCATCACGACGCGGGCGCGGCCCGCGCGCTGTGCTCCCTGGGCATCACGCTGCACCACCAGGGCAACCTCACCGAGGCGGCGGCCAGGCTGCGCGAGGCGCTCGACCTCCAATCGGTGCCCGAGCTGGCCACGGACCGCGGCTGGACCATGCACGCCCTGGCCGCCGTGGAGCGCGACCGGGGCCGCGTCGCGCGGTCCCTGGAGCTGCTGACCGGCTCGCTCGCGCTGCACCGCGCGGGCGAGTCCCTGCACGGCGAGGCGTGGGCCCACTTCCAGCTGGGCCAGCTGGCGCTGCGGATGGACGACGTACCGCGTGCGGAGGAGGAGCTGCGCACGGCGCTGGAGCTGTACGGCCGTACCCGCGACGCCCGCGGCGAGGCGTGGGCCCTGACGCAGCTGTCCCGCGCCCGGCTGGTGGCCGGGGACCCGTCGCCGGCGGTCGACGGTCTGCGCGGGGCGGCGGCCCGGCACCGGGACAACGAGGACGCCCGCGGCGAGGCTTGGTCGCTCTACTACCTGGGCCAGGCGCTGGAGGAGACGGGCGACCTGGGTCTCGCGGTGCGGGAGCTGGAGCGCTCGCGGACGATGTTCTCGCGGATGCGGGACGTCTACGGGCTGGCGTGCGCGCGGCACCACTCGGCCCGGGTGACCCGCGACCAGCGGGCGGCCCAGACCGGTTCCCTGCGCAACTCCGGGTTCGCCCGGCAGCTGCTGGTGGACGCCCGCGCCGACTTCCAGCGCATCGGCGTCGCCCACGGCGAGGCGTGGACGTGCCTGGAGCTGGCCGTGGTGGACGCGGGCAACAACCGCACCCCGCAGGCGCTCGCGCTGTGCGACGCGGCGGCGGAGCTGTTCGCCTCCTACGGCGACCGGCGCGGCGAGGACTGGGCCCGCTTCCTGCGCTGCACCCTGCTGCCGTACGCGGCTCCCGGCGGGGTGGAGATCGGTACGGCGGTGGCGCAGGAGGAGCTGTCCCGGCTGGCCCGGTCCGGTCATCCGCTGCGGGACCGCAAGCTGGACGACTGCGCGCAGGCGTTCCAGCTGCTGCTGGAGCGGGGCGTGGACCTGGCGGCGGGCTGGCAGGCATGGCGGCTCGGCATGGTGCCGAACCGCCACGCGCGCGAGGTCATGGGCGTACCGGTGCCGCCGCCCCGGGACGGGGACGGCGCGGGGGCCGCCTGACGCGCGGACCCCGGCGGGCCCGCGGGCCCGCCGTCAGCCCTGCCGTGGCGCGG
>NZ_AGBF01000365.1 GCF_000225525.1 Streptomyces zinciresistens K42 | reverse complement strand
GTGCCGGGGGTCCCTGCCGCGCGACCGGCACCGAGGGGCTGCGGGAGAACTTCGCCGGCTGGAACAGCATGTACGACGGACGGCCCCTCCCCGTCGGGGAGATGCGCGAGTGGCGCGAGGCGACCGTTGCCCGCATCCGCGAACTCGGGCCCGTGGGCCGCGTCCTGGAGATCGGCGTGGGCAGCGGACTGATCCTCTCCCGGCTCGCCCCCGACGCCGAGACCTACTGGGGCACCGACCTCTCCCCCCGCGCGATCGACTCCCTGCGCGCCCAACTGGCCGCCCACCCCGGCCTGGCCGCGAAGACACGCCTTCGCGCGCAGCCCGCCCACGACACCGGCGGCCTGCCCGCCGCCTCCTTCGACACGATCGTCCTGAACTCCGTCGCGCAGTACTTCCCGAGCGCCGCGTACCTGGGCGGCGTGCTGCGCCGGGCCGCCGCCCTGCTGGCCCCCGGCGGACGGATCTTCGTCGGCGACGTACGCAACCTGCGCCTGCTGCGCACCCTGCGCGCCGCCGTGGAGACCCGCCGCGCCCCCGGCGGCACCGCCGACGACAAGTCCGCGCTGCGCGAGGCCGTCGAACGCTCGGTGCGCTGGGAGGGCGAACTCCTCCTCGACCCCGAGTACTTCGCCGCGCTCGACGGCTTCGACGCCGACATCCGCCTCAAGCGGGCCGCCCACCACAACGAACTGAGCCGCTACCGGTACGACGTCGTACTGACCCCCGCCGCGGGCACCGCCCCCCGGACCGGGATCGAG
This sequence comes from Streptomyces zinciresistens K42, assembly GCF_000225525.1. GTDB lineage: Bacteria > Actinomycetota > Actinomycetes > Streptomycetales > Streptomycetaceae > Streptomyces > Streptomyces zinciresistens. The sequence goes on along the minus strand of NZ_AGBF01000365.1, from coordinate 2,601 downwards.
GTCCCGTGGGCCGCGGTCGGTGAACCCGGCGCCCTGGAGGCGCTGTTGGCCCAGGGCGAGCCCGCACTGCGGATCTCGGGCGTGCCCAACACCCGCCTCGCGGACGACCTCGCCGACCTGTGGCGCCTGGAGGGCAGCGGCCACGAGAGCGCGCCCGGCCCCGACCCCGAGGCCCTGCACGCCCTGGCCGCCGCCCACGGCTACCGCACCGCCCTCACCTGGAACGCCACCGCCGAGGACGGCGCCTACGACGCCGTCCTCGCCCTCGACGGCCCGCCCGCCGGGCGCTACCGGCCCGCCGGACGCCACCCGCACGCCAACCGCCCGGCGCCCTTCCGCGACGTGACGGCCCTGATGCGCACCCTGCGCGCCCACGCCGCCGCATGGCTGCCCGACTACATGGTCCCGTCGGCGTTCGTACCCCTGCACACCCTGCCCGTCACGCCCAGCGGCAAGCTCGACGCCCGCGCCCTGCCCGCCCCCGACCCCGCGGCGGCGAGTTCCGGCCGCCCGCCGCGCACCCCCCGCGAGAAGCTGCTCTGCGCGCTGTACGCCGAGGTGCTCGGACGGGACTCGGTCACCGCCGAGGACGACTTCCTCGCCCTCGGCGGCGACAGCATCAGCGCCATCCGGCTCCTGATCCGGGCACGGGAGGCGGGCCTGCGCCTCACCACCCGCGAGGTGTTCCGGCACCGCACGGTCCAGGCCCTGGCGCAGGCCGCCGCCGAGCGCGGCGACGAGACCGCCGAGGACACCCCGCTCGTGACCCCGGACCCGGCCGTGCTCGCCGAGATCCAGGGCACCCGGCCCCTCGCCGTCGAGGAACTGCTGCCGCTCACCCCCCTCCAGCAGGGCTTCTACTTCCACTCCCTGACCGGCCCGGCGGACGCGGACACCTATGTCGTCCAGCAGATCCTCGACCTCGCCGGACCGGTCGACGGCGCCACCCTGCGCCGCGCGGCCCGGACACTGCTCGACCGGCACGCCCCGCTGCGCGCCGCCTTCCGCCGCGGACCGGACGGCAGCCCCGTGCAGATCATCACGCGGGGCGCCGAACTGCCCTGGCGCGAGGCCGACCTGACGGGTGAGGACGGCACGCGACGGGAGACCCTGGGCGACGCCGTCGCCGCCGAGGAACGCGCCACGGGATTCGACCTCGCCGAGCCCCCGCTGCTGCGCTGCGCGCTGATCCGGCTCGGCGAGACGCGCAGCCGCCTGGTGCTGACGTTCCATCACCTCATCGCCGACGGCTGGTCCTTGCCCGTCCTGCACCGCGAACTGATGGCGCTCTACGGCACCGACGCGTCCGCCCTGCCCGAGGTCGCCCCCTACCGCAGCCACCTGCGCCGCCTCGCCGAACGGGACCAGGACGCGGCCCGCGACGCCTGGCGCGCCGCGCTGGCCGGACTCGACGAGCCGACCCGCCTGGTGGACACCCCCGCCGGCCCGGCACCCGTACACCCCGCGCACGTCCGGCTGGAGCTGCCCGAGGAGACCACCGCGCGCCTGACCGCCCGTGCCCGCGCCCACGGCGTCACCCTCGGCACCGTCGTCCAGGCCGCCTGGGGACTGCTCCTCGGCCGGCTCACGGGACGCCGGGACGTGGTGTTCGGCACCACCGTCTCCGGCCGGGACGGCGAGGTCGCCGGGATCGCCTCGATGGTGGGCCTGTTCATCAACACCCTGCCCACCCGGCTCACCTGGTCGCCCGCCGACCCGCTCGCCACCGTGCTCACCCGGCTCCAGGAGCAGCAGACCGCACTGCTCGACCACCAGCACCTCGGCCTCGCGGAGATCCAGCGGCTCGCCGGACACGCGGGCGGGGGCGAACTCTTCGACACGCTGGTGGTGTTCGAGAACTACCCGGCCGAGACCGGCCCGAGCGACCCGGCGGGGACGCTGCGCATCACCGGCGACACCTTCCACGACGCCGTCCACTACCCGCTCGCCCTCGTCGTCAAGCCGGGCCGGCGTCTCGACCTCAGGCTCAAGCACCACGCCGAACGCCTCGGCACCGAGACCGTCCACGCCCTCGCCGGCCGGCTCGCGCTCCTGCTGGAGGCCGTCGCCGACACCCCGGAGCGCCTCGTCGCCTCCGTCGAACTCCTCTTCCCCGACGAGGCGTTGCGGGCCCACCCGCACGGCGGGGAGCACCCCGTCCCGGCGACCACCCTGGCCGACGCGTTCGCCGCTCAGGCCGCCCGCACGCCCGGGGCCACCGCCGTCCTCTTCGAGGACGAGCACCTCACCTACGCCGGACTCGACGAGCGCGCCGAGCGGCTCGCCGCCGTGCTGCGCGCCGACGGCACCGGCCCCGGAGACGTCGTGGCCGTCGCCGTACCGCGCTCGGCGGAGCTGATGGTGGCGCTGCTCGGCGTCCTGAAGTCGGGCGCCGCCTACCTGCCGCTCGACCTGGACTATCCGGCCGACCGGGTGGCCCACATGCTCGCCGACTCCGGTGCCGCGACCGTCCTGACGCTGTCCGCGACGGCCCGCCGGCTGCCGTCGACCGGCACCGCGCACGTGCGCTGCCTGGACGCACCCGCACCGGGCGCCGCCCCCGCGCGCCGGGACCCGGCCGCACCGGGCGCGCGGCCCCAC
>NZ_AGBF01000366.1 GCF_000225525.1 Streptomyces zinciresistens K42 | reverse complement strand
GGCCACGGCACCGGCCCCGGCCGCGCCCCCGGCCGCCCGGCCCACCCCCGCCCCGGCCGGAACCCTGCACCCCCTGCTTCACGGGCCCTCCTGCGGACGTATCGGTACTTGCGGTCATTACGGCGTCTTGTCACTCAGCCGTCAAGCACCATAGGCGCAGAACGCGACAGTTCAAACCGCGGCCAGTTCGGGTAAGGTAAGCCTTACCTTTAACGCCTCGCGGATCGGCGGCCCCATGCCCGTGCCCCCTGAAGTCCTCGCGACCACGTACGCCCGTCTCGCCGAGGTGCTCCCGGGGCTCGACATCGTCCAGCCACCCGCCGACGCCCCGCTCCCGAGGGACGGCGGCCATGTCGCCGCGTCCGCGCTCGCCGAGGGCGGCGCCGGCCTGGACGCCTTCCTGGCCTGGGACGACGCCCAGATACGCCGGGACTACGGACACCCCGCGCGCCCCGACGTCACCGCCAGCTTCGGCCTGCACCGCTACGCGTGGCCCGCGTGCCTGCTGATCACGGTGCCGTGGTTCGTCGCCCGCCGTGTCCCCCGCTTCCCCGTGACGCACGTCTCCTACGACCGTACGGCCCCCGACGCCCCGCTGGGCCGCCTCGCCGCCCGCCCCGAGTCCTTCGCCTGCCTGCCCGACGACCCGGCCGCCGCGCTGCCCGGCGCCAGGGTCGTCCCCGACGAGGAGGCGCTGCGCGCGGAGGTGCGGGCCGCCGTGGCCGAGCACCTCGAACCCGTCCTGCACGGCTTCGGCCCCCGGATGCGGCGCCGCGGCCGCGCCCTGTGGGGGATGGCGACCGACGAGATCGTGGAGGGCCTGTGGTACGTCGCCCACCTCCTGGGCGACGGCGAGCAGAGCCGGGCCCAGCGCGAGCTGGAGCTGCTGCTGCCGGGCGCGACGAAGCCGTACGCGGGTTCGGCCGCCTTCCGTGAACTCACCGGCCCGAACGGCGAGTCGCTGCCGACCCGGGACCGGGTGAGCTGCTGCATGTTCTACACGCTGCGCCCCGAGGACACCTGCGCCACCTGCCCGCGCACCTGCGACGCCGACCGGGTCGCCAAGCTGCTCGCGGCGACGGCCTGAACCAGGCGCCCTCCGCACCCCCACGAGAGCTGCGCGCACCCCCCTCGGAGCCGAACACAGGCCGCACGGGGCCAGTTGACACCCCCTCAGGTGTGGCCGTAACTCGCCGTACCGTAAGATCACTCGCGAGCACCACACCCGTCACGGTTACGCGCGCTTCACAATGTCCTCACTTCGCGCGGGAACTTTCCGTGGAACCACCCGCACGGGTAGTGTTGTTCGAACTCAACTCCTGCCCCTCAAGCGGCAGTTCGAGCAGAACGTCGCCCTGGGCAACCCCTTGCACCTCCTTGGCGGCCTCTTGCCCCGAAACCCCCCTGAGGGCCAGCTGGATTGGGCCACTATGGCGGGCGTTACGCCCTATCCCAATGCAAGGGACCCCAGATGAGATTGACCGACATATCGCTGACCTGGCTGCTACCCGGCGCCGTACTGCTCCTGGGCATGCTGGCGGCGGTGGCGGTACTCCGGCGCGGGAAGGCGGCCTCGGCGAAGGACGCCGCCGCGGAAGACTCGTGGGAGCGCAGCGAGGAGCGCCGCCGGCGCAAGGAGGCCCTGTACGGCACGGCCTCCTACGTGCTGCTGTTCATCTGCGCGGCGGTCGCCGCGGCGCTCTCCTTCCGCGGACTGGTCGGCTTCGGCGAGCAGAACCTCGCCCTCAGCGGCGGCTGGCAGTACCTGGTCCCGTTCGGTCTCGACGGCGCGGCCATGTTCTGCTCGGTGCTCGCGGTGCGCGAGGCCAGCCACGGTGACGCGGCCCTCGGCTCCCGCATACTCGTGTGGACCTTCGCCGGTGCCGCCGCCTGGTTCAACTGGGTGCACGCCCCGCGGGGCGTGGACAACGCGGGCGCCCCCCAGTTCTTCGCGGGCATGTCCCTCTCGGCCGCGGTCCTGTTCGACCGGGCGCTCAAGCAGACCCGCCGCGCGGCGCTGCGCGAGCAGGGCCTCGTGCCCAGGCCGCTGCCGCAGATCCGGATCGTCCGCTGGATACGGGCACCCCGTGAGACGTACAAGGCGTGGTCGCTGATGCTCCTGGAGAACGTGCGGAGCCTGGACGAGGCGGTCGACGAGGTCCGTGAGGACAAGCGGCAGAAGGAGCAGGCCCGCCAGCGCCGCCGTGAGCAGCAGCGCCTGGAGCGGGCGCAGCTGAAGGCCATCAGCCGGGGCCACCGCGGCTTCGTCGGCCGGGGCGGCCGACAGGTCGAGACCCAGGCGCTGGAGCGGGCGTCGGCGCAGGTCACCACGGAGCCTGCCATATCCACCCCGGAGCAACTGCCCATGCGAGCACGGCACTCTCTGCAGCCCGTGCGCACCGGCTCCGACCCGGCCCCCGTCGACCTCACCGCCGAGGACGACACGATGGCGCTTCCGCGACTGGACTCGCTGGAACGCAAACTCAAGGACCTTGAGAGGCAGTTCGGCTGACACGCCGGACGGTGACGGGAAGGGGCGCGACCCGAGGAGCTTGGGGCCGCGCCCCTTCCCGTGTCCGGCCGCCGGTCCCGCGGCGTCGCCCGCGGGGGCCCTCAGACGGCCCCCGCGTCGAGCTCGAACCAGACCGCCTTCCCCACCCCGTGCGTGCGCACACCCCAGGCGTCCGCGAGAGCCTGGACCAGCAGCAGCCCCCGGCCGTTCGTACCGTCGTCGGCGTCCGGTACGCGCGGCTCGGGCCGCCGGGCCACGAAGTCCCGCACCTCCACCCGGAGTCCGTCCGGTCCGAGGGTCGCCGTCAGGTACGCCTCGTGCCCGGTGTGGACGATCGCGTTGGTGACGAGTTCGCTGGTGAGCAGTTCGGCGATGTCCGACCTGCCGGGCTTCCCCCAGTGCCGTAAGAGTGCGCGCAGGGCCCTGCGCGCCTCCGGCACCGCCCTGAGGTCCGCCTGCCCCAGCCTGCGTCTGAGTTGAGGGGCGTGTGCGTGTTCCCCGGCGTCCGCTACCTTGTCCTCCACCGTCCTCGCCGAGGAGACCCCGGTCGTCGTGGGACCGCCTCCCCGTGCCTGCCTTTTCATGGCCCCCGCCCGCGTGCCGATATCGGTTCCCCCTCCTGGCTCGAACACGTTCACGGGAACCATTGCCCGAATCGGGCACGCGCCAGTCATGTCGAATCGTCAACGACCAGGTGTTCGGCCAAGGTTGGCGCATCCCGGACCCGGCGCGCGCGGGTGCGGACGTCATCTGCCGGACACCCGGCGGCGGCCCGCGCGTTCCCGGGCGGCACCCGGCCGCCGGAGCCCGGCCGGCCCGCAGGACGCGCGG
>NZ_AGBF01000367.1 GCF_000225525.1 Streptomyces zinciresistens K42 | reverse complement strand
CGGGCGCCGCGCAGCGCCACGGCGGTGGCGGCGACGCCCACGAGGACCAGTCCCGTCACCGTGTGCGCGGTGCCGGGGCCCGCGGAGCGCGCGTCCACCAGGGCGAGGGGGGTGGTGCCGCCGCCACCGGCCCGGACGGGGGCGGTGGGCGAGGCCGGTGCCGAGGGCTGCGGGCCGTGCCGTACGGCGCCGGCCGCGTCCGGCCGGCGGACGGTGAGGGCGACCGTGCGGGAGGTGTCCCCGCAGGTGACCTTCACGTCGTAGGTGCCGGACCGGAGCGTGGAGCGGACGCGGCTGTCGCCGCCGAGGGTGTCGTCGCGGCCGACGGTGAGCGCCGCGTCGGAGACGAACGCGGTGGAGGCGGCCGTGCCGGATCTTCCCGGGCATCCGCTCACCCGCAGCGCGACGTCGCTGCCGGGGCGCGGCGACGACGGGCTGACCGAGACACCCCCGTCCGTGGCGTGGGCCGCCGGGCCGACGGCAGCCGCTCCCAGGGCGGCGAGCGCACAGAGGGTGACGCGCAGTGATCCCATCGTGAACCTCCCGATACCAGGAGGCTGCCCCCGGGGCACGGGCACCGCATCCTCAACGGGGCCCGCACTGCTCCGTACGGGTCGCGTCCCGCGGCGCGGAGGGCCGTCGCGGGCCGGCGAGGGCGGGAGCCGGGACACCCGCGGCAGCGGCCGCGGACCGGCCGACGAAGCGCTTCCCCGACAACCCGCCGACCGGACGAAGGAGCGAGGATCAGCCGGGGTCCGGTCTGGACAGCAGGCGCGCGTACGCGCTCGACGTCCTGCCGGGTGGCGTCGATGTGAGCCGGGTGTCCTGCAACCGTTCGGGCGACGTCGTCTCGCTCGACGTCCTGCGCTGCCCGAACGTCCACCAAAGGCGGTTCGCGAGCCTCCACCGCCGCCTTGCCCGCACATCTGCGCGAATCGAGAGAGTTCGAGATCACAAAAAACGGAACATCTCCCCTCTCTCCGCCGGCTCACCCTTTGGGGTGATGCCAGGGGTCCCGGTTACGCTGAGAGCCACCCTCGTAAGCCCCGCGTTTGGCAGGAGAATCCCCGCATGGCAGAGCGCAAGCCGATCGAATCCTGGCTTACCGACATGGACGGGGTACTGATCCACGAAGGCGTCCCGATCCCCGGCGCCGACGAGTTCCTGAAGCGGCTGAAGGAGTCGGAGAAGCCCTTCCTCGTCCTCACCAACAACTCGATCTACACGCAGCGTGACCTGCATGCCCGGCTGGCGCGCATGGGCCTGGACGTGCCCGAGGAGAACATCTGGACGTCCGCACTGGCGACAGCGCAGTTCCTCAACGACCAGCGCCCGCGCGGCACCGCCTACGTCATCGGCGAGGCGGGCCTGACCACCGCGCTGCACGACATCGGCTACGTCCTCACCGACCACGACCCCGACTTCGTGATCCTGGGCGAAACCCGGACCTACTCGTTCGAGGCCATGACCAAGGCGGTCCGGCTGATCAACAACGGCGCTCGGTTCATCGCCACCAACCCCGACGAGACGGGGCCCTCGACCGAGGGCGCGCTTCCCGCCACAGGCGCCGTCGCCGCGCTGATCACCGCGGCGACCGGCAAGAAGCCGTACTTCGTCGGCAAGCCGAACCCGCTGATGATGCGCGCCGGGCTCAACGCGATCGGCGCCCACTCGGAGACCTCGGCCATGATCGGCGACCGGATGGACACCGACGTACTGGCGGGCCTTGAGGCCGGTATGCGGACCTTCCTCGTCATGACCGGCGTGACGCGACCGAACGAAGTCGACCGCTTCCCGTACACCCCGTCGAAGGTCGTGGACTCGATCGCGGACCTGATCGAACTCGTGTGATCGCGGGGAATCCGCGGTGCCGAAGAAGGCCCTCCCGGTATTCCCCCGTCTCTCCCGGCCTGCGTGCGGGACGAGCCGGGGGTGCCGGAACCACGCCGTACCGACGGCCCCGGGGCAATCGGGGGCCGGCTGGTCCCGACCCCGCCGACCACCGGCCGGCCGTCGTCGGGGGTCAGGGGGGAGGGCCGGGGAGGCTTCACGGCGTCCAGGACATGGGTGGCGCCTTGACGGCGTGGTACCCGGGAACGCGGCCGTGCTCGGGAACGCCCTGGCGCAGGGGGGTTCCGGGGTCCTGGTCGTTCGGGTAGTCCACGGGGGATGGCCGCAGACGCGGGCGTCCGGCGGCGGGGCGCGGCCGACGGCGGGGCGGCGGGGCGGCGCCGCGCGGGGACGCCCCACGGCGCCGGAGCGTCGTAGGGCCGGGACATCGTACGGCCGCGGCGTCTGCCCGCCGACCGCCCCCGCTCTCAGCGGCGCCGTTTCACCGCGTACAGCGCGATGCCCGTCAGCAGGAGTGCCGCGGTGGCGGCGATCGTCGCGCCCGGGGGTGAGGCGAGGCCGGTGCGGGCCAGTTCGTCGGCGAGGCTGAGGCGGTCGTCGGCGGCGTCCGCACCCGGGCTCGACGACGCCCGCGGGTCGGCGGGCCGCACGGAGGCGTCCCGCTCCGCGGGGTCGGTGGGGGCGGGTGAGGCCGTCGGGTCGTCCGGTGCGGACTCGACGGTGAAGCGGTAGTCGTTGGACTGGCCCACCCAGTCGCCGTCGCCCGCGAGCCGCTGGACGACGGCCGCGTTGGCGGTGACCTCGTTCGGCGCGGTGTCCGAGGTGAGGGCGAGGCGGACCTTGACGGTGACCGTCCTGCGGGGGCCGACGGTGTAGCCGGGGAAGCCGTCGAAGGCGCCGACGAGTTCGTCCCGGTCGGTCGTCTCGAAGCGGACGGGGAGCGGCCGGCCGCCGCCGTCGGGCGCGTCGTAGAACTCCAGCCGGGGCTGGGACGGCCGCAGGGCACGCTCGGCGTCGACGAGGACGACGACGGGGTGGATGCCGGTGCAGGTGCGGCCGGTCCGGTTGGCGAGCTCCAGGTACCAGACGCCGAACCCGCCCCCGGCGGTGTAGGAGCGGGGTCCGCCGCGCAGTTTCGTGGTGAGCGGGAAGGCGCCGTCGCCGCCGTCCCCGCAGCCGGCGGGCGCGGCGGGCTGCCGTACGGGGACGGGGGCCGCGGGCGGTTCGGCGCGCACCGGGGACGCGGTGGCGAGGAGGGCGGCTGCTGCGAGGCAGAGGGAGACAGGTGTGTGCAGTCGCATGAACACATGACCATGCCGGTGGAGGGCGCCTTTCGGGCGACGCCGTTCCGCGGGGAGGCTCAAGTCCCCTCGATCAGCGCACGTCCCGCCACCCCTTCGGCGCCCGCCCGGCCCCGCGTCCCGCCGGACCCGCGCGTCCGCGCCCC
>NZ_AGBF01000368.1 GCF_000225525.1 Streptomyces zinciresistens K42 | reverse complement strand
TGCCGGCGCCGGTGCAGCACCACTGAGTGGTGTGTGACGGTGTACTGGTCGTTGTTTGAGAACTGCACAGTGGACGCGAGCATCTGTGGCCAAGTTTTTAAGGGCGCACGGTGGATGCCTTGGTACCAGGAACCGATGAAGGACGTGGGAGGCCACGATAGTCCCCGGGGAGTCGTCAACCAGGCTTTGATCCGGGGGTTTCCGAATGGGGAAACCCGGCAGTCGTCATGGGCTGTCACCCACATCTGAACACATAGGGTGTGTGGAGGGAACGCGGGGAAGTGAAACATCTCAGTACCCGCAGGAAGAGAAAACAACCGTGATTCCGGGAGTAGTGGCGAGCGAAACCGGATGAGGCTAAACCTACGGCGTGTGAGACCCGGCAGGGGTTGCGTCGTGGGGGTTGTGGGATCTCTTTTTCACAGTCTGCCGGCTGTGAGGCGAGTCAGAAACCGTTGATGTAGGCGAAGGACATGCGAAAGGTCCGGCGTAGAGGGTAAGACCCCCGTAGTCGAAACGTCAGCGGCTCGTTGGAGAGACACCCAAGTAGCACGGGGCCCGAGAAATCCCGTGTGAATCTGGCGGGACCACCCGCTAAGCCTAAATATTCCCTGGTGACCGATAGCGGATAGTACCGTGAGGGAATGGTGAAAAGTACCCCGGGAGGGGAGTGAAATAGTACCTGAAACCGTGTGCCTACAAGCCGTGGGAGCGTCGGAGTGTGCTTGCACATTCTCGTGACTGCGTGCCTTTTGAAGAATGAGCCTGCGAGTTTGCGGTGTGTTGCGAGGTTAACCCGTGTGGGGAAGCCGTAGCGAAAGCGAGTCCGAACAGGGCGGTTCAGTAGCGCGCTCAAGACCCGAAGCGGAGTGATCTAGCCATGGGCAGGTTGAAGCGGAGGTAAGACTTCGTGGAGGACCGAACCCACCAGGGTTGAAAACCTGGGGGATGACCTGTGGTTAGGGGTGAAAGGCCAATCAAACTCCGTGATAGCTGGTTCTCCCCGAAATGCATTTAGGTGCAGCGTCGTGTGTTTCTTGCCGGAGGTAGAGCACTGGATAGGCGATGGGCCCTACCGGGTTACTGACCTTAGCCAAACTCCGAATGCCGGTAAGTGAGAGCGCGGCAGTGAGACTGTGGGGGATAAGCTCCATGGTCGAGAGGGAAACAGCCCAGAGCATCGACTAAGGCCCCTAAGCGTACGCTAAGTGGGAAAGGATGTGGAGTCGCAGAGACAACCAGGAGGTTGGCTTAGAAGCAGCCACCCTTGAAAGAGTGCGTAATAGCTCACTGGTCTAGTGATTCCGCGCCGACAATGTAGCGGGGCTCAAGCGTACCGCCGAAGTCGTGTCATTGCAGCATGTAGGGCCAACGCCCGCTGTGATGGGTAGGGGAGCGTCGTGTGCCGGGTGAAGCCGCGCCGGAAGGCAGTGGTGGACGGTTCACGAGTGAGAATGCAGGCATGAGTAGCGATTCACACGTGAGAAACGTGTGCGCCGATTGACTAAGGGTTCCTGGGTCAAGCTGATCTGCCCAGGGTAAGTCGGGACCTAAGGCGAGGCCGACAGGCGTAGTCGATGGATAACCGGTTGATATTCCGGTACCCGCTGTGAAGCGTCAAACATTGAATCCGGTGATGCTAAGCCCGTGAAGCCGCCGGCTGAGTCTTCGGACGAGGCCGGAGTGGTGGAGCCGGTGGCCCGAGCCGGTAGTAGGTGAGTGATGGGGTGACGCAGGAAGGTAGTCCATCCCGGGCGGTGGTTGTCCCGGGGTAAGGGTGTAGGACGGTGTGCAGGCAAATCCGCGCACCTTGTGTCTGAGACCTGATGCCGAGCCGATTGTGGTGAAGTGGATGATCCTATGCTGTCGAGAAAAGCCTCTAGCGAGTTTCATGGCGGCCCGTACCCTAAACCGACTCAGGTGGTCAGGTAGAGAATACCGAGGCGTTCGGGTGAACTATGGTTAAGGAACTCGGCAAAATGCCCCCGTAACTTCGGGAGAAGGGGGGCCACATCCGGTGATGGGCTTTACGTCCTGAGCTGGGGGTGGCCGCAGAGACCAGCGAGAAGCGACTGTTTACTAAAAACACAGGTCCGTGCGAAGCCGTAAGGCGATGTATACGGACTGACGCCTGCCCGGTGCTGGAACGTTAAGGGGACCGGTTAGTGATCTTTCGGGGTTGCGAAGCTGAGAACTTAAGCGCCAGTAAACGGCGGTGGTAACTATAACCATCCTAAGGTAGCGAAATTCCTTGTCGGGTAAGTTCCGACCTGCACGAATGGCGTAACGACTTCTCGACTGTCTCAACCATAGGCCCGGTGAAATTGCACTACGAGTAAAGATGCTCGTTTCGCGCAGCAGGACGGAAAGACCCCGGGACCTTTACTACAGTTTGATATTGGTGTTCGGTTCGGCTTGTGTAGGATAGGTGGGAGACTGTGATGCGGGCACGCCAGTGTTCGTGGAGTCGTCGTTGAAATACCACTCTGGTCGTGCTGGATGTCTAACCTGGGTCCGTGATCCGGATCAGGGACAGTGTCTGATGGGTAGTTTAACTGGGGCGGTTGCCTCCTAAAGAGTAACGGAGGCGCCCAAAGGTTCCCTCAGCCTGGTTGGCAATCAGGTGTTGAGTGTAAGTGCACAAGGGAGCTTGACTGTGAGACCGACGGGTCGAGCAGGGACGAAAGTCGGGACTAGTGATCCGGCGGTGGCTTGTGGAAGCGCCGTCGCTCAACGGATAAAAGGTACCCCGGGGATAACAGGCTGATCTTCCCCAAGAGTCCATATCGACGGGATGGTTTGGCACCTCGATGTCGGCTCGTCGCATCCTGGGGCTGGAGTCGGTCCCAAGGGTTGGGCTGTTCGCCCATTAAAGCGGTACGCGAGCTGGGTTTAGAACGTCGTGAGACAGTTCGGTCCCTATCCGCTGCGCGCGCAGGAGTCTTGAGAAGGGCTGTCCCTAGTACGAGAGGACCGGGACGGACGAACCTCTGGTGTGCCAGTTGTTCTGCCAAGGGCATGGCTGGTTGGCTACGTTCGGGAGGGATAACCGCTGAAAGCATCTAAGCGGGAAGCCTGCTTCGAGATGAGGACTCCCACCCACTTGATGGGGTAAGGCTCCCAGTAGACGACTGGGTTGATAGGCCGGATCTGGAAGCACGGTAACGTGTGGAGGTGACCGGTACTAATAGGCCGAGGGCTTGTCCATAGAGGCTCGCGTCCACTGTGTCAGTTCTGAGGCAACGACTGT
>NZ_AGBF01000369.1 GCF_000225525.1 Streptomyces zinciresistens K42 | reverse complement strand
CTTCTGCCGTGTCCCGGGCCAGGCTCCGCCCCCGGGCCCCCGTCCCGGTCCGCGCTCCCCGCTCCGGTCTCCGTCCGAGTTCACCACGGTTCGAAGGACTGTGCCATGCTTCGGATGCTTTCGCGGAGAGTGCGCGGGGCATCAACACGGCACGAGCCGCAGGCGGTGACCGGGAACGGATGGTCAATTTCCGTTTCCGCTCGCTCCTTTGGCGGGCGATCAGTAGCCTCTGCTCGAACACCGGATCGCCTACGCCCTTGGAGAGAGAGATGGAGCGTCCCGCCTGGGCTCCCCGGAGCATCGACATCTCGGTGCCCAGCGTCTCGCGGATCTACGACTACTACCTGGGCGGTTCGCACAACTTCGAGGTGGACCGGGAAGCGGCCCGCAGGGCCATGGAGTTCATGCCGGGACTCCCCAAGATCATGCAGGCGAACCGGGCGTTCATGCGGCGCGCGGTGCGCTTCGCCGTGGACGAGGGCGTCACCCAGTTCCTGGACATCGGCTCCGGCATCCCCACCTTCGGCAACGTCCACGAGGTGGCGCAGAGCGCCCGCCCCGGCTCCCGCGTGGTCTACGTCGACCACGACCCGGTGGCCGTCGCGCACAGCCAGGCGGTCCTGGAGGGCAACGACGACGCGGACGTCGTCGCCGCGGACCTGCGCAAGCCCCGGGAGATCCTGACCAGTTCGCAGGTGGAGCGGCTGATCGACCTGAACCGTCCGGTGGCGCTGCTGCTCGTCGCCGTACTGCACTTCCTGCCGGACGAGGAGGACCCCCGCCAGGCGGTGGCCGAGCTGCGCGACGCGCTCGCCCCCGGCAGCCTGCTGGTGCTCACCCATGCCTCGTACGAGGGAATCCCGCTGACCCGGGAACGGGCCAGCGGCACGGTCGACGTGTACAGGGACATCCGCAACCCGCTGATCATGCGCTCGCGCGACGACATCGCGCGGTTCTTCGAGGGGTACGACATGGTGGAACCCGGACTGGTTCCGATGCCGCTCTGGCGGCCGGAGACCGCACCGGAGGACGAGGACCAGTGGGCCTTCTCCGGGTTCGCAGGCGTGGGACGTACGGCGTGAGCGCGGGGCCGGACGGGCCGGAGGACAGACTGCGCCGGTTCGCGACGATCTGGAGCCGGGCCGTCTTCCCGGTGACCTCGACATCGTCGACCCGGCCGGAGTTCGAGGAGCAACTGCTGCCGCTCGCCCGCCGGTTGAGCGAGGCACTGCGGGCAAGGGCGTTCGACGCCACCGAGGGCCGGGCGGTCGGCGCCGCGCTGGTCGCCGTGCACTGCACCGACCCCGAGGCGCTCAGCCGCTCGCTGGACTGCGTCGACGCCTATCTGGTGCTCTACTGCGGCACCGACGGCGAGAAGGAGGACCAGCGGGCCCGCTCCTCGCGTCTGCAGCACGCCATGGCCGCCGGGTTCGCCCAGGCGCTGCGCGAGCGGACGCTGGCCGAACAGGAGGCGATCTCCTCGGCCGCCCTCACCGCGCAGGGCGTCGTGGCCCAGGCCCTGCACGCCACCGAGGCCCGCTTCCGCGCGGTGTTCGAGGGCGCGGCCATAGGAATCGGCATCGCCGACCTCGACGGCAACGTCCTCCAGGTCAACGGCGCCCTGCTGCGCATGTTCGGCGTCTCCGAGCAGACCGTGCAGACCCGCAGCGTCCTGGAGTGGACCCACCCCGAGGACGCGCCGCAGACCTGGAAGCTCTACGACGAACTCGTCCGCGGCGAGCGCGAGCACTACCACCTGGAGAAGGCGTTCTACCGCCCCGACGGCACGGTGCTGTGGACCAACCTCACCGTCTCCCTGCTGCGCGACGCCGACGGAGTCCCGCAGTACCAGCTCGCGTTGATGGAGGACACGACCGAGCGCCGCCTGCTCAACCTGCGGCTGCGCTACGAGGCCACCCACGACGCGCTCACCGGCCTGCCCAACCGCACCTTCTTCTTCGAGCGCCTGGAGAAGGCGCTGGCCGCCGGGCCCGGCCAGCGGTTCGGCCTGTGCTACCTCGACCTGGACGGCTTCAAGACCGTCAACGACAGCCTCGGGCACGCCGCGGGCGACCGGCTGCTCGTCGAGGTCGCCGACCGCCTCCAGTCGTGCGCGACCGCGCCCGGCGAGATGGTCGCGCGGCTCGGCGGCGACGAGTTCGTGGCCCTCACCACCGGCCCCGGCACCCAGCACGAGGTCGACGAGCTCGCCACCCGCATCATGAACGCGCTCGTCGCCCCGATCAGCGTCGACGGCCGGGAACTGACCGTGCGCGGCAGCATCGGCATCGTCGAGGGGCCGGCGGGCGAGCGCAGCCCGGCGGAGGTGCTGCGCAGCGCGGACATCACCATGTACCGGGCCAAGTCGGCGGGCGGCAACCGCTTCGAGCTGGCCGACGCCGAGGCCGACGCCCGCGCCATCACCCGCCACGGGCTCACCACGGCCCTCCCGGCGGCCCTGGAGCGGGGCGAGTTCTTCATCGAGTACCAGCCGCTGGTCCACCTCGGCGACGGCAGCGTGCGCGGCGCGGAGGCGCTGGTGCGCTGGCTGCACCCGCAGCACGGCGTCCTCGGCCCGGACCGCTTCATCCCGCTCGCCGAGCACACCGGCCTCATCGTGCCGCTCGGCCGCTGGGTCCTGGAGCAGTCGGTGCGCCAGGCGCGCGCGTGGCGCGAACGGCACGACGCCGCGGGGCCGTTGCGCATCAACGTCAACCTCTCGCCCTGCCAGCTCACCCACCCCGGGCTGGTCCAGGACACCGTCGACATCCTGGAACGGGCGGGCGTCGCCCCCGACGCGCTGTGCCTGGAGGTCACCGAGTCGGCCCTCATCGGCGCCGACGACGACCTGCTCAAGCCGCTGCGCCGACTGGCCGAGATGGGCGTCGACATCGCCCTGGACGACTTCGGCACCGGCTACTCCAACCTCGCCAACCTGCGCCGGCTGCCGGTGAGCGTCCTGAAGCTGGACCGCTCCTTCACCCAGAGCATGCAGCGCTTCCCCGCCGACCCCGTCGACCTCAAGATCGTCGAGGGCATCGTGGCGCTGGCCCACAGCCTGGACCTCGCGGTGACGGTGGAGGGCGTGGAGACCGGCGCCCAGGCCGAGCAGCTGCGGATACTGGGCTGCGACACCGCCCAGGGCTGGTACTACGCCCGCCCCGGCCCGCCCGAGCGCCTGCACGAACTGGCCCTGGTCGACGCGGCGGGCTGACCGCCGCCCCCGCGCTCCGGGCGGACCGGCACCCG
>NZ_AGBF01000370.1 GCF_000225525.1 Streptomyces zinciresistens K42 | reverse complement strand
TCCGCAGGCCGCCGACTACGCGCGCAAGCTCTTCGCGGCCTCGGCCAAGTACGCGGGCATCTCCTGGACCGAGCATGGGGCCGAGCCGCGCTGGCTCGACATGGACACCAGCACCTGCGCCGCCGCCATCAACCCCAGCCACTTCTCCGGTCACGGCGCCGACGAGTTCGACAGGTTCCTGTCCGGGGCGGCCTCGCGCGGCGAGCCCGCGCTCATCATCGCGACGATGGGCACGGCGGACGATGACAATGACCGCGTGCGGTCGGTCTTCGGCCGGCCCGGCGGCCGCGTGGACTTCCGTCACTTCACCGGCGCGATCGTCGGCAAGCGGCTACTCGCGGGGGCGGAGGTCGCCCTGGCTCCCGATCTGGACGCGGCCGACCGCGACCTCGGACTGAGACTGCGCAACCGCCCGGCCGATGCCCCCTGGTGGGCGATGACCTTGTCGGCGACCGCCTTGGAGGGGGAGCGCGGAACGACGATGCGCAAGCCCGAAGGCGAGCTGGTGCCGATCCTCGTCGACAGCCTGGGCGAGCCCGTCGTCGCACGCTGGACATCGGGTGACGGCCAGCAGATCTGGTACGTGATGCCGGACGGGGTCGACTGGAACCAGGTGGTCGACTGGCTCGTCCAGCGTGCCCTTCCCGAGCACGTGCCGGCCGCGCTGCGCCGCGTCCGCTCACGCCACCACGATCCCGCCCTGGAGACGCCTGCGGAGACGCAGGCACGCGGCGCCCTTGAGGAGTTGGAGAGCCGCTACCTGGAGGAAAGGGCCCGCCTTGAGGGGGATCTGGAGCGGGCGCGGGACGAGGCCGAACCCGTGCGGTCCGGCCTGCTGTACGGCACAGGTCCCGAGCTGGAAGACGCCGTGGCCGTGGTGCTGCGCGCCGCCGGATTCGCCGTCACCGATCTGGACGAGGAATTGGGTGGCCCCCTGTCGGCGGACCTCCTCGCCGCGCTGAACGGGTCCACCTGCCTGGTGGAAGTGAAGTCCGCTTCCGGCGCAGCGGGAGAGAAACTGGCCTCTCAACTTCGACGCCATCTGGAGAAGTGGCCGCAGCTGCGCCCCGGCCAGCGAGTCACCTGCGCTGCCCTGATCGTCAACCATCAGCACCGGCTGGACCCCGCCGAGCGCCCAGCCGAGGTGTATCAGCAGCGGGTCGTCGACACGCTCCCCTTTCCCGTGCTCGCCACCGGCGACTTGTTCAGGTGGTGGTGTGCGCAGGACTGGCCGGCCGTGCAGGCCGCGGTGCTCGGTCAGGACCGTCCAGGAGGAGAACAGGGTGGACCGACCGCAGGCGGGAGCGGGAACCCGGTCGCAGGCCGAAGGCGGTGGCGTCCCTGGGGCGGAGGCGGCACCGCGTAGCAGCCGCGGGCGCCGCCTCACCGGCGCGCACAAGCCCTGCGCCGAGCAGGAGTCGCGATCGATCGTTTGCCACCGAAGGTTGTTGCGGTGGCAGTTAGTGCCGTCGGAGTCTGCCCGATCGGTAAAGGTGGGCCGCCGCGCGCGGTGGGCTGGAAGGATGGCGTCCGACCGGGCCGAGGCGGAGACGCTCCTGGCGATGACCGCCGCACTGCTGTGGAACGTGCCCGGCACCCGCGCGTGACGAGGCGGCCCGCCGCTCGACCTGCGACCGAAACGAGGACCGCATGACAACCGAGCACAACGGCATTGCAGGCCCCTACACCGAGTACGACGGACTGCCCGCCCTGCACGCGGTGGATACCGCTCTGCCGCTAATCCATCCGTACGCCTCGGTGGCGCCCGGCCGCTACGTCACGCCCGGCGGCGGTCGGATCACCATCGGTCCGCCCGAGAAGCCCGCCCACATCCGGATCACGCTGGATCACCTGGGCTGTCCAGCCCAGCTCACCGAGGAGAAGAACGTCGCCTTCAAGCGGCTCGCCCTGGCTGCCGAGGGGCACTGCGTGCAAGCCGGATGTCGACACCGCGCCGCGTACGCGGACGGGGTGCTGCGCATCTTCGAAGTGCGCACCGGGAGCATCACGCTCGCCGCATTCGTGCGCGCCGTGCTCGCGGTCGAGCTGGGGGACTTTTGGGGGACTTCGCTCCCACGGACCGGCTCTTGCAGGAGACCGAAGCGCTGACCGGGCCTGTCCGCCGGCAGGGGGAGGGCCCGTGAAAGCGGGTGGGTGCGGCGCCACGGGGGGAGCGCCGCACCTGCGACCAGCGTAGCGATTCACCGTTCCGCCCGGGCCCGAATGTGCGACCGGGCGGTAGTCCCGCCCCCATAACTACGGCTGATCAAGATCGACGTAGAGGGAGGGGAGGCCGCCGCCGTGTTCGGGCTCACCCCGATCCTGGCCAGGATGCGGGACGACGTCGAGCTGGCCATCGAGGTGACCCCCAAGACCCTGGTCAAGCAGGGCCACACCGTCGACGACGTCATCGGCCCGCTCAACGCCCACGGGTTCCACGCCTACCGGCTGGTCAACGACTACGGCGCGGGGAGCTACCCGGCCGCCCTGCGGCGGCCCGTGCCGCCGATGCGGTGGCGCGGGCCCGTCACGGAGATGAGCGATCTCGTCTTCTCCCGTCTGGACGTCGAGACCCTGCGGTAGGCGGGCCTGCTTCGTTCACCCGGTGGCGGCCGCCCGTAGGTAGAGGCGAGCGAAGCGGACGGCCGGGTCGATCAGCGGTGCCGCCACCTCGGTGCCGCCGAGTTCTTGGGCCCGGTCCTCGAACGACGCCGTCGTCTCCAGCCACGCGGCGAGAGCCACGACTCCCTGAGGATCGAGCGCGGCCATGTGGGAGGCCACCGCGAAGGCCCGCGCGTACGTGTACCGCCCGGGGCTGTCCGGATAGGCGAAGCTGGCCAGAGTGCTGCCACTCACGGTGCCGTCCGCTTCGAGGTCCTGCGGGGTGAAGGCGGCCACGACCAGCGCGCCCGTCTCGTCCTGGTCGACCATCCACCGCTCGTCAGGGGACTCGGCGGCCTCCGAGGCGCGGCGCCGCAGGAGCGCGGCCGCTTCCCGCAGCAATTCCTGTGCCATCACGGGGCCCCTCCGTCGCGTCGTGACGCACGGATACTCGCTTCCAGCGCCGCCATCAGATCCTGGGGAGGCTCGCGCGGCCCGGCCGGCGCCTCCAGCTCCCTGCCCGCGGTCACCGCGGCGACGAGCCGGTTCAGGGCCTCGCTGTACTCGTCGCGCACGGCAGAGGGGTCGATGCCCAGGAGCTGGGTCAGCAGCAGCTCGGCAAGC
>NZ_AGBF01000371.1 GCF_000225525.1 Streptomyces zinciresistens K42 | reverse complement strand
GGTGCCGCGGGGGTGGCGGGGGTCGCGGGGGTGGTCCGCGCGCGGTAGTGGCGGCGCAGCGCGTCCAGCCGGGGCAGGCCCGCGCGCAGGTCGCCGGGGGCGACGCCGAAGTCGACGAGGGCGGCGATCTCGTCGGCGCCCGCGGCGCTGACCGCGTCGACGACCGGCCGGACGCTGTCGGCGGTGCCGATCAGGGCGCGCTGGTCGCAGTAGCGGCCGTAGGCGCGGCGGAACACCGCGTCCAGGTCGTCCTCGCTCAGGTCGGCCAGGTCGATGCGGTGCCCGAGGCTGTTGGCGACGCCGCTGAAGACGGAGAGCGAGGCGCGCATGTAGCGCGCCAGCGGGGCGAACGCCTCGGCGCGGGCGGTGTCGTGGTCGTCCGCGAGGTAGGTGTGCAGCAGCACGGCCACGCGTCCGGCCTCCGGGTCGAGGCCGTGCCGGGCTCTGGCCGCGCGGTAGCGGGCGATGTTGTCGGCGAGTTGCTCCACCGACTGGGTCATGAGGTTGGTGACCACGCCCAGGTCGTGGCGGGCGGCGAGCTCGTACGAGGCCGGGTTGCCGACCACCGCGGTGTACAGGGGCGGGCTGTCCTGCACCGGGCGCGGATAGAGCCGCAGTTCGGCCTCGCCGCCGTCTCCGGTGGTCCGCCGCAGGGCGTCGCCGCGCCAGAACTGCCTTACCTGCGCGAGCTGTTCGTACATCAGCTCCCGGTGCCGTCCGAAGCGGTCGGGGAAGAAGGCGAAGTCGTTGGCGCTCCAGCCGCTCGCGACGCCGATGCCGACGCGTCCGCCGGACAGGTTGTCGGCCATGGACCACTCCTCGGCGACCCGGATGGGGTCGTGGAGGGGCAGCACGACGGAGCCGGCGTTGAGGCGGATGCGCCGGGTCTCCCGGGAGAGCGCGGCGGCCAGGACGGCCGGGTTGGGGAAGAGGCCGCCGAAGGAGTGGAAGTGGCGCTCGGGCATCCACAGCGCGTGGAAGCCGTGCCGGTCGGCGAAGCGGGCGACGTCCATGAGGAGTTCGTAGCGCCCGGCGCCGTCCGACTGCTCGTGGGGATAGTCGCCGAAGAAGTAGACGCTGAAGTCGGCGGTGCGTGCGGCGCGCGGAGACGCGGGAGCCGGGAGTGCGGGAGCCGGGGACGCGGGAGCCGGGAGTGCGGGAGCCGGGAGTGCGGGAGCCGGGAGCGCGGGAGCCGGGAGCGCGGGAGCCGGGAGCGCGGGAGCCGGGGCGGCCGCGGCGACCGCCGCCGCGTTCCAGGCCATGGCGGCCACCGGGGCGGGCTCGGAGGGTGCCGACTCGGAAGGTGCCGACTCGGAAGGTGCCGGCTCGGAGGGTGCCGGCTCGGAGGGTGCCGGCTCGGGCGGCGGGGCCTTGGTGACGGCGGGCCGGGTGTCCGGGAAGAAGCCCGCCGACCTGAGCTCGCGCAGCGAGTCCCGTACCGCGTCCGCGACGTACGCGACGTCCGCGTCGGTGTGGGCGGTGGACAGGAAGAAGTTGCGCCACTCCCACACATGGACGCCGCGCAGCATCAGGTGGTGGTAGAGCAGTTCGAGGTCGGCGCGGTGCTCGAAGCGGAACTGGGAGCCGAAGTGGCTCATCCGCAGGGGGAATCCCTCGGTGTCGAAGAACGCGTTGAGCGTGTCGGCGAGTCCGGCGGTGCGGGCGTTGAGCCGCTCCTGGAGGCGGGGGCTGTGCTCCTTGAGGTGGGTGAGCACGGCACGGGCGGCGACCATCGAGACCGGGTGCTGGATGTACGTACCGCCGAAGAAGGTGGTGTCGGAGGGCGGGTAGCTGTCGTCGCCGTAGGACCAGTGGCCGCCGTCGACGCCGTCCATGATGTCGGCGCGGCCGGCGACGGCGCCGATGGGGAAGCCGCCGCCGAGCAGCTTGCCGTAGGTGGCGAGGTCGGGGGTGACGCCGTACAGCTCCTGGGCGCCGCGGGCGGCGGGGCGGAACCCGGTCAGCATCTCGTCGAAGAGCAGCACGATGCCGTGCCGGCGGGTCAGTTCGCGCAGTTTGCGCACGAACTCCACGGGTCTCAGGGCGGGATGCCTGCTCTGCACCGGCTCCACGACGACGGCGGCGATCTCGGCCGCGTGCCGCTCGATGGCCTCCAGGGCGCTGTCGCTGCCGTAGTCGAGGACCAGGAGGTCGGCGACGGCCGACCGCGGGATGCCCCGTGAGACGGGCACGGTGAGCCGGTCGGCGCCGCTGCCGGAGGGGCGGCCGAGGACGTTGTCGGCGTGGCCGTGGTAGGCGCCCAGGAAGGTGACGACCTTGTCGCGGCCGGTGGCGGCGCGGGCCAGCCGGAGGGCGGCGGAGTTGGCCTCCGTGCCGGAGTTGGCGAAGGCCACGCGCTCGGCTCCGGTGAGTGCGGCGAGGAGTTCGGCGGCCTCGCCGGTCTCCACGGCGCGCGGACCGAGCTGGATGCCGCGGGAGAGGTGCGCGCGGACGGCCTCGGTCACGAAGTCCGGTTCGTGGCCGAAGAGGAGGACGCCGAAGCCCATGGTGATGTCGACGTACTCGTTGCCGTCGACGTCCTCCAGGCGCGCTCCGGCCGCCCGGCGGCCCGCGAGGGGGTAGAGCATCTCCTTGGTGGCGCTGCGGAATCCGACGACGGCCCGGCTGTCGGCCAGGACGCGGCGGTAGCGGGCCGCGATGCGCTTGGAGGTCGGTGTCCTGGCCGTGTAGCGGCGTACCAGGTCGGCCAGGTGCTCCTGCTGGGCGAGCGGGGAGGCCGCCCGCACCATCCCGGAGCCGCGTCCGACCGTGACCCGGGGGCCGTGGACGCGCGGCGGGGCGGTGGGCGGGAGCGGGGGCCCGGCGGGCGGGGCGGACGCCGCAGCCGGCGGGGCCGGGGCCCTGGTGGGAGCGGCCGGGGTCCCGGTGGGAGCGGCCGGGGTCCCGGTGGGAGCGGCCGGGGTCCCGGTCGTCATCTGCTCGGTGATGCGCCGGGAGAGGTCGGCCATCTCCGCGAGGTCCTGGTCGAGGGCGGCGGACATGCCGTCGAGCGCGCTCACTTGGCGACCCTGCCGTTGAGCCGGTCCGCGGTGGCGGTGGTCTGCAGGGCGAGCAGCTGGGAGAGCTGGGACATCATCTGGAGCTGGATGCGGGACATCTGCCGGAGCTTGCCCGCGATGTCCTCCAGTTCCTCGCGGGTGGCGTACTCGGGCCCGGGGGCGACCGGGGCGACGGGCGCCGGGTCCGGCGCGGGC
>NZ_AGBF01000372.1 GCF_000225525.1 Streptomyces zinciresistens K42 | reverse complement strand
GTCGGAGCGGGCCGTGCCCGCGCCGGGCGGGGCGCCGAACCGCGCCAGGGTGTGCCACACCTTCTTCAGGTCCTGGAGCGCGTGGCGTCCCGTGCGGGCGGCGTCCCCGATGATCCGCGGGTCGATCCGGCCGTCCTCGGCGATCAGGGCCCCCAGGTCGGCGTACTCGCGGCCGCGGAAGTCGGCGTGCCGGCGCAGTCCGGCCACGGTGAGCCGGTAGCCGGGGTGCCACTCGACGGGGAACGGCAGGCGGCGGGCCGAGGTCTCGACGGGGGTGCCGCGGTAGCAGGCGTCCAGGACGATCGCCTCCACGTCGCGGGCGAGGACGACGCCGCCGTGGACGTGTGCCTCGACGTAGTCGTCCAGGGCGTCTCGGCCGCCGGCCTCGGCGAGTGCGGTCAGGCGCATGGCGGCGGCGACCGCGAAGTCGGCCGGCCCGGCGGCGCTGTCCGGGTAGCAGAAGGTGGTGCGCCCGAGCACGGCGGCGGTCAGCCGCAGATGGGCGGAGCCGAACCGGGGGGCGGCGCCGACGCACTGGTGACGGAAGTTCAGGGCGCCGTACACGGGACGCTCGTGGGGGCCCGCGTCGTCGTAGAGCCCGGCGAAGATCCTGCTCTCCCAGCGGTGCCGGTCGCCGCCGGGGTAAGCCGTGAGACCGCCGTTGCCGGTGCCGGTGACGAACTGGGAGTGGTAGGCGCCGTCGCGCGCCAGGGCGTCCAGCAGGGGCCGGCCGCGGACCGGCCGGTCCGGGTGGAAGTTGAGGGTGACGCGCACCCCGGGGCGCACGGCCGGTCCGCTCGCGGACGCCGCGACATGCCGCAGGACGGCGCGGACCCGCGGGGACGGGGTCGTTCCGGAATCCACTGGCTCTCCTCCACTCAGGCTGCTTAATCTAGGCACGTACCTAGGACCCCTAGTTTTCCGTCGACCGATCCCGGAGCCCCTGATGAGACCACTCGGCGAGCAGGACATCCGCAACTCGTTCGTCAACTGCTCCCAGGGCGAGGCGAAGCGCGTCAACCTCCCCCGCGACCTCGGCGAACGCCCCTGGGACGACCTCGACTTCCTGGGCTGGCGCGATCCCGGGGCGCCCGATCGCAGCTTTCTCGTGACCGAGCGGGCGGGCCGGACGGTGGGCGTCACCCTGCGGTCGTCGTCCTCGCGGCGCGGCTTCCTGCACCGCAGCATGTGCTCGCTGTGCCTGACGACCCATCCCGGGGGCGGTGTCTCGCTGATGACCGCCCGCAAGGCGGGGCCGGCCGGCCGCGAGGGCAACTCGGTCGGCCTGTACATGTGCACGGACCTGGACTGCTCGCTCTACGTGCGCGGCAGGAAGCCGCCCGGCCCGGGGGGCCGCTTCGAGGAGAGCCTGACGCCGGAGCAGCAGATCGCCCGCACCACGGCCAACCTGTCCGCCTTCCTGGACAGGCTGGGGGTCTGACGGCGCCCCGGCGGCCGGGATGCCGCTCGCCGGGGCGGCGGGGATGATGAAGAGGGCCGCCGGCGCGCGCCCTGCGCCGGGTGCGCGACCCTCCCCGGGCCGGGCCCGGTCCGGAGCAGATCGGAGGACGGGCCCCGCGCGGGTGTCGATGATCACCGGCCCGCCCACTTGCCGTACCGCGGCGGCTGCGATCACGCTGGGACTTCTTGCGGACCGTCGCGTTCCGCAACCGGTGTCCGCGAGCACGGAAGGGGAACGGCCCGAGGATGCGTGAGGCACGTGAGGGGAGGGGGCCCCTGGAGCGGCTCGGGAGGCTGCGCCGGGATCCCGTGGTGGTCCAGACGCTGCGTTCGGCCGCCGCGGCGACGATCGCGTACGTCATCGCGCTGCGCCTGAGTCCCGAGGCGGCGCCGCTCACCGCCCCCCTGACCGCGCTCCTGGTCGTCCAGGTCACCCTGTACGCCACGCTCACCAACGGCATCCGCCGGGTGAACGCGGTCGTGGCGGGCGTCCTGGTCGCCATCGCCTTCAGCCTGCTGGTCGGTCTGACCTGGTGGAGCCTGGGGCTGCTGATCGTGGCCGCGCTCGGGGTGGGGCACCTGGTGCGCGTCGACGAGTACGTGCCCGAGGTGGCGATCAGCGCGATGCTGGTCCTCGGTGTGACGACCGTCGGCGACACCGCGTGGGCGCGTGTCCTGGAGACGCTGATCGGGGCCGTGGTGGGCCTCGGCTTCAATCTGCTGCTGGCGCCCCCGGTGTGGGTGGACGAGGCCGGCGAGTCGCTGGAGGGACTGGCCCGCCGGCTGCGGCAGTTGATGCTGCGCATCGGCGAGGAGGCGGCCGGCCGCCAGCCGTTCGAGCGGGCCGCCGCCCGGCTGCACGAGGCCCGCCGGCTGGACCACGACATCATCGAGGTGGACGCGGCGCTGCGGCAGGCGGAGGACAGTCTGCGGCTCAATCCCCGCGTGCGCGACAGCGTGCTGCACCGGGTGGTGCTGCGGACCGGCCTCGACACCCTGGAGATCTGCACGGTCGTGCTCCGCGTGCTCGCCCGCACGCTGACCGACCTGGCCAGGGACCGCGAGCCCGAGCCGCTGTTCGCGAAGGAGACCGGGAGGGTCCTGGAGCAGTTGCTGTCGGAGATCGCGGACGCGGTCGTCAGCTTCTCGGTCCTGGTCACCACGCACGTCAGCAGCAACGCCGACGCGGCCGAGACCCGGCTGTCCACGGAGTTGCGCACGGCGGCCGGCACCCGCGACAGGCTCGCCCCGCTGCTGCGCGAGGCGTCCGAGCACGAGGAGCGTCAGTGGCAGCTCCTCGGCGCGGTGCTGACCGAGGTGGACCGCATGATCGACGAACTGGACACCGAGCACCGCTCACGCCGGCTGCTGGAGGAACTGGACCGCGTCTCGCAGGAGTCGCGGGCCCGGATGCCCCGGCTGACCCGGCTGCGGGAGCGCCTGGGCGTCCAGGACAAGCTGTGGCGGAACCGGACGGGCATGGGCAGCCGCTCCTGGTGAGCGGTGCCGGGGGCGGCGGACGGGACCGGCCCCGTACGGGGCGGCACGGCCGACGACCGGCGGGACTCCCGCGGGCTGCACCCCCTGCGACGGCTGCCGCCTTTCTTGCGTCCGGCGGGTGAGCCGCGCCAGGGTGGCCGTCACGACCACGCTGAGCGAGGACCTGGGGTGCGGACATGGGCGGTGACGGGCCGGGCAGGCGCGGATTCGTCGCGGCCCTCGCGGTGTCGGCGGCCGGAGCGGCAC
>NZ_AGBF01000373.1 GCF_000225525.1 Streptomyces zinciresistens K42 | reverse complement strand
GGCTCCGCCCCCGACGCCGGGTCCGGCGGTCCCGGGGGCGTGCCCGCGTGCTGTTCGAGTGCCATCATCCGCTCCGTGTCAGCGCCGTCCGCTGCGGCTGCCGGTGCCGGGAGCCGCACCGGGAGCCGTACCGGCGGACGTTCCGCCGTGCAGACGGGTACGGCCCGCGGTGTGCCGGAGTTCAGCCCGAAGCGGCCGAACCCGTCCCCGGCCCGCTCAGGTTCCGGCGCGGGAGGCCGGTTCCTCCCGCGGGCCGGGCAGCGCGCTCGCGGGGACGACGAGCCCGGCGCGGTCCCGGGTGGCCGCGACCAGTGCCGCGTTGCGCTGGTCGGAGCGCATCACCCAGGCCACCGCCGCCTCGTGCGACTTGCCGAACTCCTCGTGCCGGGCGAGCAGCCGCCGCAGCCGCTCCGCCTCGTCCGGCGCGCAGAACCACACCTCGTCGAGCTGCGCCCGCACGCGCGTCCACGCGCCCGTGTCCAGCAGCAGGTAGTTCCCCTCGGTGACGATCAGCCGGGCCGCCGGCTCCACCGGCACGGCCCCCGCGATCGGCTGTTCGAGGACGCGCTCGAAGCCCGGCGCGTACACGACGGCGCCGTCGCCCGGCTCCCGCAGCCGCCCCAGGAGCGCCGCGTAGCCCGCCGCGTCGAAGGTCTCGGGCGCCCCCTTGCGGTCGCGCAGCCCGAGCCGGTCCAGCTCCGCGTCGGCGAGGTGGAATCCGTCCATGGGCACGTGCGCCGCCCACGGCGGCCCGCCGCCGTTCAGGTCGCGCACCAGGCGTTCGGCGAGGGTCGTCTTGCCCGAACCGGGGCTGCCCGCGATGCCGAGGACGGCGCGGCGGCCGTCGCGGGGCAGGGACCCGGCGCGGGCGAGGAGGTCTTCGTAGGTCGGGGTCACACAGCCGAGTGTGGCATCCGGGCGGCCTCGCCCGCCGGGCCCGCGCCGGGGCCCCGCACGGCGCCGCCGGCCCCGGACGCGCCCCTCCCCGCCTGGCCGAACCCCTCGCGCCGGAAGCGTCACCCTCGCGCTAGTTTGTTCCTGTTCTCGCACGGTCTCGCATGTTCTCGCATGGTTTGCGTGACGTGCGTGCTGACGTTCCGGCGATCCCCGCCGACCCCTCGCCGGGCCACGGGGACGACAGGCCCCGCGGCGTGTGGGGGGTGAGGGATGGACGATGGCCCAGGGCACACAGCCGACGCTCGTGCGCGGCGGACGGCGCACCCCGCGAACCGTGCCCCCGAGGCGGTGGCCGCCCCGCGGCGCGGCCCCGCCGGCGGCCGTCGCCGCCGCGTTCACCCTCGCCCAACTCCTGCTCGTACGGCCCACGATGGGCCTCGGCTGGGACGAGATCGTCTACGTCAGCCAGGCGGGCGACGCCGCGCCGGCCGCGTTCTTCAGCGCCCCCCGCGCGCGAGGCGTGTCCCTGCTGGTGTGGCCCGTCGCCTCCTGGTCGTCGTCCACCGCGCTGCTGCGCGTCTACCTCGCGGTCCTGTCCGGACTCGGCCTCCACCTCGCCCTGCGCGCCTGGCGGGGCCTGTTCCCGACCCGTGTCCTCGCGGGCGCCGGAGCGTTCTTCGCCACCCTGTGGGTGACCCTCTTCTACGGGCCGCAGGCCATGCCCAACCTCTGGGTCGCGTTCGGCGCGCTGATCTGCGTCGGCTGCTTCCTGCGGGCCCGCGCCGGCCTCCTGCCCGACCGGCGGGCCCTGTGGGGCGTCTTCGCGGCCGCCGCCCTGATGGCGTGGATGCGGCCCACCGACGCCGTCTGGGTCACGGTGCCGCTGCTCCTCCTCGCCGTCGCGGGCCGCCACCGGCGGCTCGGCGCCTTCCTCGCCGCGGGCCTCGCCGCCGGGGCCCTGGAGTGGGTCGTCGAGGCGTACGCCGCGTACGGCGGCCTGCGCGAGCGGCTGAACGAGGCCTCCCGCATCCAGGGCGACCTGGGCTGGAACCTCGCCGTCGACGACCAGATGCGCAGCCTCGCCGGCATCACGCTGTGCCGGCCCTGCAACGCCGAGATGCCCTATCCGACCGTCTACCTCTGGTGGTTCGCCCTTCCGCTCCTCGCCGGCTACGCCCTGACGCTCGCCGTCCGGGCCGGGCGCACCCCCCGCACCCTGCTCCCGCTCGCCTGCGCCACCACGGCCGCCGTCCCCTACCTGTTCCTCATCGGCTACGCGGCCCCCCGCTTCCTCCTGCCCGCCTACGCGCTGCTCGCCCTCCCCGTCGCCGACGCGCTGGCGCACCTTCTCGCCCCCCGCGGCCGGTGGCGCCCGGTGGCCGCCGCTGCGGTCGGACTGGCCCTCGCGGGCCATCTCACCGTGCAGTACGTCGTCCTGGAGCGCACCGTCGCGCGCATCACCGCCGCCCGCGTCGACTGGGCGCGCTCCGCGGCGGGACTCCACCGGCTCGGCGTACGGCCGCCGTGCCTGCTCACCGGATACGACTCCGTCCCCGTCGCGTACTACACCGGCTGCGCCTCCGGCGCGGTGAGCGGCCACAACGCCAACACCACCCTGTCCGCGATCCTGCGCACCACGCGCGAGGTCCCGGTCGGCGTCCTCAGCAGGCCCGGCGGCACACCGCCGCGCCACGCCCGGGACTGGCCGCGGCACCGGCTCGCCGGACTGGACGTCCGCGTCGCCCCCGCGCCGGGCGCGGGCGGACCTGAATGACGCCGCAACCGGCGCTCACCGCACCCCGCCGGGGGCACGCCCCCTGGCACACCGCCCTCACCCTCGTGGTCCTGCTGGCCGCCGCCTATCTGGTCCGGCGCCACTGGCCGGTGCTGCACAGCGGCGCCGTCCGGCTCACCCTCGCCGACCAGGGATGGCTGCTGGCAGCCGGCGTCGCCGCCCTCGCGACGTGGCCCTGCGCGGCGCTGGCCCAGCAGGGCGCGGTGCCGGGACGGCTGCCGCAAGGGCGGCTCCTGGCAGGCCAGTTCGCCGCCACGGCCGCCAACCAGGTGCTGCCCGCGGGCCTCGGCGGCGGCGTGGTGAACCTGCGTCTGCTGACGCGCTGCGGACTGCCGTTCGCCGCCGCCGCGACCGCGATCACCGTCAAGGGGACCGCGGGGGCGCTCGTGCGGGCCGCCCTGATCGCCGGCCTCCTCGCGGTCTGCCCCGGGGTCCTGCGCGTGCCGCCCGCCGGCGGGGC
>NZ_AGBF01000374.1 GCF_000225525.1 Streptomyces zinciresistens K42 | reverse complement strand
CGAACCCTCCTTCGAGGGCTGGCTCGCCGAGCGTCTGAAGGGTCTCGCACCCGGCATCCGCTCAGAGGCCCAGCGCTGGACCCGCGTTCTGCGTGACGGTGGCCCCCGCAGCCTCCCGCGACGGGAAGGCACGGTCTGGCTCTACCTCAACCGTGTCGGCCGGCCCTGCTGGAATGGTCGGACCGCTATGACCACCTGCGGGAAGTGACTCGCAACGACGTCCGAACCTACATCAAGACACTGCACGGCCACCAGCGACACGACCAACTCGTGGCCCTGCGCTCGCTGTTCTCCTGGGCCAAATGGAGTGGGCTGCTTTTCCGCAACCCGACCAGCCGGATCAAGGTAGGCCAGTACGAGTACGGCGTGCTGCAGCCGCTGGTCCCCGCCCAGATCGGCCGGTCCGTCGCGGCGGCCACCACCCCGGCAACACGACTCATCCTCGCCTTCGCGGCGGTGCACGCCGCCCGGGTCGCCCAGATCGGCATGCTCATGCTCGACGACGTCGACCTCGGCAACCGACGGCTGACCATCGCCGGACGCGGCCGCCCGCTCGACGACCTCACCCTGAAACTGCTGCTCGACTGGCTGGAGCACCGGCGAAACCGGTGGCCGAGCACCGCGAACCTCCATCTGCTGATCAACAACCAGACTGCCACCAAGACCAGCCGCGCCAGCAACCACTGGATCAGCGCCTCGATGCGCGGCCAGGACGCGACGCTGGAGCGGCTCCGCGTCGACCGGCAGCTCGAAGAGGCTCTGCCCCAAGGGCCCGATCCGCTTCACCCCGCCGAGGCGGGGCTCGACGAGAAGACCGCGATGCGCTACGCGGACTCCGCACGGGCACTACTGGAACAGGCAGCCGGGCACTCGGCATCACCCCAGGGAAAAGAACTTGGCCCGGATTGACGGGACTTGAAGAATGACGGCCATGCAGCCTCGACAGGCATGGCCTGATGACGCATCAGCGGTCGCCGGTGTTTACGTGCGCTCCTGGCAGGCGGCCTTTGCCGGTCTCGTCCCCCAGCCCTACCTCGACGCCATGGACCCAAGCCGCGAAGAGTCCGAGTGGAAGACACGCATCGCGGAGACACGATGGCCATTGTCGGGAGTACTGGTAGCCGAAACCGACGCGGGGATCGTCGGATTCGCAGGTTTCGGCCCGTCTCAGGAGACCCCTGCCGTCGCGGAAATCGGCACGCTTTACGCGATGCCCGAGGTCTGGGGCACTGGGATCGGGAAGCACTTGACGCTGGCCACGTTGACGACTCTCCGACAGGCCGAGTACACGCAAGCCACCTTGTGGGTCCTGGAAGACAATCGTCGCGCCCGGCGCTTCTACGAAGCTGCCGGCTGGCACGCAGACGGCACAGCCGTGGAAGACACCACCGGTGGGGCCTCTCGCGACAAGTTGCGCTACCGCCGCCCTCTTGGCTAACCCGCTCGGCGTCCTACCCGTCCAAGGGACCAGGAACGGCAAGGTCGCGAGTTGCCCTCGAACCCACGGAAGCAACTCCACAGAGCACGACGACGGACCCTTGAGTTCCCACCGAGAACCCTTCAGTTTGCGTGAACTCGCGGGGATCACGGGGGTTGAGGAACATCGGAACGAAAACCGGCGCTAAGGATCTGTCGGCCCTGGTGGGCGGCTGACGGGGTGTCGGTCGCGGGACCGGTCCGAAGTCTTCCCTCAGATAACGCCCTATTATCTGTGGCATCGCTGATCACGACCTGCGGCGGCGTTCTCGGGGCCGTGCGTGAAGCGGCCCCGTTATCTGTGGCAAGGGGGAA
The DNA here is from genome assembly GCF_000225525.1 of Streptomyces zinciresistens K42. Lineage (GTDB taxonomy): Bacteria > Actinomycetota > Actinomycetes > Streptomycetales > Streptomycetaceae > Streptomyces > Streptomyces zinciresistens. The sequence goes on along the minus strand of NZ_AGBF01000374.1, from coordinate 1,232 downwards.
GCTGTGCCCGCCGTCGTACGATTGCCCGTCGGGAAGGCGTTGACCGTCCGCGCGGCGGCCGACGTGTTCCTCGACTCACTCGACAACGCGAACACGCTCCGGTCGTACGGAATTGGCGTCGGCAAGACCGCCGAACACCTCGGCGAGACCCGCCCACTCGCAACCGTCGCGGACGACGAGATCGGCGGCGCCCTCGAACAGCTGTGGGGCGAGGCCGCGGTCAACACGTGGAACGCCCGGCGGGCGTCGGTGCTGTCATGGCTGGGCTGGTGCGCCGAGCGCGGGTACGACGGCCCGGCTGTCCCGGCCTGGGTGAAGCGGATGCCCCCGCCGGACTCGGAGAAGCCGGCCCGCTCGAAGATGGCCGTCGACCGGCTGATCGCCCGACGCGAGTTCCACCTCCCGGAGAAGACGCTTTGGCGGATGCTCTACAAGACCGTCGCACGGGCGGAGGAGATCCTCGGCGTCAACATTGAGGAGCTGGACCTCGCCGCCCGCAGGGCCCCGGTGAGGGCCAAGGGCGCGAAGCCGCGCACCCGACGCCGCGGCGCCCCGCGCGAGGACTACGTCATGGAGCCCGTGTATTGGGACGCCGGCACCGCCCGCCTGCTGCCCCGACTGATCAAGGGCCGTACCCGCGGGCCGGTGTTCGTCACCCACCGCAAGCCGAGCCCCGGGAAGGTCGTCAGCCGGCGCGACGTGTGCCCGGACACCGGGCTGGTCCGGCTGTCGTACGGGCAGGCCCGCGCCCTCCTGGACGCGCACACGGCTGTCGGGGGTGTGGCGGGAACGGGCTGGGACCTGCACGAGTACCGGCACTCCGGCCTCACCCACCTCGGTGAGGCCGGGGCCAGCCTGCCGATGCTCATGGCGAAGTCGCGGCACAAGAAGCCGGAGAACGTGCGGCGTTACTTCCACCCCTCGGCTGATGCGATCGCCGAGGTCACCAGCCTTCTCGCGCCCGGAGACAGCAGGCGCTGACCTGGTCAGCGCCAGTCAAGTCGAGCCGAGCCCCTCTCTGACAGTCTCAACTGAGACACCCGGTTTGTCGGGTTAGTCTGGATGGGCGAGACAGGAGATCCCCTCAGTATGGCCAGCATCACCCCGATACCCGCCGCCGGTGACGATCCGGCGCCGAAGCCGAAGCGGCGGACGTTTTCCGCGGCGTACAAGCTTCGGATCGTTGCCGAGTACGACGCCGCCCCGGCCGGGGAGAAAGGCGCGGTCCTGCG
>NZ_AGBF01000375.1 GCF_000225525.1 Streptomyces zinciresistens K42 | reverse complement strand
CCGCCCCCGCGCCCTCCGCGGAGCCGCCCGCCGGCGCGCACGCCCCGCCGGGCAGGCCCGCGCTCGCACCCGCGTTCGGCGCGTTCCTGCACTACGGCCCCACCGGAGTCAGACGCATGCGGGAACTCGGCCGCTGGCTCGGCGGCCAGGAACCCCGCGTCGGGCACACGTACCTCCCGGGCGACGTCTGGAGCAACATCGAGGGCGCCAACGGCTTCCTCGACACCTGGGCCGCCTGGCGGCGCGCCCGCGCCGACCGGATGCTCGTGGTCAACGTGCCGATGATGGAGCGCAACGAGGCGGACGTCCCCGACCGGGAGGTCCGCGCCCTGCTGCGGCGCGCCGCCTCCGGAGCCTTCGACGCCCACTTCAGGACACTGGCCCGGCGCCTGGTCGCGCTCGGCGTGCCGGACACCGTCATCGTGCTCGGCTGGGAGATGAACGGCATCACCTACACCCACCGCTGCGCCCCGGACCCGCAGAGCTGGAAGCGGTACTGGCGGCGGATCGTGACCACCATGCGCGCGGTCGAAGGGGCCCGCTTCCGCTTCGACTTCGCCCCGAGCCGGGGCACCGACGCCGTCCCCTGGCCGCGGTGCTACCCCGGCGACGACGTCGTCGACATCGTCGGCATGGACTCCTACGACCAGCCGCGCGGGCTCAGCTTCGACGAGCAGGTCACCGAGCCCTACGGCCTCCAGTACCAGGTGGACTTCGCGCGCAGGCACGGCAAGCCGATCTCCTACCCGGAGTGGGGCCTGTTCCGCAACGGCGACAACATCACGTACATGCTGCGGATGCTGGCCTGGATGGACCAGTACAAGCCGCTCTACCAGACCATCACCGACTACTGCCCGCACGGCGTGTGGCTCTGCTCGGACAACCCGCGGGCCTCCGCCCTCTACCGCGTGCTGCTGTCCGGCGCCCTCGCCCCGCGGCCGGACCCGGGGCCGCTCACCCCGGCCCCGACCCCGGTCCCGGCCGCCACCCCCGACCCGACCCCGACCCCGACGCCGACGCCGACGCCGACCTCGACGCCGACGCCGACCCCGACTCCCGACCCGCCCGCGACCACGCCCGTCCCCGCACCGGCGGCCCTCGCCTCCCTGCCGCCCGGCTGCACCCCGGCCGAACTCCAGAAGTGGCTGGGTCAGGAGGCGGGCGGCGCCTCCTCCGCCTGTCTCGCCCGGGCGAAGCGCTACCGCTGATCGGGCAGGGAGGGGTCCGTGCGCAGCAGCCGCCTGGCCCGCTGCCGGGCGTCCGCCTCACCCGCGGCGGCCGCCAGCAGCGGGGCGGTACGCCGCCTGGCCAGCAGAAAGCGCTGGTTGACGACCGTCTCGGGACACCAGCGGTACTTGTACGGCTCGTCCCCGCGCAGCAGGCTCAGCGCGCGCGGGTCGCCGGGGCCGAGATCCTCGGTGGTGGCGTTGAGCAGCATCGTCGCCACATCCACCCGGCGCTCGCGCAGCGTCGGATGGAAGCCGTACATGTACATCCCCATCAGACGGTCCGACAGCAGCGAGAAGTTGACCGCGACCACCGTGCCGTCGAGCAGGAACTCGGTCGCCCTGGCCTGCCCCGAGCGGGCCATCGGCACCCCCGCGCGCACCAGGTGCTCCAGGAACCGCGGCCGCAGATGCTCCGGCGACACCTGCCGGTCCGCCCACTGCAACCGGTGCAGCTCCAGCAGCCGGCGCAGTGCGCCCTCCGTCTCGTCGTCGCCGACCGCCCGCCACCGCACACCCAGCCGGCTGAGCTGGTTGGCCTTGTTGCGGATCCGCCGGGCGCGCGCCGCGGGCAGCCGGCCGACCAGCCCCTCCATGGGCAGGGCGGGCAGCTCCAGGCAGACCGAGTCGGGCAGCCGGCGGCGCGGACCGCGCCAGCACAGGTGGACCCGCTCCATCGCGCCGCCCGGCCGCACCTCGCGGAAGTCGACCAGCGCGGTGCGGGCCAGGTCCGCGAGCCCGTCCGCCAGGGCCGCCGCGGCCGGCGCGCCCGCCGACTCGTCCAGCAGCACGTCGCAGAAGTCGGTGATCGTGCCGCCCAGCGGCACCACCGCGGGCAGCGGGCGGTGCACCCGCATCAGCGGCGCCGCCGCCACGAGTTCGCCCTCCCTGCGCACCAGGACCAGCCGCAGCCGGCCCGGCACGCCGTACGACACCCACCAGGAGTGCAGCCAGGCGTGGCTCTGGAACGCCGTCGCCGAGGGGGACGCCCGGTGCAGGCGGTCCCACTGGCCGGCCAGCGCCGCGAAGGCGCGTTCGTCCGTGCAGACCTCGACCGACAGGGCCCGCGTCACCGTGGCGGTCATCCGAGCGTCCCGCGGGCGTCGGATGCGGCGGCGGGACCGGGCACCGAGGGCACGCCGCGGTCCTCCCCGTCACCGTCCTGGCCGTCCTGGCCGTGCCGCCGGGGCCGCGCGAGCAGCGCGAGCCCGCCGAGGAGCCCGCCCCCGCTGCCGCCCACGAGCGCGGTCAGCGCGGGCGACGCCGACGACGGCTCGCCCGGCTTCAGGGCGCGCGAGAGCCGTTCGAGGCGGATGCCCGTCCGTTCCTTGCTGAAGCCCGCCTCGCTGATCAGCGCGCGGGACACGGCGTTGGCGATGTCGACGGCCTGCGCGGGCGACGACGAGGTCGCCGAGACCGCGACCATCGGCGCGTCCGGGGAGGTCGCCACCTTCACGCTCTCGCGCAGCGTCGACACCGGCACGCCCGCCCACACCTGCGCGTCCCCGAGCACCGCGAGCTGCGTGGCGACCCGGCCGTACGCCTGCGCGAAGCCCAGCGCGTCGGTGCAGTCGGCGGACGTCGTGCCGTTGGGCACGGCCACGACCGAACTGGTCGCCGTGTACTGCGCGGGCTTGACCTGCCCGTACACACCGCCGCCCACGGCACCGATCAGTGCCGCGGCGGGCAGCAGCCCCCACACGGGGACGCGGCCGAGGCGCCCGCGGACGCGGTCGGCGGGCCGGGCGGGCTCAGC
>NZ_AGBF01000376.1 GCF_000225525.1 Streptomyces zinciresistens K42 | reverse complement strand
GGCGGGGGCGACGCACCGCGTACGGCCGCCCGGCGCCCGCGGACGCGGTGCCGGGCGGCCGGAGCGGATCAGACCGCCGGGGCCGGGTAGGTCGGGTACTCCACCCCCGAGACGTGCTGGACGACGCGGATGACCTGGCAGGAGTAGCCGAACTCGTTGTCGTACCAGAGGTAGAGGATCGCGTTGTCGCCCTCGGCCTTCAGCGCGCCGGCGTCGACGATCGAGGCGTGGCGCGAGCCGATGAAGTCGCTGGAGACCGCGTCGGGCGCGCTGATGAAGTCGATCTGGCGGCGCAGCGGCGAGGTCAGCGACACCTCGCGCAGATGCTCCAGGACCTCCTCGCGGGTCGTCTCGCGCTCCAGCTGGAGGTTGAGGATCGCGATGGAGACGTCCGGCACGGGGACGCGGATCGAGCTGCCGGTGATCCGTGCCTTGAGGTCGGGCAGCGCCTTGGCGACGGCTGAGGCCGCGCCGGTCTCGGTGATGACCATGTTCAGGGCCGCGCTGCGGCCCCGGCGCTCGGAGCTGTGGTAATTGTCCAGCAGGTTCTGGTCGTTGGTGAACGAGTGGACGGTCTCCACATGGCCGCGCCGCACACCGTACTCGTCGTCCATCGCCTTCAGCGGCGGCACGATGGCGTTGGTGGTGCAGCTCGCGCAGGACAGGATCTGCTCGTCCGGCTTGATCGTGTGGTGGTTGACGCCGTGCACGATGTTGGGGACGTCGCCCTTGCCGGGAGCGGTCAGGACGACCTTGTCGACACCGGGGCGCAGATGCTTGGACAGGCCCTCGCGGTCGCGCCACTTGCCGGTGTTGTCGATGAGGATGGCGTTCTTGATGCCGTACGCGGTGTAGTCGACCTCGGACGGGTCGTTCGCGTAGATCACCTTGATCGCGTTGCCGTTGGCGAAGATCGTGCCGCTCGCCTCGTCCACGGTGATCGTGCCCTGGAACTGGCCGTGGATGGAGTCGCGGCGCAGCAGCGACGCCCGCTTGACGATGTCCTGGTCGCCGCCGCCGCGCACGACGATGGCGCGCAGCCGCAGACCGGTGCCCGAACCGGCCTTCTCGATCAGCAGACGGGCCACGAGCCGGCCGATGCGGCCGAAGCCGTACAGGACGACGTCGCGCCCCTCGCCCCGCTCGATCTTCCCGGCGCCGGTGGCCCCGGCGACGGCCTCGGCCGTGAACGCCTCGACGCTCAGCCCGCGGTCGTCGGCCTTGTGGGTGGCGGCCAGCATGCCGAGGTCGATCTGGGACGGGCCGAGGTCCAGCTCGGTGAGGGCCCGCAGGAACGGCAGCGTCTCGGTGACCGAGAGCTCCTCGCCCGCGATCTGCCGGGCGAAGCGGTGCGTCTTCAGGATGCTGACCACCGACTTGTTCACCAAGGAGCGGCTGTGGAGCAGGACGGTGACGTCCCTCTCCCGGTGCAGCTTCCCGATGAGCGGGATCATCGACTCCGCGATCTCCTCGCGGGTCTTCCAGTTGGTGAACGAGTCGTCGTTGGCAGTCACGGGGCCTATCTTTCGAGCTAGGTGGCGCTCATATGCTAACCGCAGCGCCCGATGATCGTTCAAAGGGGGGCCCGAGAGGCGGGAAAGTGACCGGTATCGAGATGATTTGTTGAAGTCCGCTGGAAGTCGTGGCGGGGACGAAGGAGTGAACGGTGGAGTTGGAGCTGCGGCACCTGCGGGTGCTGTGCGCGATCGCGGACGCGGGCAGCGTCGGCAGGGCCGCGGCCGAGCTCGGCTACTCGCAGCCCGCGATGAGCACCCAACTCCGCCGCATCGAGCGCTACTTCGGCGCTGACGTCTTCGAACGCGGGCCCGCGGGGGTGCGGTTGACCCCGTACGGCTCCGAGGTCGTCGCCCAGGCGCGTGACGTGCTCACCCGGGCCGCCGCGATCGGACGCCGCCCGCCGTCCGGGACGGCGCCCGTGCCGCGCACCCTGAGAGTGGCCGCGACGAACTCCCCGATGCTGGCCGGGATGGTCTCCGGCGCCCGCTCCCGGCTGCCGGCCGTCTCGCTCGTGCTGAGCAGCGTGTACGCCTCCTCGCGGATCGTCGAACTGCTGGAGGAGGGCGCGGTCGACGCGGCCATCGCCGCCGACTACCCCGGCCGTGAACTGGCGCACTCCGCCGAGGTGGCCCACCGCGGCATCGTCACCGAGCCGACCTTCGTGGCACTGCCGTCCCGGCATCCCCTCGCGCGGCGCTCCCAGGTCGCCCTCGCCGACCTCGCGGGGGAGGCGTGGTTCGTGACGCCGGACGACGGCGCCGGCTGGCCCGGGGTCTTCTACGCGGCCTGCGAGGCGGCCGGGTTCTCCCCGGTGGTCGCCCATGAATTCCTCGGGGACCAGCAGCAGTTGCAGGGCATGATCGCCGAGGGGCTCGGGGTGGCCGTGGTCCAGCCGACCACGCAACCCCTCCCGCACGTCGTCGTCAGACCGCTCGCCGGGACCCCGCTGTGGTGCCGGTACGTGCTGGCCTGGCGGCGCGCGGCCGTCACCGGCGACCTGGCCGACGCCCTGTTCGCGTCCGCGGCCGACGCGCACCGCCAACTCGTTTCCCGGTCACCGCACTTGAAGACCTGGGCCGCCCGCACCTGGAGCACCCCCGGGGCATGAGCGGGCACCGGGGGCCGGGTCCTGGTGGCGGGGCGGGTGCGTGGACCGGGGCGGGGCGGGGCGGGGCGGTGAGCGGCCCCGGGGGTGCCGGGTGCCCGGGTCGAGCGCGTCGACCGCCGGACCGGCCTGGGCGTCGCGGTGCGGACCGCGCGCGGGGGCGGCGCCGGCCGCCCGTCTCACGGCTCGGTCGTCTCCGCTTCCAGGGCCGTGCGGGTCGCCGTTCCGTAGACGCCCGACTCGTCGGTGAGGACGACCCGGGTCAGCTGGT
>NZ_AGBF01000377.1 GCF_000225525.1 Streptomyces zinciresistens K42 | reverse complement strand
TCGCGGTCATCGTCCTCGACAACGGCCGCGCCGTCCTGATGCGGTCGCTGTACGCGGACTTCGACACCGACCTGTCCGAGCTGTTCCCCGACGAGGTCAACCGGCTCACCGACCACGAGATCAGCGAGCTGGAGAAGCGCGGCCTGTGGTTCGACTGGAACGAGCCCGTGCGACCCGGCGAGTTCTGGCCCGAGCCCGACGAGGACGACGACGGTGACGGCCGCTCCCGCCGGCGCGGCGGCGGAGGCGGAGGCGGCAAGGGTGGCGGGCGCGGCTCCAAGGGCGGCGGCCGCCGCTCCGAGCAGGTCGCCTCTCCCCGCCAGGCGCTGGAGGCCATCAAGAGCCTCACCGACGCCTGATCACACCCACCCACCCATCACGGGGCCGGACCGCCCGAGCGTGGCCGGCCCCGCCCGACCCCTTGTGAAGGAGCACCACCACCGTGGCCCTGTCCATCTCCGCCGCCGTGCTGCTGGGCATCATCGTCGTCGTCCTGGTCAAGGGCGGCTACGTCCGCGTCGGCTCCGCGCTGACCTGCACGCTGTTCGGCTTCACCCTCGCCGCGACCGGCCTGGCCCCGACCATCAACAGCGGCCTGGCCTCGCTCGCCGGACTGATCTCCAGCTTCTGAACTACGCCTCGGTCCACGGCGGGTCGGGCGTGTAGTTGAGCCCGTCGCAGAAGCGGCAGTCCCACTCCGACGGGATCTCCCACTTGTCGACCCAGAAGCCGACCTGCTTGCCGACGAAGAAGTTGTCCCCGCCGCACCACCCGCACTCGAAGACGAACTCCACCCGATTCCCTCCACCGCGCCTGTCGGATCGAGGATGCCCGGGGCGCCGGTGCGGTGACTACCCACCCGTCAGCCCCAACTCACCTGCTGCACAACGCCGAAGGGCGCCGCCGGACACGACTCCGGCGACGCCCTTCGCCGTTGCGCGCGGCCACTCCCCCACGCGCCCTCCCAGCCGTCACGGCCAGGAGGGCGCGCCCCTTCCCGCGTGATCGGAGAACCCTGATGGACCCCCTGAACACCACCCAGTCCGGCATGCCCGAGTCCGAGGCCGCGGCCGAAGCCCGCCGTCTGCTCGATGAGTGGGCGGGCAAGCCCGTACGCCACCACCCCACCTCGTTCCGCGACGACACCGAGACGCCGGCCTTCGGCACCGCCCCGCCCGTGCGGCAGGAGGACCACCGGATCGTCCCGGCCTGGGCGGCCGGGATCGCGGTGGCCTCCATCGGCGTCGGCGCCGGGATCACCGGCATCGGCTGCGGTGCCTGGCTCGTGCTCCAGGGCCTGTCCTCGGTCACGTTGAACGGCGTCCTCATGGTCACCCTGCCGTTCGCAGGCCTGGCCATGGCCGCCACCGCTATCGGCGGCGCGATCAGCAAGGCCCGCGCGGCCGTCACCAAGAACGTCTTCGAGGGTCCGGTCACCCACCACACCGAGATCCACAACAACAGCACCACGCGCGGGGCGTTCTTCGCCCGCACCCGCAACGAGATCCGCTGACCCGCCCACCACCGCCCTCCGGCAGAAGGAGCAGCCACGCCATGACCCACAACGACAAGCCGATCAACGGCCAGGACAGCCCGTCCTTCCTCGACCTGCTCAACGAGTTGCCGCCCGTGCCGCCGGGCCCCGAACTGCAGAGCAAGCCCGGCCCGAGGCGGCTCGCGCGGCTGCGCGCCGCGTGGAAGGAGTCGTGGGAGGAGGGCGGCTTCCTCTACCAGCGGTGGGAAGAGGTCTTCCAGGCCCGGCACGCCAGCTGGCACGAGGTCGCCAACTGGATCAAGGCCGCCGCGCTGTTCGGCGGGCTCAGCCTCATCGTGCTGATGCTGGACGCCGCCGGCGACATCGCCTCCGCCACGCTCAAGGGCCTGTCCGCCGTCCCGGCCACCAGCGGCGGCGACGGCGGTGGCCTGTGGGGCACGGTCGACCACCCCGTCCGGGTCTTCCTCGCCGACCAGGCCGCGCACCTGTCCGTCGCCCCGGCCGCCCTGTACGCGTTCTGGCAGCTGACCGGACTGGTCGGCCTGGTCGGCGGGTTCTTCGGCAACGTCGGCGCCCGCATCGCCTGGCTGCTGTTCGGGATCGGAAGCCTGGCCATGATCTGGTCCGCCGCCCCAGCTGGAGGCCGCGCCGCCGCCACCGGGCTCGCCGCCCTCATGTGGGCCCTGGCCAGCATGTTCGCCCTGCGCGGCCTGACGCTTCGGCCCGTCGTCCACAACCACCCGCCGCAGTACCAGTTCAACCCCGCGCTCCACCTGCACGCCACGATCCCCGCCCCGACCCCGGCGGGCGACGACCTCGGTCCCGACAACGTCCACCCGCTCCAGCGCTGACCAGCGCCGCCCCCGTCCCGCACCACCACCGCGCACGAAGGGAACCTGATGAAGCCGCAGCTGGAGGACACCGAGTTCTGGGTCGGCACCTTCCACGGGAGCCACGACGGCACCACGGCCACGGTCACCGCGACCCGCGACGACACCCGCCCCGAGCCGTACGTCTGGACGTGCACGTGCGGCGCGTCCCGCTCCTTCCCCACCGAGCACGGCGTGTGGCCCACCGCCTGGCGGCACACCCACCCGACCCGCTTCGACCGGCTCCGGTCGTGGGCCGCCCGCCGCTTCCGCACCGCCCGCTGACCTGACGCCCTGCCTGGCCCTCGCCCGCCCCGCACCCGGGGCCGGGCGAGGACCGGACAGGCCGCCCGGCCGCACGCACCACCCCGCCTACGAGAGAAGGAGACCCAGTCTTGGCGAAAGCCCCGACCGTCATAGGAGTGCTCACCGAGCCCCCGGCTCCGACCTGGTGGAAGGTCAACCGCCACAAGGTCTTCGGCGTCACTGGACTGCTGATCGGCTACCTGGTCGGCACCCA
>NZ_AGBF01000378.1 GCF_000225525.1 Streptomyces zinciresistens K42 | reverse complement strand
TCGGCCGGTGCCTGCTCCACCGGGGCCTCGGCGGCCGGCTCGGACACGGCCGGCTCGGCGACCGTCACCACGGTGGCCTCGGCCCCCGCGGGCGACCCGGCGGGCGCGGACACCTTGCGGGTGGCGCGGCGCCGCGTACGCCCGGCGGGCGCGGCCTCCTCGGCGGCCGGGGCGTCGGCGGGCGGCGTCTCGACGACCGCGTCCTCCACGGCCGCCGGCGCGGCCTTGGCCTCGGCGGCCCGCTCCGGCTGCACCGGACGCTCGATCTCCTCGGCGACCGTCACGTCCTGCGCGGTGGGAGCCGCCTCCGCCTTCCTGGGCGCGCCGGCCGGGGCCGACACCCGCCGGCCCCCGCGCCGCCGCGCACGGCCGCGCACGGCGGCCTCCGCCTCGGCGACGCTGCTGTACAGCTCCTCGTCGGGCGCGAAGGACGGCTCGGGCAGCGCGGTCGGCTCGGCGGCCTCCGCCGCGACCTCGGCCTCGGTCTCCGCCTCCTCCTCGGCCGTCTCGGCCGGCTCGGTGACGACGGCGGCCTCGTGCGTGTGCTCGGGACCGGCACCGGCCCGCGCCCGCTTCTTGCGCTTGCCGCCACCGCCGGACGAGGTCGGCTGCTCCATGTGCACGATGACACCGCGGCCGTTGCAGTGGACGCAGGTCTCGGAGAAGGACTCCAGCAGGCCCTGTCCGACCCGCTTGCGGGTCATCTGGACCAGGCCCAGCGAGGTCACCTCGGCGACCTGGTGCTTCGTACGGTCCCGGCCCAGGCACTCCAGCAGGCGCCGCAGCACCAGGTCCCGGTTGGACTCCAGCACCATGTCGATGAAGTCGATGACGATGATGCCGCCGAGGTCGCGCAGCCGCAGCTGGCGCACGATCTCCTCGGCCGCCTCCAGGTTGTTCCTGGTGACCGTCTCCTCCAGGTTGCCGCCCTGGCCGGTGAACTTGCCGGTGTTGACGTCGACGACGACCATCGCCTCGGTCCGGTCGATCACCAGCGAACCGCCGCTGGGCAGCCAGACCTTGCGGTCCAGGGCCTTGGCGAGCTGCTCGTCGATCCGGTAGGTGGCGAAGACGTCGACCTCGGAGGTCCACTTCTGGAGCCGCTCGGCGAGGTCGGGCGCCACGTGCGAGACATAGCCGTGGACGGTGTCCCACGCCTCGTCACCGCTGACGACGACCTTGGAGAAGTCCTCGTTGAAGATGTCGCGGACGACCCGGACGGTCATGTCCGGCTCGCCGTACAGCAGCGACGGCGCGTTCGAACTGCCGCCGTTCTTCGACTTCTTCCGGATGTCCTCCCACTGCGCCTGGAGCCGTTCGACGTCGCGGCGCAGCTCGTCCTCGCTCGCGCCCTCGGCGGCGGTGCGCACGATGACGCCCGCGTCCTCGGGGACGATCTTCTTGAGGATGGTCTTCAGCCGGGCCCGCTCGGTGTCGGGCAGCTTGCGGCTGATGCCGGTCATCGAGCCCTCGGGGACATACACGAGGTAGCGGCCCGGCAGGGAGACCTGGCTGGTCAGACGGGCGCCCTTGTGGCCGATCGGGTCCTTGGTGACCTGGACGAGGACCGACTGGCCGGACTTCAGGGCGGACTCGATGCGGCGCGGCCCGTTGGCCATGCCGAGCGCCTCGAAGTTGACCTCGCCCGCGTAGAGCACGGCGTTGCGGCCCTTGCCGATGTCGATGAAGGCGGCCTCCATCGACGGCAGGACGTTCTGGACCTTGCCCAGGTAGACGTTGCCGACGTACGAGGTCGACTGCTCCTTGTTGACGTAGTGCTCGACGAGCACGTTGTCCTCGAGGACGCCGATCTGCGTGCGGTCGCCGTGCTGGCGGACCACCATCACGCGCTCGACGGCCTCGCGGCGGGCCAGGAACTCGGCCTCGGTGATGATCGGCACCCGGCGGCGGCCCTGCTCGCGGCCCTCGCGGCGGCGCTGCTTCTTGGCCTCCAGACGCGTGGAGCCCTTGATGGACTGCACCTCGTCGGACGGCTCGGAACCCCTGTCCCGCGAGGGGCGCGGCTCGCGGACCTTGACGACGGTGCGCTCGGGGTCGCCGTCGCCCGGCTCGCCGTCCGCGGCGGAGTCACCGGCACGCCGACGGCGACGGCGACGGCGGCGGCTACTGCTGGAGCCGTCCTCGCGGGCGTCGTCGGCGTCCTCTTCCTCCTGCTCGGCGGTGTCCTCGGCGTCCTGCTCCGCCTGCGCGGCGGTGTCGTCGTCGGAGTCCGCGTCGGTGCCCTCGGCGTCGGAGTCGGCGGACTCACCGCGGCGGCGGCGACGGCCGCCACGCCGGCGGCGCCTGCGCGACCCCGTCTCCTCGGAGTCCTCGCCGTCGGCGTCCTCGGCCGCGTCGGTGGCGTCCTCGGCTTCTTCGGACTCGTCCTCGGCGGCGGTCGCGCCGGCGCGCTCCTCGGTCTCCTCGGCGGCACCGCGGCGACGGCGGCGGCGCTTGGCGGCGGGCTGCTCCTCCCGGAACTCCCGGGTGCCGTCGGCGTCGTCGGTGTCGTCGGCGGCCTCGGCTCCCGCCTCCGCGGCGGCCTCGGCCGCGGCCCGCTGGGGCGTCTGGAACTGCGGCTCGGTGAACACGGGCGCCTGGAAGACGGCGACGGAGGGCCGGGCCGGTCGCTGCCCCTCCTCTGCGGAGTCGGAACCGGCGGGGGCGGCGGCGCGGGCGGGCTCGGAGAAGCCGGTGGCGGCACGCCGGGCGACCCGGCGACGGCGGCGGGGAGCGCCCTCGTCACCGGAGTCGGCGGCCTCGGACGCGTCGGCCGGGCCGTCTGCGGGTGCCTCGGCGGCGATGCCCGCGACCGCGGCGGCCTC
>NZ_AGBF01000379.1 GCF_000225525.1 Streptomyces zinciresistens K42 | reverse complement strand
CGCCGTACCGCAGCGCCCGGCGGATCCGCCGCAGCGGCGCGCACACCACGGCCGCCAGGGCGCGGCCGGCCCGGTGCGCCGCGGCCTCCCCGCGCCACACCCACAGCCCGCACAGGACGGCGGCCAGCAGATGCGCGAGGAGCATCCCGGCGGACGCCCCGTGGGTGAGGGCGGACAGCAGGGACATCTCGGGGGCCGGTGCCATGGCCTCGCCCGCGCGTCCGGCGCCCGGCATCCGCGCGGCGTGGCGGCCGTCCGCGGCGGAGGGGGCGGACATCGCGCCGTGGTCCATGGGTGCGGGCCGCCCGGCCGCGGAGCCGCGCACCAGGCAGTGGGTCACGCTGAAGAGCACGTGCAGGACGGCCTGGGCGGCGACCGTGGCGCCGACGACCGCCCCGGGTCCCCGTTCCCGGCCGGTCAGCCACCAGGCGCCCGCGAGCGCGCCGGCGGCGGCGGCGCCCACGGCCCACCAGGGCAGGACGTCACCCGACATGAGCGTGTGCCCCAGAGCGGCCGTCACCACGCACAGCGCCGCGACGACGACGGTCCGTGCCGCGCGCACGGCGTCGACGGCACGCCCGGTGACGCCCGCCCTGCGGCGATCCCGCCCCACGCCACCGGCGCGCACGCGGCTCCGGGACATCCGACAACTCCTCGAACCTGATGGACCTGCCGTCCATTACGGACGGCGGGCCGGGAGTGTTCAGCGGCCGGGGGAACGGGCGGCTGTCCGGCCGGGGCCGGGGCGGCGCGCGCACGTGGACGGAACAGACCGCGGAGTGCAGGGCGGCCTCGTGGAACTGCTGCCGGGACGGCGCGCGCACGCGGACAGACCCCCGCGCGGCCGAAGACGTGAACCCTGTTCGACTTTCCAGCTCTCCCGGTTGGCTGAAAATCGCCCATCAGGGCCGGGCGGCGGGGCGCGCACGGGACGTTGAAGCGCCCGCGGCGGCCATGTCACGTCAACCACACCCGTCAACATCGCAGTTGCTCACGCACATGAGACCCTGCTACCACACCGCGCGGCGCAGGTGCTCATTTCCCGACGAAGTGAACTGGCGCGGGGAGCTGCGCCCTTTGCCCGGCTCCTCGCCCCGTGCGCGTGACTAGCATGAGGGACGCGCTTGAACCGGAGGACGATCTACCGCCGTCCGCGTTCACGGTGATGCGCCAGTCGTGACGTACCGAAGCTCTCACGGACCGAGGGACCGCTGAATGTCAGTGCCTGCTCGCCCCCGCCAGCGCCGATCCGCGCCGGGAAAGCGCTCGTCACCGGCGGTGGTCCCGGCGGTGCTGGCCGGTACGGCCGCGGGCGCCGCGGCCGTGGTCGTCCTCGCGCCGGAGGCGGCCCGCCTCTGGGTCGCGGGCACGGCGATCGCCGGCTGGCTGTGCGTCGCGGCCGTCGTCACCTCCGCCTCCCTCCGGCTGCGCCGGGTCAGCCGCCGGGCCGACTCGCGCGGCAGCGAGCTGGAGATGACCAAGAGCAACTGGATGCAGCACGGGGCGGAGACGGACCAGCTGGTCAACACGACGCTGCCGGCGATCGCGCGGCGGCTCAAGGGCGGCGCCGGCCCGGAGGAGGCGCTGGCCTCGGCGCCGACCCCCTCCGACCCGTATCTGCGGCGGATGTTGCAGGTCTTCACCGCCGAGGTCTCCGCGGCCGTACGGCAGACCGCCGCGGCGCGCGCCGAACTGGACGACGCCCGGCACGAACTGGGCCGGTGGACGACGGAGCTGGAACGCGTCACCCGCGACACCCTGCCCGCGGCGGTGGCCCTGCTGCGCGAGGGCAGCTCCGCCGACACCGTCCTCGCCAAGCTCGACTGGCCGGTCCACCGGCTGCTGCGCACGCCCGCCGAATCGTTCGTCCGCGAACTCGCCTACAGCGAGCGCCGCTCCGCCGCCGCCCAGGCCGCGTCGGCCAAGGCGCTCAGCCGGGTCCAGGCCAAGACCGTCGCCATGCTCGCTGACCTGCGCGACATGCAGGACCGGCACGGTTCGGAGGTCTTCGGCGACCTGCTGCGCCTCGACCACAGCACCTCCCAGCTGGGCCTCATGACCGACCGCCTCGCCCTGCTGATGGGCGGGCGCTCCAGCCGGGTCTGGAACAAGCCCATCGTCATGGAGAGCATCCTGCGCGGCGCGGTCGGCCGGATCGCGGCCTACCGGCGGGTGCGGCTGCACAACTCCAGCCGGGCCGCCATCGCGGGCTTCGCGGCCGAGGGCGTGATGCACCTGCTGGCCGAACTCATGGACAACGCCGCCAACTTCTCGCCGCCCATCGACGAGGTCCACGTGTACGTGGAGGAGCGCAGCGCCGGTCTGGTCGTCACCATCGAGGACAGCGGTCTGAAGATGTCGGCCGCCGCCATGCGCCGCGCGGAGCAGTCGGTGTCGGGCCATGTCACCGACCTCGCCTCGCTCCAGGGCACGCGCCTCGGACTGGGCGTGGTGGGACGGCTCGCCGCCAAGTACGGGATAAGCGTCAACTACCGGCCGTCCTCGCGCGGCGGCACCGGCGTCGTGGTCCTGCTGCCGCCCCAGCTGGTGGCGCAGCAGCGCGAACCGGTCACGGCGGGGCCGTCCCGTACGGCGGCCGAGGTCCCGGCGGCCGCGGCCGTCCCGGCACCGGCCCACGAGCCGGCCCCCGCCGCGGTCACGGCGCCCCCCGAGGAGGCGCCCCCGGCCCGCACCCAGGTCTTCGCACCGGCGGACGTCGTGCCGCAGGCCGGTCCCCCGCCCGGCGGCCCCGGCCACGCCACCCCGAACGGCCTGCCCGTGCGGGCCCCGGGGCGGACCATGGCCG
>NZ_AGBF01000380.1 GCF_000225525.1 Streptomyces zinciresistens K42 | reverse complement strand
CCGGCGACGGCGGCGAGGGCGCCAAGTACTGGCTGCATGTGTTCACCGAGCTGAAGAACCGCGGCCTGGACGACGTGCTGATGCTGGTCCGCGACGGGCTCAAGGGCCTGCCCGAGGCCGTGGAGACCGTCTGGCCCCGCACGATTGTCCAGACGTGCGTGGTTCACCTGCTGCGCAACTCGTTCCGTTACGCGGCCCGCCAGGACTGGGACAAGGTCGCCAAGGCGCTCAAGCCCGTCTACACCGCCCCCAGCGAGGACGCGGCGGCGGAACGGTTCGGGGAGTTCCAGGAAGCCTGGGGCCGGAAGTATCCGGCGATCATCAAGCTGTGGGAGAACGCCTGGGCCGAGTTCGTCCCCTTCCTCTCCTTCGACGTCGAGATCCGCAAGGTCATCTGCAGCACGAACGCGATCGAGAGCGTCAATGCCCGCATCCGCAGGGCCGTCCGGGCTCGCGGTCACTTCCCCAACGAGGCCGCCGCGTTGAAGTGCATCTACATGGCCCTGATGAGCCTGGACCCGACCGGCAAGGGCCGCAGGAGGTGGACCATGCGCTGGAAGGCGCCCCTGAACGCCTTCCAGATCGCTTTCGAAGGCCGCCTGACCCCGAACAACAACTGACACCTCAACAACCAAGATCAGCCGTTAAGTTGACACACCCCCGACCTCGAAGCGGTCTGCGTCACGGCGAGGAACACAACTGCGGTGCCACCTCCGGCACCCTGCACACCCCGGACGAGCTGGCCCGCTGGATCGCCGGACACTGCGCCACGACCGGCCACGGGGTGTACGAGCAGACCGCCCGCACCATTCTCCGCGCCGAGCCCGGAGCCTGGCAGTAGAGTCCCTTTGCGCCGCCACCGCATCAGCCGTAGCGCGACCGTGCCGCCCGCGTCCCTGACGGCAGTAGCGACGGCAACACCCACGGATTCCCCCGCACAACCACGGACACCAGCGGAACCGAAACCGGCGCTGATCTGCGAATACGCAGATAGAGAGGGGTCGCGTAGCACACGTACTATGTACTCGCTGGTCAGACGCCGGTACTCGTTCACAACAGCAACTGTGATCTTCCTGAGGGGTACACCTCTTCCCCGGCGCTCAAGGGTGATCCTTATCATCCGGACTCGGTAGCCGCGCGAAGTGCGCAGAACCGGGAGTTGTACGCCGGAACCGTAGGGGACAGGGCGGGGGCCCTTGGGTACAGGACGAGAATCCCTGCGCAAAAGGCTCCGTTCAATTCACACGGCCAGGTGGTCTTCTCGAATGGGAAGAACTACATCACGCCGGATGTTGACGGGCATAATGTGTCGAACGGCTGGAAGATGTTCAACCGCAAGGGCCAACGGATCGGTACTTATGACCCAGACCTCAACTATCTCAAGGAATAACCGTTTCGCGATCGAAGTGATCGGTGATCTCGCCTCGGAGGGTGGCGTCTCGTCACCTTCCGAGGCCACCGGTAGGGTCACAGTCGGGGATTTCTCAGAATCATTCCCGATGGACCTGAGTTTCTGGACGGTGGGTGACTACTCTCGAAGTTGGGAGAGAGCCCTGAGGGAGCTTGAGGCGAGCAAGAATTCGACCTCGTGCCTCATCTCTTCGATCACGGACCCGGAGACCGCTAACTTCATCTTCTGCTGGCCTATCTACCGGGAAGGGGAAGATGTCTACGTGCAAAACTCGATCATCTTCCTGGACGGCCTCGAAGAACAGTTCAATCCACAAGAGCCTTGGCGATATGTGGAGGCTCGGAGTTTGGTCGACGAGGACGGGAACCAAATTTCTGAGTGGTCGACGACCATCTCTCAGGTGCGGCGGTTCCGCGAGTCCATCGGGGGCCAGTAGGTCACATACACACGCAAATTTGAAGCCCCGTCAGGCGGCGCCTGGCGGGGGATGCGCCGGTCCTGGTTCACAACTGCGGCGAGGTGGCAGTCGACACGAATGCAGTGACGGATGCCCTCTCGGGCACAAAGACCGCTGAAGTAGATGCCGCCTTGACGGGGCGCGCCCCGGTGCTTTCACCGACTGCTCATCGTGAACTACTCGAAGGTGGACACTCGGCAGATGCCATTGGTAGCTGGTTGTCGGAGCGGGGAGGACGCATGGGACCGGCTTCCACCAGCGAAGGCGTTGCTTCACTCCAGGCTCGCCTCAGGGGCATGTGGAAGGGTAAGTCCTTCAATCCGATGATTGCCGACGACGACGCTTCGGTCTTGCATTCGGCGATACAGGATGGATTGTCGATCATCACAAACGACAAGAGAGTCTATAAAAATATCGAAAGGCTCGGATATTCGAGTGAGCGATATTAGTTGATCATGCTGTTTGGGGTGCCCCGTGCTTGCTGGCTTGCGGGGCACCCCAGACCGGGTAAACAGGCTGGTAGAAGGTGGCTACATGCGTGAAGATGAACTCGAGGAGATCGAGGAGTTGTGCTCTGCGGCCACTCCGGCGCCTTGGTTCGTTAGGACCTTGGACGATGACTCCGCCATGAATCTTGTGGCGGTGAGCACGGCTCCCGACACTGGTGCTGCCGAGAGGTGGCCGAACTTTGATCATCGAGACATGATTGCCGCAACTTTGGTTCAGCATCCGCGATACGTCGATTCTGGCGACGAACGCTGGGACGAGAACGCGGCCTTCATCGCAATGGCGCGGGAGGCTGTGCCGCGCCTTGTGGAAGAGGTTAGGCGTCTCCGGGCCCTGCTTGCAGGTGAGGGGAGTGGTCAATGATGGGCTATTCGGGCTTCATGGTCAATCGCGGAACCGGAGTCTGAATTCCGTCTTCTCGTTGGCCTGAG
>NZ_AGBF01000381.1 GCF_000225525.1 Streptomyces zinciresistens K42 | reverse complement strand
CCACGTGCTCCCGCAAGGAGCGGTGCGGACCCGGCCATTCCGGTTTCCTAGGCCAATGCGATGGCCGGGCCCGTACGTGTTCCCCGAACAAGACGGAGATCGATCTGGATGAGTGTGGCATCACCCGCACCTCGTGCGCACCACGTGCAGCAAAAACGACGCTTTTTCGCGACCATCGCGCAGGTCACAGGCTTTGCCGGCCGCCTGTCCCTTACGGGCGCGAACACGGCAAATGCCTCCCTCCTGGCGGCGGCGAGGCCCACGCGGTAGTTCCGGACGATCACGAGCCTGTCCAAAATCTGCCCCTGATCGCCCCTACCGACCTCAGTGCTCCGGGGCCGGGCAAACCTGACGTGCCCGGTCCCGGCCTTCGCCTTGCCACTCCATCCTGAAGGCCCCCACGGTGATCGACCTGTCCACCAGTACGCGGTACGTAGTCCGCGCGGCACGCGGATGCAGGAAGGCGGCTGCTCCTGGCAGCAGCCCTGCCGTGCGGCCGCCGCGCGCCGGACACGATCTCGGCGCATGCGCCGGCCACTCCGGCATAGCCGCCGACATCCTCACGGGCAGCCGCCTGCGGGCCGACCTCGCGGTCGGCGTTGCGGGAGGGCACCCGCTCACCGGCACCTGCGCACCCTCGCATGTACCGGACCTCAACTTCCCACTGACGAAGGCCAAGACGACGCCCTGGCCCACCGGCCAGCGGCCCAATCCGGCAAGCGCGTCCTCGAAGGCCGACCCCACCACCTCAATGGGCGGTGCCACATGACGACCGACGACACACCGACGACCGACGAGACGATCACGACAGTCCAGCCGGCTGCCCCGTGGCCCAACTACGAAGCCGACCACGCCCGCAAAGAGCTCGCTGCGATGAAGATGCTCTGCGACGGGGCATCGCTGCGCACCGTGCGACTGCGCACCCAGCTGAGCTGGGCCCAAGTACGCGCGCTCGCCGAGGTGGTCGCCGAGGACGCCACGACGCCTCCGCCGCGCAACGTGCTCCGCGACCGGCGCCCGCACCGGGCGGCACGAATCCGCGTCGTGCCCCGCCGGCCTGCGCCGGAGTCGGCGCAGGAGTCCGCGGACGAAGTGCAGTCGACCGACACCACGGAGCAGCTGAGCCTGCTCCCCGAGCAGGAGGACCCCAGGGAGAAGGGTTATGCGCCGGTTGCCGAGCCGGAGCAGCTCTCCCTGATGTGTCTCTGACGCCTCCCTAGCCGCCGGCTGGCGGCTCCTCCCCAGGCCCTTGAAGGCCCGCCGCGCTCATGCGCGCCACGGGTCTATTTCGCGCTACCCGGAAACGGACCCACGTGCTCTCCGCTCAGCCCCTGCAAGCCCCCTACGCGTCCGCCGCTGTTCCCGAGCGGGTCCGCGTCGCCCCCGCTGACCAGTGGGTCTCCACGACCTCCGGCCGGTTCGCCCCCGACGGCTTCTCGTGGATGCAGGCCGTCTGCTGGTCCTACCTCGAGGACACCTACCGCCGCACCCGTGACCACGGTCCCCGGAAGGTCGGCGAGACCACCCTTCGTGTCGCCGCCGAACTCGCCCGCCTCGCTCCCTGCCGGCCTGGCGTCGACTTTCTCGCTCGCGTCCTGAAGCTGAGCGAGCGCACCATCCAGTACCACCTCGCCATCCTGCGGGAGAGCGGACTGCTCGCCTACCGGTCCAAGGGGACACGTGTGTCCGGCGAGGGCGGCCAGGCCTCGGAGTTCGTGTGGATCATCCCCCAGGCCTTCGACGCCGCCCTGCACCTCGTCACCCGTACCTGCGATCGGCTTGTCCGCGCGCTGAGGGGGATCGGCGACGAGGGCCGTGCGCTCATGAAGCGGCTGGCGAAGATGGCGCAGAAGCTCCTGCGGCGCCGCCGTTCCCGTCGCTCGAGAACCCGTTCGTCGGGGTCATCGCGTTGCACCCCAATGGGGGGTAGTTCAGATAGCTCTTCTTCTGCGGGTGGTACTTCTCTCCCCCCTGAGAGCAAGCTCGAATTCGGGAAGCGCACGTCCCCCACCCAGAAGAAGTCCAAGGCGAAGGCCCGTCGCACCCTCAACCAGACCGGCCGCCGTTTCCAGCTGGCCCGCGAGCTCATCGAGCAGGTCGACTGGCTGCGCGGCTGCTCGGTGCCCCGGATCGCGTGGGTCGTCCGCGACGTTGCCGACGCCGGATTCACCGCGGAGGAAGTGCGTGGCTGGCTCCACTTCCGGGGCGGATCCGCTCGGGTCCGCCGCGCCTCGGGGCTGCTGGCAGTGCTGCTCAGCGGCGCCCACAAGGTCCTGGACACCCAGGACAAGCGGGACCTGGCCGTTGCCCAGTGGCACGCTGCATCCGAAGCGGCACGACGGCACCGGATCCAGTCCGTCCGGCAGCGCAGCGAGCGCTTCGACGGCGACTGGCAGGCACCTCGCAGCGCCGCGGTCCAGCGCATGGTCGCTGACGCGATCGCCGCGACCGCCGCCCCCGCCGCACCGGCCGAAGCACTGCCCGACCTCACCGGACCGCAGGACCTGACCGTCGAGGAACTGCAGGTCATGCGTCAGACGGCATGGGCGGAGTTCATGCACGGTGACACCGCCCTGGTCACCTCTGCCGTCGAGGCGTTCGGCCGGACGACCGCCGAGTCCATGTACGGCACCGACCTCGTCCAGCGCGCGCTGCGGCTCACCGGCCACAGCGCCCTGATGTCCCTGGGACGCCGGTAAGGAGCACTGATGACCGACACGACCGCCCCGCAGCTCTCCGGCGTCGACCTGGCACGCGTCGCATTCCTCGCGGCGAAGGAGAGCGCCCGCAAGAACGGCGG
>NZ_AGBF01000382.1 GCF_000225525.1 Streptomyces zinciresistens K42 | reverse complement strand
GGCGGGCGGGGCCGCCGAGCCGGACGAGCGCGACCTCGGTGTCCTCGGCGGAGCCGGGTCCGGCGGCGGAGCCGAGGTCGGCGGCGGCGGACGCACGGTCCGCGCGCGCCATGCGGAAGGCCGCCAACGCGGCGGCCTCTCCGGGGAGTTCCGTGCTGTTCAGCGAGGGTTCGGCGGTCAGCGCCTCAAGTGTCTTGGCGAGCCGTTCGGCCTGGTCCCGGTCGGCCGGGTCGACGGCCTCCAGCGACTCTCCGCGCAGCAACCGCTCCGCCGTTTCGCGGTCCAGCCACCTGTACTGCTCGTCGGCCATCACACATCCTTCTGCGTCCGCGCACGCAGATGCGTCACACTGGCGGACGTCACGGCGCGACCACGCGGTTCCCGCTGGGGAGGCAGGGCGTCGAGGACGCCGGACGATTCCGGATCGTCCCCGAGGAGTTCGGCGAGCCGCTTCAGACCGCGGTGCGCCGCCGTGCGGACGGCACCGGGACGCTTGCCCAGCGTAGCCGCGGCCGTCTTGGCGTCCAGGCCCACGACCACCCGCAGCACGACCGCCTCGGCCTGGTCCTGCGGCAGCCGGGCGATGAGGGACAGGGTGCCGTCGGTGGCCAGGGCCTCCATGGCCTCACCGGCCGTGTCCGACTCCGCGGCCCGGCCGGTCAGTTCCGTCTCGTCGCCGCCTGTCGCGGGGCGGCGGCCCCGCATCCGTATGTGGTCCAGGGCGCGGTTGCGGGCTATCCGGGCGGCCCAGCCGCGAAAGCGGTCCGCGTCCCCGCTGAACCGCTCCAGGTCGCGCGCTATCTGCAGCCACGCCTCCGAGGCGACGTCCTCGGCGTCCGGGTCGCCGACCAGTGTCCGCACGTATCCGAGCAGCCGCGGGTGCACGGATCGGTACACAGTCCGGAACGCGGTCTCGTTCCCGTCCTGTGCCGCAAGCACCGCGGCGGTCAGCTCCGCGTCGTCCCCCAGCACTGGATACCTCAATTGATGGTTGCGGTGCCAAGACCGCAGGTCGTTGCGGTGGTCTTACACCCTCCGCGTCCGGCGCGAAAGGCACGTTACGGCGTGAAACCACTGCACGTCCATGTCTGTACAACGCGCAACTACCCGGCATGCGGCTCGTCCCGCACGGGTGTGACAGAAAACGCAGTCATGGCGCTGTAGGAGATACGGGCCGCCGCGCGGCCCGTGCCGCGCGACGGCCGGGGCCTCTCCTGTGGGGGGTGGCGGCCCCGGCCGTCTCCGCGGTGTCCAGCCCTCCGACCTGCGGCGGTGCGCCTGCCGTGAACGGCGCGTCCGGCACCCGCGCGGGGCCCTCACTGTCAGTCGAGGACCGCGGTGGCTTCGATCTCGACCAGATGCCCGGGGACGTCCAGGGCCGCGACACCCAGCAGCGTGGCCGGCGGGACCGGGGTGATGCCCAGCTTCGCGGACGCCCGGGAGATGCCCTCCAGGAGTGGGGGCATCTTGTCGGGGGTCCAGTCGACGACGTAGAAGGTCAGTCTCGCCACGTCGCCGAAGGAGCCGCCGGCCTCGGCCAGCGCGGTGCCGATGTTGAGGTAGCACTGCTCGACCTGCGCGGCGAGGTCGCCCTCACCGACCGTGACCCCCTCGGCGTCCCAGGCGACCTGGCCGGCGACGAAGACCAGCCTCGACCCCGTCGCGATCGACACCTGCCGGTAGGCGTCGATCTCGGGCAGCCCACTCGGGTTCACCAGGTTGACGGCCATACTGCCTGCCTCCTCGTCCTGGGCGCCGACGGGCTCGTGTCCGCCCCGCCAAGGCGCCTTCCGGTCTCTTGTGGTTACTGGGAAACCGTAGGAGAGTGTGCGCTGACATGGAAGAACGCACTTTCCAGTGACTGGGGAACCTGATGGTGACCAAGCAGATCAAGGGCCCGTCCGAGGAGGCTGACCTCAGGCGCGCGGACTCACTGGCGCGAGAGATCTTCTCCGACGTCGCCAACAAGTGGGCGTTCCTGATCATCGAGACCCTCGGTGAACGCACCCTGCGCTTCAGCGAACTGCGGAACGAGGTCGAGGGCATCAGCCACAAGATGCTCACCCAGAACCTGCGCATGCTGGAGCGCAACGGACTGGTCGAGAGAGACGTGCATCCCACCGTCCCGCCGCGTGTCGAGTACACCCTCACCGAGCCGGGCCGGGGCCTGCGCGCGACCGTCGACGGAATGTGCGACTGGACGCACCGCCACTTCGGGCACATCGAGGCCGCCCGCCACCGCTTCGACGCCTGACACCTGCCGCCCGCCACCGCTTCGACGCCTGACACCTGCCGCCCGACTCCGACTGCTGAAGCGACCGCGCGGTACGCCTCCCCGCCGGTCACCGTGCGCGTACGCTGACATCCTGTGCGCGTGCGAAGTCGCGGCACCGGCGCGGTCAGTTCTTCTTCTCCGCGCCCCGGTCCGGCCGGCTTCCGCCGCCGCGGTTCCGGGCGGGAGCGTTTTCGCCGGCCTTGCCGTTCGCGGCCGCGGGGCCTCGGCCGGGGGTGTTTCCCTCCGCCGCGCGGGCCGGCCCGCCCCCCGGTTTCCCCCGCCGGCCGGCGCAGTACGCGGCCACCTTGTCCGGGCCGCCCGCCGCGGCGACGAGCCGCCGCCAGGCCGTCGAGTCGGCCGCTCTGCCCCGGCCCTCGATCCGGTCCCAGGCACGGCACTCGGCCTCGGTGTCCCGGGCCGCGGGCGGGCGGACGGGCGGGTCGGCCGGGCG
>NZ_AGBF01000383.1 GCF_000225525.1 Streptomyces zinciresistens K42 | reverse complement strand
CCGGGACGCCGGGGCCCCGTGTCGGCCACGCACCCGCGCCGGGCATCCGGCGCCGGAACCCTCGCCGCACCACACGCCCGCGCTCCGGGACACCGGGACCGTGATCACCCCGCGCCCCGGGACACCCGCCCGTGCCGGCCGCGCACCCGCGCAGGGCATCCGGCCGGAAACACGCCCAGCACCACACGCCCGCACCCGGGACCGCGCCCGCGGCGGGCGACGGGCCGGAGGCCCGGCGGGTCGTACGTCCGTCGTCGGGGCGCCCGGCCGGTGGTTCGCGCCGCGCTGACGCGGCACGGCCGGTCGGGCACCGAACCGCACGGGCGTACCCGGGGCCCCGCCGGTCGTCCGGGGCGCTACTTCTCGGTGACCCCCGCCGAGTCGAACGTCGCCACCTCGTGCATGGCCCGCGCCGTGCTCTGGACCAGGGGCAGGGCCAGCAGGGCGCCGGTGCCCTCGCCGAGCCGCAGGTCCAGGTCGACCAGGGGACGCAGGCCCAGCTTGTTCAGCGCGGCCACATGACCGGGCTCGGCGCTGCGGTGGCCCGCGATGCAGGCCGCCAGGACCTCCGGGGCGATCGCGCGGGCCACCAGCGCGGCGGCACCGGCGCTGACGCCGTCCAGGATCACCGGCGTACGCAGTGAGGCGCCGCCGAGCAGGAGGCCGACGAGGGCAGCGTGCTCGAAGCCGCCGATCGCGGCGAGGACGCCGATGGGGTCGGCCGGGTCGGGCCGGTGCTGCTCGACGGCACGCCGCACGACTTCGGTCTTGCGGGCCAGCGTCTCGTCGTTGATGCCGGTGCCGCGGCCGGTGACCTCGGCCGGGTCCGCGCCGGTGAACACGGAGATCAGCGCGGCCGACGACGTCGTGTTCGCGATGCCCATCTCGCCGGTGAGCAGGGCCTTGTTGCCCGCAGCCACCAGGTCGCGGGCGGTCTCGATGCCGACCTCGATGGCCTGCTTGGCCTCCTCGCGGGTCATCGCGGCGCCGGTCGTCATGTCGGACGTGCCCGCGCGGATCTTGCGGGGCAGGAGCCCGGGGGTGGCGGGCAGGTCCGCGGCGACGCCGACGTCCACGACGCAGACCTCGGCGCCGACCTGGGCGGCGAAGGCGTTGCAGACCGCGCCGCCGCCGAGGAAGTTGGCGACCATCTGGGCCGTGACCTCCTGCGGCCAGGGGGTGACGCCCTGGGCGTGCACCCCGTGGTCGCCGGCGAAGATCGCGACGGCCGCGGGCTCGGGGATCGGCGGCGGGCACTGGCGGGACAGACCGGACAGCTGCGCGGAGATGATCTCCAGCATGCCGAGCGCGCCGGCCGGCTTCGTCATGCGCTTCTGCCGCTCCCACGCCTCGCCGAGCGCCTTGGCGTCCAGCGGGCGGATCTGGGCGACGGTCTCGGCGAGCAGGTCGTGCGGCTCCTCGCCGGGCAGGGCGCGGCGGCCGTACGTCTCCTCGTGGACGACCCAGGACAGCGGGCGGCGCTTGGACCACCCGGCCTGCATCAGCTCGGGCTCGTCCGGGAACTCGTCGACGTACCCGACGCACAGGTAGGCGATGACCTCCAGGTGCTCGGGCAGGCCGAGGGCGCGGACCATCTCCCGCTCGTCGAAGAAGCTGACCCAGCCGACGCCTAGGCCCTCGGCGCGGGCGGCGAGCCAGAGGTTCTCGACGGCGAGCGCGGCGGAGTACGGCGCCATCTGCGGCTGGGTGTGCCGGCCGAGGGTGTGCCGGCCGCCGCGGGTGGGGTCGGCGGTGACGACGATGTTCACCGGGGTGTCGAGGATGGCCTCGATCTTCAGTTCCTTGAACTGCTTGGCGCGGCCCTTGGGGAGCGATTTCGCGTACGCCTCGCGCTGGCGCGTGGCCAGTTCGTGCATGGTGCGCCGGGTGTCCGCGGAGCGGATGACGACGAAGTCCCAGGGCTGGGAGTGGCCCACCGAGGGGGCGGTGTGGGCGGCCTCCAGGACGCGGAGCAGCACCTCGTGCGGGATGGGGTCGCCGCGGAAGCCGTTGCGGATGTCGCGGCGCTCGCGCATGACCTTGAGGACGGCCGCGCGCTCGGCGTCGTCGTAGCCGGGCGCGGCGGGGCCGGCCGGCCGCGGTGCCTCGTCCACGGCGGGCGTGCCGTCGTCCTCCGCGGTGTCCTGGGCGGGTGCCTGGCGCGGTCGCTGCGGGTCGTCCTGTCCGGCGGCGAGGGTGTCGAGGTCCTCCGCCCGCTGGACGATCTCGGGCTCGCCCTCGCGCGGCGCGGGCACGGTGGCGGCCGGGGTCTCCGCCCCGGGCGGGACGAGCGGCTGCGGCGGGGCCGGGGCCGGGTGCGGAGTGGTCGGCACCGAGCCGTCGACCGGGACGAAGGCGCCCGGCGGCTCGCCGGGGACGGCGCCCGCCGGGAGCGGCCCGCCCGGTTCCGCCGGGTCCTCGACGAGCGGTGCCGCGGGCACCTCCGGGCCGCGGAGCTGGGGGCCCGCGGGTTCACCGACGTAGGGCTCGGGGGCCTCGGCCGGTACGGCCTGCGCGGGGGCCCGGAGCGGCTGGACCGTGTCTTCCTGGGCGGCGGGGGGCTCGGCGGCGGCCACCTGCTCGGGGACGGTGTGCGGGACCGGCTGGGGCGCGGGCTCCGCGGGCGGGGCCGGTACCGCGGGGCCGGCGGTCGTCTCCGGGACCGGCGTGCCGGGTTCCCCGACCGGCTGCGGCTCCTCGGCGGGTACGGCGGGCTCG
>NZ_AGBF01000384.1 GCF_000225525.1 Streptomyces zinciresistens K42 | reverse complement strand
GCGGAGCGCGCGCGGCCCTCGGCGTCGCGTCGGCCCGCGCGCCCCGCCCCCGGCCGCGGGTCGCCTGGCACGAACTGGAGCACACCGAGGTCCGCGACCGGCTGGAGCGGGATCGTCCGCCCCCGCCCGCCCTCGCCGAGCGGATCGCCGACGGCACGCGCGCGAGGCTGCGCGCCATGGGCAGGCGGCGGCTGTTCGCGCCGGTGAGCGGGCCGGTGCGGCTCGCCCGTGCCGTGCGCGGCGAACTCGACGACCCCCTCACGCCCGTCCTCGCCGTGGGCTCCGCGGCCGAGGCGATCCTCGGCTCGGTGCTGGACGCCCTGCTGGTCGTCGGCGCGCTCGACCTGAACGCGCTCGTCGGCGGCGTCCAGCGGATGCGGGCCGAGCGGGCGCTGTCCGGACTGCTCGCCGAGCAGAAGCGCAAGGCACGGCTCACCGGCGAGGACCCGCGCTCCGAACCCCGCGTCGTGGACGCCGCCAGGCTCGGGCCCGGCGATCTGATCGCCCTCCAGGTGGACGACGTCGTACCCGCCGACGCCCGACTCGTGGCGCAGGACGGACTGGAGGTCGACGAGTCCGCGCTCACCGGGGAGTCGCTGCCCGCGGCCAAGGCCGTCGCCCCGACACCGCACGCGGCCGTACCGGACCGCGGCTGCATGGTCTTCGAGGGCACCACCGTGGTCGCCGGGCACGGCAGGGCCGTCGTCGTGGACACCGGGGACGGTACGGAGGCGTCCCGGGCCGTGGCGCTCGCCGCCCGCCGCCCGCCCGCGGCGGGCGTACAGGCCCGGCTGCGCGAACTCACCGACAAGGCACTGCCGTTGACCCTCGCCGGCGGCGCCGGGGTGACCGCCCTGTCGCTGCTGCGCGGCACCCCGGTCCGCCGGGCGGTCAGCGGCGGGGTCGCGGTGGCCGTCGCCGCGGTCCCCGAGGGGCTGCCCCTGGTCGCGACGGTGGCGCAGCTCGCGGCGGCCCGCCGGCTCAGCCGTCGCGGCGTCCTCGTCCGGGCCCCGCGCACCCTGGAGGCGCTGGGCCGCACGGACACGGTCTGCTTCGACAAGACCGGCACGCTCACCGAGAACCGGCTGCGCCTGGTGCGGACCGCCGACGCCGGCGGCACGGTCCGCACGCCGGACGAGACCGGGGCCGCGGACGTGCTGCGCGTCGCGGCGCGGGCCTGCCCCCGGCTCGACGGCGGCCCCGACCGGCCGGTGCACGCCACCGACGAAGCCGTGCTGGACGCCGCCCCCGCGGACCCGGACTGGAGCCAGACGGAGGGCCTGCCGTTCGAGGCCGCCCGCGGCTACGCCGCCGCGGTCGGCCGCGGCGCGGACGGCGCCCCCGAACTCGTCGTCAAGGGCGCCCCCGAGACCGTACTGCCCGCCTGTACCGGTGCGTCCCCGGCGGTGTCCGAGACGGCGCACGCGCTGGCCCGCGACGGACTGCGGGTCCTCGCGGTGGCCCGGCGCCGACTGCCGGACGACACCGCCGCCGGAGCGCCGGACGCGCTCGAACCGCCCCTCGCCGAGCTGGAGTTCACCGGTCTGCTCGCCCTCGCCGACGCACCGCGCGACAC
Source organism: Streptomyces zinciresistens K42 (assembly GCF_000225525.1). GTDB lineage: Bacteria > Actinomycetota > Actinomycetes > Streptomycetales > Streptomycetaceae > Streptomyces > Streptomyces zinciresistens. The sequence continues at coordinate 1,137 of NZ_AGBF01000384.1, read as the reverse complement.
CTCGCCTGCCCTGGTGCGCGGGCTGCGCGAGGCGGGTGTACGTCCCGTCATGCTGACCGGCGACCACCCGCAGACGGCGCGGGCGATCGCCGCGCGACTGGGCTGGCCCGAGGACACCGGGGTCGTCACCGGCGACGAACTGGCCGGCGCGGACCGGGAGGAGCGCGCCCGGATGCTGAACGGCGCGGGAGTGGTGGCACGGGTCGCGCCCGAGCAGAAGCTCCAGGTCGTCGAGGCGCTGCGGGACTCCGGGCGGGTCGTCGCCATGGTCGGGGACGGCGCCAACGACGCCGCGGCGATCCGTGCCGCGGACATCGGCGTCGGCATCAGCGCCCGCGGCTCGGCCGCGGCCCGCAACGCGGCCGACCTGGTCCTGACCGACGCGGACCTCACGGTCCTGATCGACGCCGTCGCCGAGGGCCGGGCCCTGTGGCACAGCGTCGCGGACGCCATCGCCATCCTGATCGGCGGCAACGCGGGCGAGGTCGGCTTCGGCCTGCTCGGCACGCTCCTGTCCGGCGCCGCGCCCCTGTCGACCCGTCAGATGCTGCTGGTGAACCTGTTCACCGACCTGTTCCCGGCGATGGCGGTGGCGGTGACCCCGAGGGAACCGGCCGCCCCCGACGACCCGGCGGGGGCGGCCGGTTCGGCAGACCCGTCCGCCCCCGCCGACCCCTCGGCCGCATCCGCCCGCGAGGCCCCGGCCGCCCCCTCCGGCGAACCGCTGGGCGCCTCCCTGCTGGGCGCGCCCCTGATCCGCAGGATCCGCCACCGCGCCCTCACCACCACGCTGGGCGCCACCGCCGCCTGGCTCACGGGGCGGTTCACCCCGGGCAGCGCCCGCCGGTCCACCACGATGGCGCTGTGCGCGGTCGTCGGCACCCAGCTCGCGCAGACGCTCGCCGACCGGCGGGGCAGCCCGCTGGTCCGCGCCACCGCGCTCGGCTCGGCCGCCGCGCTCGCGGTCCTGGTCGAGACGCCGGGCGTCAGCCACGTCTTCGGCTGCACGCCTCTCGGACCGGTCGCCTGGGCGGGCGTCGCCGCCTCGATCGCGCTCGCGGTCGCCGGCCAGCGCACCCTGCCCCACCTGGAGCGACTGCTCCCGCGCCACACCCCCGCCACCGCACGGTGACCGGG
>NZ_AGBF01000385.1 GCF_000225525.1 Streptomyces zinciresistens K42 | reverse complement strand
TCCGCAACCGGAACCGCCACGGGGTCCGGCGCGGCCGGCGGTGGCGCCGCCGCCGGACAGCCGCAGCCGCCCGGCACCCCCTCGACCGGCGGATCCGGCTCCGGGACCGCCGCACCCCCGGCGAGCCCGGCGCCCGAGGAGACGCGGCCCGCCCAGCTCTGCGTGCTCGGCGTCCTCTGCCTGGGCTGACGGCACCGTACGCCGCCCCCTTCCCGAGGCAGCCGGGGAGCGCCGCCACGCTTCCGGACCGCCGTACGACCGCGCGGACGCGTCCGTGCGGGAAGCAGCCGTACGACGCCCGCACCGGCGTGTACGGCACCGGCAGAGCAGGATGTCGCTCCAAGGAGGCGGTGCACGGGCTCGCCGGACACATGACCAACCTGTGAGTCCGGGCTGCCGGGGCCGCGGACACGAGCCTCCCGGGGGCGGACCGCGGCCTCTCCGGGCGCCCCCGCGCCGGGGGAGGCCCGCGCCCGTCGGCGCCGGTCAGGCCAGCTTCCGGCAGTAGAGCGCGTCCGGGGTCCGCGACGACCCCACCCGGCCGGTCCAGGCGATCCCGGCCGCGTACTCGTCGTCCGCGCACTGCCCTTTGTAGCGGCCGTAGGCGAAGTCCCCGCCCTTGGGGTCCGGTCCCCGGTTGTCGCCCCGGTCGAACCAGACGGTACGGCCCTGGGTGCCCAGTCTGCCGGCCGGTGCGGTCGCGCACAGCGCGGCGGAGACGGCCGCGCCCCGCACGCTGTACCCGATGAGGAACTGCCCTTCGCCGCACTGGAGTTTGGTGTAGCCGGAGGCCCAGTCGGCGCCGGGCCGGACATGCCGTTCGTCGGACACCACCTCGTGCCCGCGCCCCGGGTCCCACAGCGCGGTGGCCGAAACGTCGCTGCACAGGCCCCGGTTGCCGGTGCGGGCGAGCCCGAGGAGGCGTTGCCCGTCCGGGCAGACGGCCTTGCGCGCGCCGCTGTCCCAGTCCGGCAGGGCCCGCATCCGCCGCGACTGGACGAAGTCGCCGCGATCGGGGCTGAGCATGGACCAGTCGGCGACCGGCGCCACGGGCCCGGTCCGGCCCTCGGCCCGCATGAGCCGCGTCCAGGCCGCGGCACGCCAGTCGTCACCGTCGTACAGGCCCATCCGCCGGCCCGCGGAGTCCCAGTGCAGCAGTGCCCAGCCGTTGCCCTGCCGGTTCTCGTGCCAGCCGACCAGCGGCCAGTAGGCGAAGTCGGCGTCGGTACGGATCAGTTGGTCGACGAAGTTCTCGAACCAGGCGCGCTGCTTCTGCCCCGTCTCCGCGCGCCCTCCGACGCCGAACTCGCTGATCCAGAGCGGGGCGGTGAAATGCTGGTTCTGCTCCCCGGAGATGAAGAACGCCTGGCGGTTGAGGACCGCGATCAGTTCGTCGGGGCTCAGATCCCGGTAGCGCGGGTCGCTGGTCTCGCCCGTCCCGGTGGCACCGGTGTGGTTGGGGCCGGTGTAGTCGTAGAAGTGGGCAGAGTAGACGAGTTTGCCCGAGTCGACGAGGGTGTGGGACAGCCGCCGGGCCGGTTCGAGGGTGGGCCGTTCGTGGGGCAGTCCGTCGACCGGGATGCCGGTCCAGTTGATGCCCTCGACGACGATCAGCAGGTCCGGGTTGGCCTCGGTCAGGATGCGGTCGCCGACCCGCTGGGAGGCCGCGAACCAGTCGCGGTCGTCCCCGAGGCCCCAGTTGGGGTCGTCCCAGACCGAGCGGCGCACCTCGTTGTACAGATCGGCCCCGACGACACGCGGGTTGGCCCGGTAGCGACGGGCCATGAACAGCCAGTCCTCCTCCCAGGCCGCGGTCGACTGGCTGGTGTTCCAGCGCTCGTTGCCGTCCACCCCGCAGCACCAACGGGTCGTGTTCGTGTGGTTGTTGAGGATCACCGCGAGTCCGGCCGCGGTGAGCTCGCGGACCACGGCGTCGTACACCTCCAGCGGGGTCCTGCCGCGCAGGGAGGGGTTCGCCGCGACGGCGCGGTCGGTGACGGGGCGGCTGTCGCGGATCATCTCGTTGGAGAACGGCAGCCGGACGCTGTTGATCCCGATCTCCAGGAATCCCGCGATGATCTCGGCCATCGGGGCGCGGTCCAGGCCGAGCGGAATCCGGCCCGAGTTCTCACCGGCGTGCTGGTTGCTGTCGGCCTCCGGGTCGCCCGAGCCGGTCCATGTGCCGCTGGCCCCGTGCCAGTTGCCGGAGCGGAGCTTGAACCTGTCGCCGTTCGCGTCGACGATCCAGCGGCCCCGGGTGCTCAGGGGCGGTGTCCAGTTCCCGGCGGCGGCGACACCGGCCGGGACGCCGGAGGTCCCCGAAGCCGCCGGGGAGCCGGAGGCGTCCGGCGCCGTGCGCGCGGCGGTGGACACCGGTTCGGCGGCGGCGCCGGGAACGGGTGCGGCGGCGATCAGGAAGACCACGGCGGCGAGTGCCGCCCTCACCAGGGATCCCCGCACGGTGCCCCACCCCCACGGCTCATTTGTCATGGCGGCGTCATGTCGCGCCGGCGTGTCCACCGTAGTGCAACGGGCGGCGCCGGGACACGGGGACGTTCGGACAAGCCCGCGCGCCCCCTCGGCCCGCGGCCGGGGGCGGTCGATCCCCCGCGTGCCCGCCGCCCCGACGGCCCACGCGGTCCCGCGGGCGGAACGCGCCGTGCCCGCCGGCGCACCTCACCCGGCCCCCCGCCCCCCGGCCCCCTCGCCCG
>NZ_AGBF01000386.1 GCF_000225525.1 Streptomyces zinciresistens K42 | reverse complement strand
AGCACGGCGCAGCCCGCCACGGCGGCGATCAGCGTCCGCCGCCGCACGCGCGGGAGGCGGCGGGCGGTGCCCGGTCCGTTCGCCACGGCCTCGTTCTCCATGGCGCTCACTGTGCGCCAGGCGGTGCGCCGACACGACGAGCGCAGCGGCCGTGCGGCGTCCGGCGCACACGGGGTTCACACCGATGGCCCCGGGTGTCACGCTGTGATCATGAGCCGTACCGAAGCCGCACCCGCCCAGGCCCGCGGCGACCTCACCGAGCGGCTGCTCGCGGGTCTGCCCGCCGAGGCCGTCCTGACCGACCCGGACGTCACGGCCTCCTACGCCCACGACATGGCGAGCTTCTGCCCGGCCGGCGCCCCGGCCGCGGTGGTGCTGCCGCGCACCGTCGAACAGGTCCAGCACGTCATGCGCACCGCCACCGAGCTGCGGGTGCCCGTCGTCCCGCAGGGCGCCCGCACCGGCCTGTCGGGCGCGGCCAACGCCTCCGACGGCTGCATCGTGCTCTCCCTGACCAGGATGGACCGCATCCTGGAGATCAGTCCCGTCGACCGGGTCGCCGTCGTCGAGCCGGGCGTCGTCAACGCCGCCCTGTCCCGCGCGGTGGGCGAGCACGGCCTGTTCTACCCGCCGGACCCCTCCAGCTGGGAGATGTGCACGATCGGCGGCAACATCGGCACCGCCTCCGGCGGCCTGTGCTGTGTGAAGTACGGCGTGACGGCCGAGTACGTGCTCGGCCTGGACGTCGTCCTCGCCGACGGCCGCCTGATGAGCACGGGCCGCCGCACCGCCAAGGGCGTCGCGGGCTACGACCTCACCCGCCTGTTCGTCGGCTCGGAGGGCTCGCTCGGCATCGTCGTACGGGCCGTCCTCGCGCTCCGGCCGCAGCCGCCCCGGCAGCTCGCGCTCGCCGCCGAGTTCGCCTCCGCGGCGGCGGCCTGCGACGCGGTGTGCGCGATCATGGCGGGCGGGCACGTCCCCGCCCTGCTGGAGCTGATGGACCGTACGACGGTCAAGGCCGTCAACGACCTCGCGCACATGGGACTGCCCGAGACCACGGAGGCCCTGCTGCTGGCCGCCTTCGACACCCCGGACCCCGCCGCCGACCTCGCCGCGGTCGGCGCCCTGTGCGAGGCCGCGGGCGCCACCCAGGTGGTCCCGGCGGAGGACGCGGCCGAGTCCGAACTGCTGCTCCAGGCAAGGCGGTTGTCGCTGCCCGCGCTGGAGGCGGTCCGGGGCGTGACGATGATCGACGACGTGTGCGTGCCCCGGTCCCGGCTCGCCGACCTCGTCGAGGGCGTGGCCCGGATCGCGGACCGCCACCGGCTCACGATCGGGGTGGTCGCGCACGCCGGGGACGGCAACACGCACCCGACGGTCTGCTTCGACGCGGGCGACCCGGAGGAGTCCCGGCGCGCCCGCGCCTCGTTCGACGAGATCATGGCCCTGGGCCTGGAACTCGGCGGCACCATCACGGGCGAGCACGGGGTGGGGGTGCTGAAGAAGGAGTGGCTGGCGCGCGAGATCGGGCCCGTCGGGATCGAGATGCAGCGGGCCGTCAAGCAGGCGTTCGACCCGCTGGGCATCCTCAATCCGGGCAAGCTCTTCTGACCGCGCCGCCCCTCCTCACCGGGCGAGCAGATGGTCGAGCGCGTCGTCGATGCCCAGCTGCCCGCCCTCCGTCCCCGGCGGCACCGCCCGCAGCGTCCGCTCCAGCCAGGCCGACACCTGCGCGGCCGGCGCCTCCAGGAGGGCGTCGCCGCCGGGGGAGCTGAGCGCCACCAGCACCACGCTGCGCCCCTCGGACTTCGTCGGCCACACCCGCACGTCGCCGTGCCCGCAGGGCCGGAACACCCCCTCCACGAGCAGATCGCGCGAGAAGGTCCAGTGCACCGGCCGCTCGGAGTCGACATGGAAGACGACGTGCACGGCGTACGGGTCCTCGCCGCGATAGGTCAGCCGCGCCGGCACCGGCACGCTGCGCTCGGGCGACAGGATGAGCCGCAACTCCAGTTCGCGCTCCACGACGATGTGCTGCATGACGGTCGTCCTCTCTCGTGACACCGGCCGGCCTCCGGGCGGCCCCGTACGGGTGGAGAGGGAGCGGACCGGGCGGCGTTACGCGACTTCGCGGAGGCTTTTTCCGCGGACCGCGCGGGCCGCGGCGCGAGCGGGTGTGCGCGAGTGGTCCCCGCACGTGTGAAGTACCTGTACGAGGTTGCCCGGAAAGGGGCGGGTCCCGCAGGACCGGCGGTGGCCGGTGCGTCCGTCTGGTAGATGTGGGAACCCCTATTTCGGCCCACGAGCAGAGACCGGACGACGGACATGAGCGCCCCAACCCCGGCCCCCGGTGACGACCGGCCCCGCGAAGGGTATTACCCGGACCCGTCCATCCCTGGATACGTCCGGTACTGGAACGGCGCCTCCTGGGTGCCGGGCACCAGCCGTCCGGCACCGGCCGACGGTGAGCCGCTCGCCCCGCCCCCGGGCGCGGGCCCCGGCCCGGCCGCAGCGCCGGTGGAGGAGACCGGTCCGCACTTCTTCGACGAGGACCCGGCGCGGGCGCCCGCCCCGGGCGGGGTCCAGCACGGCAGCCGCCCGGAGCCCGCGTCCGCCTGGGGCGCCGACTCCGCCCGCCAGTCCGGCCTCGGCGGCGACCAGGACCGCCGGGTCTC
>NZ_AGBF01000387.1 GCF_000225525.1 Streptomyces zinciresistens K42 | reverse complement strand
ACTCCGCGGCCGGCCGTGGAGGCGGTGTGTGAGCTGGGGGATCCGATCGCTGTGTGGCCTGCGGTCTTTCACGCGCTGTGGAGCGGTGTGCTGCGGGTGCGGCTGGACGAACCGCTGCACGAGCGTGCCGTCGTCTGCCTCGCACGGCAGGAGGCCGAAGCGGCGTGACGCAGGCGGTTGTCGAGGTCGGGGCGCGCCTTCGCTACGACGGGCGGGTATGGACGCTCGCCGTGCTGGAAGGCGCCCGGGCCACGCTGGTGAGTGACGAGGGCGCCTCGGCGTTGGTGCTGCTGCCCTACCTGTTCACCGATCCGTCCTTCGGGGTGGAAGGCGGACCGGCGCCGGGGAGAGCGACGCCGTTCGGCCTACTGGAGGCGCTGCCGGTGGAAGTGCGGGAGCGGGCTCTGGCGTGGCAGCGGCATGTACGAGAGGTGGAGACCGGCTTTCCTGACGCGGTCGGGCAGGGCGCCCCGCGCGAGCAGTTCGATCCGGCGACACGGAGCCTGGCGCAGCAGGAGCGGGCCAAGGCCGAGGAGTTGACGGCGGCGGGCTGGGGCGGCGAGTGCGGCGACGGTGCGCCGGATGCGGGCGCACTACCGCAGCGAGGGCTTGTGGGGGCTGGTGGACGGCCGGGCGGCGCGGGAGCGGTCGGCCGTGGGGCGGGCCGATGAGCGGGTGGTCACGGCAGTCAGGACAGTACTGGAGGCGCAGCGGGAGCGGTCGACGGGCACGCTGGTGCGGCTGCACCGACGGGTGGGGTGGCTGCTGGATCAGGAGTACGGCCCTGGGGTGGTGGCGCTGCCGCCGGCGTCGACGTTCAACCGGCTGGTGCACGCGGTGGCCGACGGACAGGGCCTTTGGGAGACAGCGGCGCAGCGGCGGTGGCATGCGTCGCGGCCGGCACCTCCGTTCACGCCGACGGTGGCACTGCGACCGGGCGAGCTGGTGATGCTGGACAGCACGCCGCTGGATGTCCCGGCGGTGCTGGACGACGGTGTGACCGGCCGCCTTGAACTGAGCACCGCGCTGGACGCGGCGACGCGCAGCATCTGCGCGGCGGTGCTGCGGCCGGTGGGCACACGGTCGGTGGACGCGGCGATGCTGCTGGCGCAGATGGTGGCGCCTGCGGCGATGCGGCCTGGCTGGGACGCGGCGCTGTCGATGCAGCGGCCGGTCCCGTATGAGCGGCTGGTGGCGCTGGACGCGGTAGTTGTCAGTGGATGTTAAGTCCGTTTCTCGTAGCGGCCTCGTCCAGGTTGGGTGAGGAAGCCTTGGCGGGTGTGGCGTCCGAGGCGGGCGCGGGTGACGTTGACGGCGGCCTCGTCAGTGGGCATGCCGAGGAGTTCGTGCAGCTCGCGGGCTCGGAACTCCTGGTTGGGGTGCTGGTTGAAGGCGTTCACGATGGCCTGGTAGGCGGTATTCGTCTCGGGCGGTTCGGAGTCTTCTCCTGCCGGTGCGAGTTCGGCGATGACCTTCCGGGTGACGGCCAGGTCCGCCAGTCGTGCGTCGGTCTCGGCCAAGGTGGCGGTCAAGTGCTCGATCTGGCCGCGTAGTTCATCGGCCCGGACGGTGGTCTCGTCGTGCTGTGCCTGGAGATCGGCCAGGAGCGCGGTGATGTTCATGCGGCCAGCCCGAGGGTGTCGCGCCAGGCCGGGCTGGGGGTGGTGAGGCGGCGAGTCATGTTCGCGATGGAGGCCCAGTAGACGCGTGAGGCGGAGGTGTCGGGCCGGTGGTCGTACTCACGGGCCAGGCGCCGGTGCAGCATCAACGTGCCGTTGACCTGCTCCACGATCCACCTTTTCGGCTGCGGAACGAAGCCTTTGCCCTGGTCGTCGGGGTTGCGGCGGACGACCTCGACGTCGATGTCCAACAACACGCCATGATGACGACTTCGTCCTTGAAACCCTGGTCCACCAGGGCCTTCTCCAGGCGCATCCCGCACCGTTCGGCGGCCCGGTCGAGCAGGGCGGTGCCGGCGGCGTTGTCGTGGGCGGAGGCGGCCAGCACCACGACACCGATGACCAGCCCCAGAACATCAGCGGCCAGTCCCCGCTTGCGCCCTGACACCTTCTTGTTGACGTCCAGCCCCGTCGTGGTCTTCGGGACACCGGCGGCCGCGCGCACGGACTGGGTGTCGATGATCACGAGGGACGGGTCCTCTAATCGCCGGGCTCTCACCCGCACCTGGCAGCGCAGGAGTTCCTGAATCCGCTGGTCAAGCCCGTCCTGGCGCCACGGGCCGAAGTAGTAGAACGCCGCCGACCAGGACGGCAGATCATGCGGGAGGTAGCGCCACCGGCAGCCCGTCCGGTTCTCGTAGAAGATCGCGTTCACGACCTCCCGCAGATCGCAGGATCCGGGATCCCCGGTCGCCGACCGTGCCACCCGGTCCTGTTTCCAGGCCGTGATCATCGGCTCGATCAACGACCACTGCTCGTCCGATAAGTCACTGGGGTACGGCTCTCGCTCCATGCCCGCATCTCAGCATGGACATGCCCAGCAGACGGCCCGCGTGCCGATCAGTACCCCGATCGAGCGATCACGAACCAGAGAAGATCGGACTTAACGCCCACTCAGAGAACCCGGAACCGGTTGATGGCGTCGATGTGCTGGGCGCGCTTCACCTCGTCGCGCACGCCCAGGCCCTCCTGCGGGGCGAGGGCGAGGAT
>NZ_AGBF01000388.1 GCF_000225525.1 Streptomyces zinciresistens K42 | reverse complement strand
AGCCAGCTGCCGGGCAGCTTCGGGTCGAACACCGGGTTCGTGACGTGCGTCGGCGCTCCGAGGCCGACGTTCAGGCCGTTGGCTCCGGCGGCGAAGGCCATGTTGACGTCGAGGCCGACCAGGTAGCGCAGGGTGCACTCGGCATCGGTCATCGGCCGCGCCCAGTCGTACGCCTCCTCAAACAGCTTCTCTGCCGGGCCGCGCACGTGGAACCGCGGCAGCTCCTTGAGCAGCGGGTGCCCGTCCGGAGCCTCACACGGCGCGCAGTCCACCGGGTCCTTGCCCAGGGAGCCGGGGTTGTGCTCGGAGTGCCGCTTACCCGTCGCGTCCGGCTCGGAGGCCCGGGTCGCCGGGTGCAGCGCGGTCATCAGCTCCAGGCCGGTCACGGCGGTCGATCCGCGCGGCGTCATCACCCTCGAGGCGTACACGCCCAGGAGCCGGGCGAGTTCGGCCGGCGCCAGCTGCCCGGCCGTGCCCCAGTGCCGGGTGTCCAGCGCGTTCCACGACGGGATGCACAGCTGCACGCAGGCCCGCTCCGAGCCCTGCGCGGGCCGGTAGATCCGCGCCCACGGGCCGAAGCCCCTCTTCGTCAGCTGCCACTGCGCGCGGGTCAGCTGCTTGATGACCTTGTGGCCCTCCGGGATGCGCCCCGCGATCCGCTCCTCCTCCGTGAGCGTGGCCGGAAGGCCGTAGCGCTCCAGCGCGGCCTCGGTGAGCACGAGCAGCGGGTCGGCGTCCTTGCCGGGGCCGGACAGCTTCGGCGCCCCCAGCTTCGCCTCCTTGAGCGTCCAGTCCACCAGGGACGGCAGTGACTTGGCGGGCACGTCCAGGACCAGGCCGCCGGTGCAGTACGCCAGCACCTTGCCGTCGTCGTCGACGTCCAGGACCGCCAGCGGGCCGTTCTCGAACCGCGGGTCGGTGCCGCCCGCCGGGGTTCCGGCCGGGGCCGCCTTCCGGGCGCCGGGACGGCGCGACGTCGACGTGGTCCTGGTGGTGCTCGCCGGGCGGGGCGCGGCGGCCGGGGCAGGGGCGACGGGAGCCGGGACAGGGGTCTGGGTGTTCTCGGTTGCAGTCATGACCGCAGGCTCGGACGCCTCGCCTGTGGACAGAGGACGGGCTTCGGCCGGGGCGGCCGCGCCGGTGAACGTGGCGGGCACCGGGGCCGGGTAGAGCTCCGCGAGCTGCTTGAGCAGCCGCGCGTACGCCTCACGCTCGGGGCCGCGGGGCTCGGTCGGCTTCTTCGGCGACTCCCAGGCGGACACGGTGGCCCGGCGCACCTTCAGCGCGCCGGCGACGTCGTCCAGCGTCAGGCCGTGCGCGACCCGCAGTCGCTTGCGCTCCTCCGCCGGCGGCAGCGGGGCGCGGGACGCGACCAGCGCGTCGACCGCGTCGAACATCTCGGACATGGAACACCTCCTGACGCACACTCTACCCCATGAACCGTAAGGTTCGCGTACATCTACCGTACAAACACCGTACGGACCTGCTTTTGAGTGAGGCGACGTTTCACGCTGACGTCCTCAGTCGAGACCGCTGAGGTGCCACCGCCGCCACGGTCCCGGCCTCCCTCGCCGCCCGCTCCGCACGGGCGCGGCGCACGGCCGCGGCATGGGAGGCGTCGGCCTGGCGGCGGTGCTCGGTGCGGGCCTGCTCGATCGGGGCCGGCTCATCGTCCGGGACGGCGTCGGGCTTGGGGAACGCACGGCGCGACAGCTCCCGCATCGCGGCGGTCTGCCGCTCCACCGCCTCCGCGATGTGCGGGTCCACCCGCGACGGCGGCGCCGCCTCCTGGTGTGCGGCGAGCGCGCGGCGGTAGCCGTCCGAGGCGGTCTCCCGGGTGCGCGGCGGCCCGGCGGGCGCGGCCGCGGGCTCCGGATCGGAGTCGGCCGGCTCGGGCAGTGGCACGGTGCCGGGCGCCAGGATCCGCAGGGTGCGGACGACCGTCCGGCCCGCCGACTTGTTGGCGGCCGCGATGATGCGGGTCTGCTCCAGGCGGGCTTTCGTCGCCCAGGCCGCCGACTCCGGGCACACCGTGAGCTGGCCGGAGTCGGCGTCGTACGACACGGCGGCGACGTGCCCGGCGAGCTCGGGGGCGATGGCTGCCCACCGTTCGCGCAGCGTCGCGCCGGCGGCCGGGAGCTCCCACGCGCGCTCGGTGACCAGCGCGCCAATCGCGGCCCCGAGGCCCATCGGCTCGCGCCCGTCGCGGCGCACCGTACGGACCATCCGCGGCTTCGCCTTCGCCTTCTTGCCGCCGCCGTTGGCGCGTGCCGCCTCCATCGCGGCCCGCAGCGCGACCCGGGCCAGGTCGACGCCGGACACCTCGCTGCCGCTCATGCCTGCCCCCACGGGGTGTAGCCGAGGTCCAAGTGACCGAGGCCCGAAAGGCGCTGCACGGTCGCGACGAACGACCTGGTGAACAGGCGCTGCGCGGAGTGCTCGCCGTACCGGGCGATGTGGTCGTGGACGATCTGGTGGTCGTGCGCGGCGCGGGTGCGCCAGTCGAGCACCTGCTCGCGGGTCAGGTCCTCGAGGACCAGCTCCTGGCCGTCGTCGACGTCCGCGACCTCCGGGGCCGGGGTGACGGCGGCCGGACGGGGCGCGGGCAGTACGACCGGCGCCACCGCCGCGGCCG
>NZ_AGBF01000389.1 GCF_000225525.1 Streptomyces zinciresistens K42 | reverse complement strand
GAGGTCGTACGCCTCACACAGCATCGGACCGTAGAAGTCGTCCGGTGTGCTGTGCCCGTTCTCCCAACTGGCAATGCGGCGCTTCACACTAGCGTCAGAGGGAAGCTGGTGACCTCGGCGGAGAGCAACATGCCGCAGCTCGCGCACTAACCGCGGCTGACTCCAGCCCCGGCCCACGCGAGCTTGCCGTAAGCGAACGCTGATCGGCTCCAGCGAAGGCGTCCCCATTCCCTCCCCGCCCGTCCATAGATGCGACTTCTGTGGCGCACGACCCTTCGGCCTCACGACCGAATGTACGCGCTGTTCACCGCCGCGCGCTGCAAGTAACCCAAGATCCATGGTCGTTGCCTTGTGACGGGGGATGACGCGTCCACGCGCGACGCGTCATCCCCCGTCACCCCTCGTCATCTGCCCCGGCCAGGGGATCGCCCTTGAGTCTGGATGCAGCGCGGCATTGCGGCCGCAACTGAACCCGACCGAGGTGAGATGAAGTGCAGAGGATGACCAGGAGGGGCATGGAATGGCTCTCCGCGGCAGCGGACAACCCTGTGGAGTGCCGACAAGTGTGGGCGGACGATCCTCGGATGCCGTGCCTGCTGTCGACCGGCCGCCTCTTCGACGTGGTGAGCGTCGAACAGCGCGTCGGAACGGAGATGTTCGACCGCCTCCTACGAAGCGGGATGCCGTTCGGACCGACGGTCGTCGACCGCAAGGCGCAGCGCGTCGGGTTCTTCCTCGGCTCGCAGAGCCGCGAGACCTTCACGCACTACCTGGAACGCGAAACGTCATCAACACCGCCGTACCGGTACCTCGGCCGCGGCTGCGCCGTTGTCGTACCCGGCCCCATCCCACTGTCCGACGACCGCTATCAGTGGCTCCGCGCCCCCACACGTCGGCCGGAGGCCAATCCGCTGCGCCCCGTCGCTCTCGCAACCGCGTTGGTCGCCTCCGTGGAACTCCTGGCGCGCATCGACCGCTTCGACGAGCAGTACCCGACGCCTTACGCGGCGGTTGCTGCCCTCCCCGAGGAGACGAACTCGGATGCCGGATGAGCCGATCGGCGGTCGAGATGCTGCCACTTGGTCGCCTCTCGACAGCGACGGCTGGTACGCGGCCCGCAACGCGACTACTGCACTACGGGACGTCCTCGTGCGCGCTGGCCTGGAGAAGGACTTCCCCTACCTGCGTGCTGACTTGAACGCCTTCGGGCACGGCCTCGTTGAGCTGGGTCGAGTGTCCCCTGACACGGCCGAGCGTCTCGTAGGGCTCCTGCGCCTGGCCCTGGCAAGCGGCTTCGGCCGAGACCGTAACGACGACGATCACGAGCCGACCATCACCGAAGAAAACAAGGGAAGGGCCTGAAGCCATGACCGACCGGCGCGGAGTGGTAGCCAAGCGAGCGGAGAACCTGATGCCCGGGGTGCCCTACGTACGCGGCTGGAATCGCGCGCGACGAAGCGCCAGGGCTCTGGCTGATCAGCTTGTGTTGCTCGGGCTGGACTCGGATTTCCCCGGTCTGATCGCCGACGTCAACGTCTTCGGTGACGGCCTGGTGCAACTCGGGGTGGTTCGTCCCGAGGCGGCCGAGCTGCTGGCGAGTCTCATTGCGGCCGGACTAGCCGTGGAATCGGCGGACACGACGACGAACGGGCCCCTGCTCCCTCCCCGGGAAGAGCCTGCGGCTTGAACCGCTCCTCGGCGGTCGGTTGCCCTGCCGCTCGGCCGGGACCGGCGCCCCAGCGCCGCAGCCCGGACGAACGGCGGGGCCATCAGCTTGGGAAGCTTGGGCCTTTGACGGGCGACTCGTGGGCTGACCAGCGACGGATCTTTTAGCGGAGCCGAACGGGTCGGCAGGTGCTCCCCGCTGTTCCCCGCACAACCTGGCACGAGTCTGGCATGCCGCTTCTTCCTCGATCGCACCTCTAGAGGATCAAGCTGAGCACAGTTGCAGCGAACAGCAGACCGACTCCGGCCCGGACGAAGTTGGTGCCGAGACCGAGGCGAAGGAACTTGACCATGACCACCCGTGCAAGGAACGAGACTCTGTCAGCTTGAAGATCCACACGCAGGTGGTCCCACAGGCTCTCGGGTTGCAGAGTCGCCCATAGGGACCAGCCTTGGCGGTCACAGTGTAGATGCGGACTGGTCAGGCGGTGATGAGTGGAACCACGATCGCGATCATCAAGCACATTGCACCGGCCGCGCCAACAACCAGTACGGCGACCCCTTGATTCTGATCGTGTGCTTTACGGCGTCAAGAAAGACCTAGGAAGACTCCATTTTGACGATCCCATCGTGAGCCGTAGATCTTGTACACCTTGCAGAGGTCTAGCCAGAATGCAAGCAGTGTGATCTGCTTGATCAACGCTTCAACGAATACATAGTAGGGCACCTCCCTGCCTTTATAGGCGATGACTCCGTCATGCATAACGTAGTCGAATTCTGCATGTGCAATGCTATTCCTTACGTCTCGACTGAATGACGAGTTCCAGTAGTAGCGAAGGGATGAGTGGCGGTTCAGGTAGGCCTCTTTCGTCGCGGCTTTAGCTTTGGAGTACTGATTTATATTGTTCACGCAATCTCGCGCACTCAGGATTCTTGGTGCCCACCCG
>NZ_AGBF01000390.1 GCF_000225525.1 Streptomyces zinciresistens K42 | reverse complement strand
TCGTCTTCGTCGTGGTCACCCTGCTCGTGGCGCTGGGCATCGCGGTCGCGCAGGGCTGCCAGGGGCCGGATCGCGGGCTGGGCGGCGACGGGGACGTCGTGCGCCCCGGGCAGGAGCAGCGGGTGGGCACCGACGTGCGGCCGCCGGCCGGGGACCCGGTGACGTGACGCGGGGGAACGGCTCGTCCGCGCTCGGCGGCTGACGCCGTCCGCGGGCGGGGGGTGCGGCGAGCGACGCGTCGCGAGGCGGGGCGCGGTCCGCGTCGACGACGCCCACGGTCACCCCACCTGACTCCGCGTGCCCGAGGCCACCGCGTAGAACGCGACGGCGGCGGCGGCACCGACGTTGAGGGAGTCGACGCCGTGGGACATCGGGATGCGCACCCACTCGTCGGCGGCGACCAGGGCCTGGGTGGACAGGCCGTCGCCCTCGGCGCCGAGCATCAGGGCGACCCGCTCCATACGGTGCGGGGCGGCCTCTTCGAGGGTCCTGGCCTTCTCGTCGGGGGTGAGGGCGAGGAGCGTGAAGCCGGCCTCGCGGACGGATTCGAGCCCCTTGGGCCAGGTCTCCAGGCGCGCGTACGGCACCGAGAAGACGGCACCCATGGAGACCTTGACGCTGCGGCGGTACAGCGGGTCGGCGCAGTCCGGGGAGAGCAGGACGGCGTCCATGCCGAGGGCGGCGGCCGACCGGAAGATGGCGCCGATGTTGGTGTGGTCGTTGACCGACTCCATGACCACGACCCGGCGGGCGCTCTGGAGGAGGTCGGCGGCGGTCGGCAGCGGCTTGCGCTGCATCGACGCGAGGGCGCCCCGGTGCACGTGGTAGCCGGTGACCCGCTCGGCGAGCTCGGGGCTGACCGCGTAGACCGGCGCCGGGAGTTCGTCGATGACGTCGCGCATGACGTCGACCCACTTGGCCGAGAGCAGCATCGAGCGCATCTCGTAGCCGGTCTCCTTGGCCCGTCTGATGACCTTCTCGCCCTCGGCGATGAACAGGCCCTCGGCCGGCTCGCGCTTGCGGCGCAGTTCGACGTCGGTCAGGCCCGTGTAGTCGCGCAGGCGCGGGTCGTCGGGGTCGTCGACGGTGATGAGATCGGCCACAGAGTGATACTGCCTTGTCCTGGATGCGGTGCCAACGGTTCGGAACAGGTCACGTTACCCGCGGTTACGCGGTGGGTTCCCGCCCCACCCTCACGACATCGCCGATGACGATCACCGCGGGCGGCTTCACCTCGTGGGCGGCCACCGCCTCACCGGCGGTCGCGAGGGTGGCGTCGACCCTGCGCTGGGCGGCGGTCGTGCCCTCCTGCACGAAGGCGACCGGGGTGTCGGGCGACCTGCCGTGGGCGATCAGGGTGTCGGCGACCTTGCCGATCGTGCCGACGCCCATGAGGACGACCAGCGTCCCGGTCAGCCCGGCGAGGGACGGCCAGTCGACGAGGGAGCGCGCGTCGTCCGGGGCGATGTGCCCGCTGACCACCGTGAACTCATGGGCGACGCCCCGGTGGGTGACCGGGATGCCGGCGGCGCCCGGAACGGAGATGGAGCTGGAGACGCCGGGCACCACCGTGCACGGGACACCGGCCTCGGCGAGCGCCTGGACCTCCTCCATGCCACGGCCGTAGACGAACGGGTCGCCGCCCTTGAGGCGGACGACGGACTTGCCCTGGCGGGCGTGCTCGATCAGCGCGTTGTTGATGGCCTCCTGGGCCATGAAGCGGCCGTACGGCAGTTTCGCGGCGTCGATCACCTCGACGGACGGGGGCAGTTCGGCGAGCAGGTCGCGCGGGCCCAGGTGGTCGGTGATGACGACGTCGGCCTCGGCGAGCAGCCTGCGGCCGCGCACCGTGATCAGGTCCGGGTCGCCGGGGCCGCCGCCGACGAGGGCGACGCCCGGGGTGCGGGTGCGGTGGTGGGGG
The DNA here is from genome assembly GCF_000225525.1 of Streptomyces zinciresistens K42. Lineage (GTDB taxonomy): Bacteria > Actinomycetota > Actinomycetes > Streptomycetales > Streptomycetaceae > Streptomyces > Streptomyces zinciresistens. The sequence continues at coordinate 655 of NZ_AGBF01000390.1, read as the reverse complement.
GCGACGAGCGTGCCGTCGCGCAGGCCCTCGACGACCGCGTCGCGGATGGCAGCGGTGTGGCGGGGGTCGCGGCCGCGGGCGTCGGTGGTGAGGACCGCGACGGTGACGCCCTCGCTGTGGCCGGTGGCCGGGGTCCAGGCGGTGGCCGCGTCGGCGTCGTCGGAGCGCACGCACCACACGCGGTGGCGCTCGGCCTCGGCGGAGGCGGCGGTGTTGGCCGCGTGGTCGCTGGTGGCGATCAGGGCGTACCAGGCGTCGGCCAGGTCGCCGTCCGCGTAGGTGCGCGCGTGCCAGGTCAGTTCGCCCGCGTCCACCATCGCCTCGACCGACGGGGTGGCCTCGGGAGAGACCAGCACGATGTCGGCGCCCGCCGCGATGAGGGCCGGGAGGCGGCGCTGGGCGACCTGGCCCCCGCCGAGGACGACGACCCGGCGGCCGGCGAGGCGGAGACCTACGGGGTAGGCGGGGTTTTCGGCCATGAGGGGTACGGCTCCCTGGTTCGAGGCGGCGCGATGGCCCTGACGTGCGGATTTTACGGTGCGGGCGGGAGGGGCGGGACAGGTGTCCGGTGGGTGAGCGGGGGCGGGGAGGGAAGGACGGGGCGGGGGACGGGCGCGGAGCGCGGGCCTGGTGGGCGGGGGCGGGGCCGGTGGGG
>NZ_AGBF01000391.1 GCF_000225525.1 Streptomyces zinciresistens K42 | reverse complement strand
GTTCAGCTCACAGGAAGCGGCGGATCGGCGTGACCAGCGCCTCCTTGGCGCGTTGCAGGGCGGCGCGCCGCCGCCACCGCCCGAGGTCGATGTCCACGCTCTGCCGGAGATCGGCGTCGTAGTCGCGGTCCAGCTCGGCGGTGAACTCCTCGTCCAGCACGGCGAGCATGACCTCCTCGTCGTGGTCCATGGAACGCCGGTTGAAGTTCGTCGAGCCGATGAGGGCCGCGACGGAGTCCACGGTGATGATCTTGGCGTGCATCATGGTCGGCTGGTACTGCAGGATGCGGACCCCCGCCTCCAGCAGTCGGGTGTAGTGCTGCTGCCCGGCGAGCTGGCACGCCCGCTGGTCGGTGTGCGGGCCCGGCAGCAGGATCTCCACCCGCACCCCGCGGCGCGCCGTCGCGCACAGCAGGTCCACGAAGTAGGTGTCCGGGGCGAAGTAGGCGGTGGCCAGCCGGAAGCGCTCCTCCGCGGAGGTGAGCATCACCCTGATCAGGGTCTGCATGTCCTGCCAGCCGATGCTCGCCGAGCCGCGCACGACCTGCACCACCGACGAGCCCGCCTGCGGGTGCTCCGTGAAGCGGTCGCGCTCGTCGAACAGGTCCTCGTGGCACTCCGCCCAGTTCTGCGCGAAGGCCGCCGCGACCCCGTCCACCGCCGGACCGCGCACCTGGACGTGGGTGTCCCGCCACTCACCGGGCCCGCCGGCGTCGCCGCACCACTCCTGCGCGATGCCGACGCCGCCCGTGAACGCGGTGTCCTCGTCGATGACGAGGGCCTTGCGGTGGCAGCGGTGGTTCTGCTTGAACGGCGACAGCCACACCGGCTTGCGGAACCAGGCCACCTGCACGCCCGCCTGCGTCATCAGCTCCAGCAGCCGGCCCTCGATCTCCTTGGCCCCGAACCCGTCGAGCAGGAGCCGCACCCGTACCCCCGCACGGGCGCGCTCGGCCAGCGCCGAGGCGAAGTCATGGGCGATCTGGCCGCGCCAGTACACGAACGTCATCATGTCGATGGTGTGCTCGGCCCCGCGGATCGCCCCGAGCATCGCGGGGAAGATCTCGTCGCCGTTGCGCAGGACCACCAGCTCGTTGCCCTCGGTGGCCGCGACGCCGATCAGGCGCTCAAGACGGCGCCGCAGCCGCTGCTTGCGCTCTCTCGCGCGGTCCGAGGTGTCAGGACCGGCTGACGCCGGTACGTCATCGATTATCACGCCGTATCTCCCCAGGAAAACGAAGCCGAGAACCCCCGGGCCCGCCGGACGGGCCCCACCTCCGCATGCCCCGTCGGCCCCGGGACACGCCCGCCCTCGTCGCCGCCCCCTACGCGGCGGCGCCGGCCCGCTCGCCGCGCGGACCGGCGCGGCCCCTGCCCAGCTCCGCCGTGAACTGCGCGCCGCTGAGCAGCGCCAGGTTGGACAGCCACAGCCAGACCAGGAAGACCACGAACCCGGCGAGCGAGCCGTAGAGCCTGCTGTACGTGCTCAGATGGGAGGCGTACAGGGCGAACCCCGCCGACACGGCCAGCCACAGGGCCGCCGCCAGCACACCGCCGGGCAGACTGCGGCTGCGCCGCCGGGCCGCGGCCGGACCGGTGTGGAAGACCACCACGACCAGGAGCGCCACCAGGCACAGCAGCAGCGGCCAGCGCAGCACGCTCCACGCCCACGCCGCGGTGCTGCCCAGCCCCAGCATCCCGCCCACCGTCTCGGCCAGCGGGCCGCTCAGCAGCAGCGCCAGGGAGCCCGACAGCAGCAGCGCGAGCAGCGCCAGCGCGGTCAGGACGATGCGGTGCGCCTTGCGCCAGGGCGAGCGGTGGTCCTCGACGCGGTGCATCCGGTGCAGGGCGCGCCGGAACACCGCGAGGTAGCTGGACGCGGACCACAGGGCGCTCGCGGTGCTGACCACCAGCAGCGGCCAGGCACTGCCGTCGGCGTCCAGCATCCGCGTGAGCGCGGCGTGCAGGTCGGCGGCGGACTCGGCCGGGGCGTACGCGGTGACATGGGTGACGAAGTCCTTCGCCGTGTCCGGGCTGATCAGCCCGAACGCCAGCACGGTGCCGAGCATCGCGGGCAGCACCGCCAGGATGGCGTAGTACGTGAGCGCGGCGGCGTAGTCGGAGATGTCGTCGTTCCACAGGGACGCGGGGGTGCGCCGCAGCGCGGGCCACCACGCGGCCGGCACCTGGGGGCGGACGAACCGGCGGACGGCGCTCTGGGGGAACTGGTCAGCTGACATGCGGCGTCCGGTGGGAGGCGGCGCTCAGGCGCAGGCGGGTACGGGCGGTGTACGGGGCGGCCGACGCCTCGGCCTCGGCCGCCAGCGCGCACAGGGTGGGAAGGACCTCGTCCGGCGCGGTGCCCGGGTCCAGCCAGACCCGCCAGCGCACCTCCAGTCGGCGCCGGGAGCGGGGCACCACCCGGGCGCGGCTGCGGGCGACCCCGGGGACCGCGGCCGCGCGCAGCGCCAGCGCCTCGGCGAGCGCCCCGGGCCGCAGGGTGGCGCCCGGTGCCGCGAG
>NZ_AGBF01000392.1 GCF_000225525.1 Streptomyces zinciresistens K42 | reverse complement strand
GACGCGGACCCCCGTCCGGACTTGGCCAAGCGGCCTGCGGCAGACGAGCGCCCGGGAGCCGCCGAGCGCCCCGGCGCGGTCACGCGCCCGGCCCCGCGCAACCACCCGGAAGCCCCCGACCGCCCCCACGCGCCCGCCCCCGCGCGCGAGCCACGCCACACCGCGCACACCCCCGCGGCCCCCACCGGCCCCGGCCCCGCCCACCCCCGCCACGACGACCGCCCCTTCGCGCACTCCGAGGACGACAAGGGCGGTCCGCCGCAGCGCCCGCAGGAGTCGACGCGGGGCGGCCTGCTCATGGGGCGGCCGTTCGGTGTGCCCGTCTACGTCGCGCCCAGCTGGTTCCTCGTCGCCGCCCTGATCACCTGGGTGTTCGGCGGACAGCTCGAACGCGTCCTGCCCGAGCTGGGCGCCGCCCGCTACCTCGTCTCCCTCTTCTTCGCGGTCGCCTTCTACGCCTCCGTCCTCGTCCACGAGCTGGCCCACACCGTCGCAGCCCTGCGCTTCAAGCTGCCCGTGCGCCGCATCCAGCTCCAGTTCTTCGGCGGTGTCTCCGAGATCGAGAAGGAGGCCGAGACACCCGGCCGCGAGTTCGTCCTCGCCTTCGTCGGCCCGCTGCTGTCCCTGGTCCTCTCGGGCGTCTTCTACGCCGCCCTCCTGGCCGTCGAACCCGGCACCGTGCCCGGCGTCCTGCTCGCCGGCCTGATGGTCTCCAACCTCATCGTGGCCGCCTTCAACCTGCTCCCCGGCCTCCCGCTCGACGGCGGCCGCATGCTCCGCGCGGTCGTCTGGAAGCTCACCGGCAAGCCCATGGCCGGCACCGTCGCCGCCGCCTGGGTGGGCCGTCTGCTGGCCGTCTCCGTCCTCGTCGGACTGCCCTGGCTCACCCAGTCCGGCGCCCTCGGCTCCGAGGCCGGCGACGGCGTCGGCATGGACACCGTCCTGGACGCCCTGCTCGCCGCCATCCTCGCCGCGATCATCTGGACCGGCGCCGGCAACAGCCTGCGCATGGCCCGCCTGCGCGAGCACCTCCCCGAACTCCAGGCCCGCGCGCTCACCCGCCGTGCCGTCCCCGTCGAGACCGACACCCCGCTCTCCGAGGCGCTGCGCCGCGCCAACGCCGCCGGCGCCCGCGCGCTGGTCGTCGTCGACGCCGACGGCCAGCCCCTGTCGCTGGTGCGCGAGGCCGCCATCGTCGGCGTACCCGAGCACCGCCGCCCCTGGGTCGCGGTCAGCGGCCTCGCCCAGGAACTCACCGAGGGCATGCGCGTCTCCGCCGAACTGGCCGGCGAGGACCTGCTCGACGCCCTGCGCGCCACCCCGGCCACCGAGTACCTGGTCGTCGAGGGGAACGGCGAGATCTACGGCGTCCTGTCCGCGGCCGACGTGGAACGCGCCTTCGTCAAGGCGATGGCCCGCCCCAGCTGACCGCCCGCCCGTGGTCGGCGGCCCTTTGAATCGCCGGTAGGCTGGTCACATGTCCGAACCGACCGGTGCCGCCCGCAGGCGCGGGCCCTTCAAGGTCGGGGACCAGGTTCAGCTGACCGACCCCAAGGGCCGCCACTACACGTTCACGCTCGAGGCCGGGAAGAACTTCCACACCCACAAGGGTTCCTTCCCGCACGACGAGCTGATCGGCTCTCCCGAGGGCAGCGTTGTCCGCACCACCGGGAACGTGGCCTACCTCGCGCTGCGCCCCCTGCTCCCCGACTACGTCCTGTCCATGCCCCGCGGCGCCGCCGTGGTCTACCCCAAGGACGCGGGGCAGATCCTCGCCTTCGCCGACATCTTCCCCGGCGCCCGCGTCGTCGAGGCCGGCGTCGGCTCCGGCTCGCTCAGCAGCTTCCTGCTGCGCGCCATCGGCGACCAGGGCATGCTCCACAGCTACGAGCGGCGCCAGGACTTCGCCGACATCGCCCGGCAGAACGTCGAACGCTACTTCGGCGGACCCCACCCGGCCTGGCAGCTCACCGTCGGCGACCTCCAGGACAACCTGAGCGACACCGACGTCGACCGCGTCATCCTCGACATGCTCGCCCCCTGGGAGTGCCTGGAGGCCGTCTCCAAGGCCCTCGTCCCCGGCGGCATCGTCTGCTGCTACGTCGCCACCACGACCCAGCTCGCCCGGACCGTCGAGTCCATCCGCGAGATCGGCTGCTTCAACGAGCCGACCGCCTGGGAGTCGATGATCCGCAACTGGCACATCGAGGGCCTGGCCGTCCGCCCCGACCACCGGATGATCGGGCACACCGGCTTCCTGCTCACCGCCCGCCGCCTCGCCGACGGAGTGGAGCCGCCCATGCGCCGCCGACGCCCCGCCAAGGGCGCCTACGGTGAGGACTACGAAGGCCCCAACGCCGACGGAGGCGCCGGCCGCTGACCCGGCCGTACACCCTCTCAACGCACCGCCGCCGTGGCGGAGTTCCCGGACGCCCGAGGGAACTCCGCCACGGCGTAGTCACTTTGGCCCCGCACCCGCCACCCCGCACCCCGCGCGGGATCCCGC
>NZ_AGBF01000393.1 GCF_000225525.1 Streptomyces zinciresistens K42 | reverse complement strand
TGCGCGACGTCGACTACGCCCGTATCTCCCGCGCCTGGCAGGGCGTGCGCTCCGGCCGCCACGAGCTGTCCGCCTTCAACGGGACGGTCTGCCGCGACGGCGCCGCCGCCTGCCCGCACCCCTCCGGCGCGCGCGACCTGCCCGGCCGCAGCGCCCGGCACGACCTGGTCAGCGGGCAGGTGCGGCTCGGCACCACCGCCGACGACCCGCGCAACCCCTACGCCTACCGCGGCACCGGCCTCGGCCTCGGCCCCGAACTGCTCGGGACCTCGCTGCTCGCCGTCGGCCCGGCCGGTTCGGGCAAGACGGGGACCGTCGTCCGGCCGCTCGCCGAGTCGCTGTGCCTGCACGCGCTGGCCGGCCGGGCCGCCGTGGTGGTGATCGGCGCGGCCGGCGCGGGACTCGGACCGGCCGAGGGCTACGACGTCGTCGTCCGGATCGGGAACCCCGACTCCGTCCACGACCTGGACCTGTACGGCGGCACGAGCGACCCCGACGAGGCCGCCGCCCTGCTCGCCGAGGCACTGGCCGGGGATCTCGCCGACCCGCATCCCGGCAGCGACAGCCGGCGCTCCACCACCGTGCTGGCCCAGCTGCTCGGCCCCTTCCGGGCGGTCCACCGGCGCTTCCCCTCGGTGGCGGAGCTGCGGCAGCTGCTGGACGGCTCGCCCGGCGCGCTCGGCGCGCTGCGCACCGCCCTCGAAGGCTCGGGACAGGAGTCGCTGATCCGTGAACTCGACGCCCGCGAGCGGCAGTCGGGGCACCCCGGCGATGTCGCGGCGGTGCTCTCGGACCGGGTGGCCCTGCTCGACCGGCCGGCCTTCGCGGGCTTCTTCGACACCTCCGGGCAGTCGCGGCCGTTCTCGCTGAAGGCGCTCGACCACCCGGTGCGGGTCAGGATCGACCTGCCCGCGCGCGGGCACGCCGAGGCGTCCCGGATGCTGGCCCGGCTGGTGCTGGCCCAGTTCACGTCGAGCGTCGCGGACCGGGAGGACCGGTCGCTGTTCGCCTGCCTGGTGCTGGACGACGCCACCGGGGTCGTGACCCCCGAGGCGGTGCGCGGTGTCCAGCGGCTGCGCTCGGGCAACGCGGGCGTCGTACTGACCCTGCGCACCCTGGACGACGTCCCGAGGCCGCTGCGCGGACCGCTGCTGGGCTCCGCCGGGTGCCGGATGGCGCTGGCCGGGGTCACGCCCTGGGACGGGCAGGACTTCGCCGAGGTGTGGGGCAAGGAGTGGACCGAGGCGCGTGACGTCACCGACCGGCAGATCATCGCGGAGACCCCGGCGGGCAAGGCGCTGCACGCCGTGCGGCGGGTCATCACCGGCAAGGCGCCGACCGCGCGGGCGGTGACCGTGCGGCAGGTCGAGCGGGAGCGGTGGTCCGCCTCCGAGCTGGCGCACGCCCTGCCGCCGGGGCACGCGGTGCTCTCCCTGACCAGTGTCCAGGGCGAGCACGCGCCGCCGCTGCTGGTGGATCTGCGCGGCTGACCTCGGCGTACGGACTCCGGGCCGCGCGAGGACCGTACGGTGAGGCAGAATCGGCACAGGCCGTTCATACACGGCGGCCAATTGATCACCGGGACCCGGCGGTCCAGCGATCACCGAAGGTCCGGCGACCGCCGGCGATCCTGCGATCAGCGGCCGTCCTGTGATCACCGCGCCCACTCCGATGTGAAGGCACCATGCCCCCGACGCTCGCCTCGCTCGTCCACCACTCCGCGCTGAAGCTGACCGTGCGGGCGGGCGAGGACCGCCTGGACGTGCCCGTGCGCTGGGCGCACGTCAGCGAGCTCGCCGACCCCGTGCCCTACATGGAGGGCGGCGAGCTGCTGCTGATCACCGCCCTCAAGCTGGACGCGGAGAACCCCGAGGCCATGCGGCGCTATGTCCGGCGGCTGACCGGCGCCGGCGTGGTCGGCCTCGGCTTCGCGGTCGGCGTGAACTACGAGGCCGTCCCCGAGGCCCTGGTCGAGGCGGCCAGGCGGGAGGACCTGCCGCTGCTGGAGGTGCCGCGCCGCACGCCGTTCCTCGCCATCAGCAAGGCCGTCTCCGCGGCCATCGCGGCCGACCAGTACCGGGCCGTCACGGCAGGGTTCGCGGCCCAGCGGGAGCTGACCCGGCAGGCGCTGAGCGCGGGACCGGAAGGGCTGCTCGCCGCCCTGGCCGCGCAGGTGGACGGCTGGGCGGCCCTCTACGACGCCTCCGGTGCCGTCGTCGCGGCCGCGCCCGAGTGGGCGGGCCGGCGCGCGGCCCGCCTCACGGCCGACGTCCAGCGGCTGCGGGAGCGGCCCGCGCCCGCCTCGTCGGTGGTGGGCGGCGCGGGGCACCCGGAGCACCCGGGAAACGCGGTGAGCCCGGAGCGCCCGGAGCACGGGGACCGCGTCGAACTGCACAGCCTGGGCACCGGCCGCCGCCCCCGCGCCGCGCTGGCCGTGGGCACGGCCTCGGCCCCGGGCACCGCCGAGCGCTACGCCGTGCACTCCGCGAT
>NZ_AGBF01000394.1 GCF_000225525.1 Streptomyces zinciresistens K42 | reverse complement strand
GGTCGGCGAGCGCCTTGAACTCCGTCCACGACAGCGCGGCGCGCCCGCGTCCCACAGCTTCTGCACCGTCGCCCGCAGCGGCATCCGGATGCCCGCGGCGACCTGGTCCTGCGTCTGGGCGCTCGCGATGTCGCCCCAGACGGCGAAGGTGCCGCCGAGGATCTGGTCGTCGTACCGGGCGGGCACGGGGGTCGTGCCGCGCAGCACCCGCGGCGTCCACTGCCGGTAGATCCGCTCCCCCGTCGGATAGACGAATGTCTGCGGCTGGCCGAGCACGTAGTAGAGGAACTCGTCGTTGTAGTTGATGACGTCGCGGCCCGCGCGCAGGTAGTCGATCGGCGGCCGGGCCCCGATCTCCTTGCCCGTCCAGTACGCCACCTGGAGGTCCTTGGCCGGCTGGACGGTGGCGTCGCGGAAGAACCCGTCGTTCCACGCCCGGACCGTGCGGTCGCGCGAGCGCACCGTGTCGGTGCGGTCGTTGAGCCATCCGGTGGCGAGGTCGGCGACGCCCGCGTTCGCGCCGTACGCCTTGCGGGCCGCGCTCGCCAGCTGCGGGAAGGACGCCTCGGGGTCGGAGACGACCAGCGCCTGGTACTCGTCGCCGCCGATGTGCCACTGGCTGCCGGGGAAGAGGGCGGCGTACTCCTTCAGCAGGTCGTCGACGACCTGGGCGGACTTGGGCTTGGAGATGTCGATGGCGCCCCGGACCGGGACCCCGTTGACGTTGCGCAGCTGGAGGTCGGGGTGGGCCGCGAGCACGGCGCCCAGGTGCCCCGGGGAGTCGATCTCGGGCACGATCGTGATGTGCCGGCTCTCGGCCAGCTGGACGATCTTCCTCACCTCCGCCTTGGTCAGGCGCTCCTTCGACACGATCTCGGGGTGCGTGGCGGACTCGATGCGGAAGCCCTGGTCGTCGGAGAAGTGCAGGCCCAGCTGGTTGAACTTCAGATCGCCGAGTTCGCGGATGCGGTCCTCGATCCAGCCGGCCGTGTAGTTCTTGCGGGCGGTGTCGAGCATGAACCCGCGCACCGGCTTGGCCGGGCGGTCGCGCACGACGCCCTCCGGCGCCGTACCGCCGTCCGCGACCTCCTGCTTGAGGGTGCGGGTGCCGTAGAACACGCCCGCCTCGCCCGGCCCGCCGATGACCACCCGGCCGCCGCGCACGGTCATCGTGTAGGACTCCCGGCCGCCCTTGTCGCCGTTCAGCTCCAGCCGTACGTCGCCCGCGCGCGTGTCGTCCTTGCGGCCGGCGTACGTCATGCCCAGCTCACCGGCGATGAGCCGCCCCTCGTCGGCGAGGCCGCCGTCGCCGACGACGACGCGCCCGGTGCGGGCGGGACGCCAGCCGGGCCCGCGCGCCGCGGTGTGGGACTGCACGGCCGGGATGGTGCGGGGCGCCTTGGACAGGGCGTACGAACGGCTCGGGGACGGTGACGGGGAGGCGGTCTCGGCCGCGCCCGGCGCGGAGCGCCGCTGCCGCGAGCCGGCGGAGTCCCCGTCGCCCCCGCTCGCCAGGAGTCCGAGGCTCACCCCGGCGGCGGCCGTCACGGCGACCACCGCGAGGATCAGCACCCATGTCTGCTTCAGCGGGCTCTTCGCCGGGGCCCGGCGCCGGTGCTTGTGCTGGCTCACGGGACCAACCTAGTGCCGTTACGGGCGGTGCACGCGCGGTGAGGACCGTTGTCCGGCGCGTGCCCCCGGCGCGGCGGCCCGGCGTCCTCGTCGGGGAGGTGCGCGGGTTCCCGGCCGGCGGGGCGGGCCGGCGGGCACGACGCCGTCACCGGGCGGACACCGCCTGTCCGGGCGCCGGGCGCCCGGCGCCGTGAACACGCGGCGGCGTCCAGCGCGCGTTCCGAAACTCTCCCGTTCGGCTGAAATTCGGGCATGCGTCGGACACCTCGCGTCCACACTCGGTAACGTGGCGCCACTCCTCCACCAGAATCCCCTGCCGAAACCCACGTGACGCCCACACACCTTCCTGGCCGTACCGCCATACCGTCGCTGCCCGGACAGACCCGGACCCCGCCGTCCCCGACCGCGCTGGACTCCTTCAACAGCGCACCCCCGGACGAGCTCCGGCGCGCCCTGCTGACCTGCCTGCGCAGCCCCCGCTGGGCCGTCCGGATCGCGGAGCACCGCCCGTACCCGGACGCCGACGCCCTGCTGGCCGCGTCCGACGAGGCCGCCTACGACCTGTCGCCGCGGGAGCTGTCCGAGGCGCTGGCCGAGGAGGCGCTGCCGGTCCTGCCGCGGGACACCTACTCGGCGGCGCACACCGCGCTGGGCGCCGCGTACGCCGCGTACGAGGCCAGATTCGGGCACGGATTCGTCGTCTGCCTGGACCGCCTCCCGCACACGGAGCATCTGGACCATGTTTTGGCAGGCATCCGATCACGATTGGCCAACGATCCGGAGGAAGAACGGGTCCTGGCAGCCGAGGAACTCAGGCGCCTGGCCAAGGGGCGGCTGCTCGCCCGGCTGAC
>NZ_AGBF01000395.1 GCF_000225525.1 Streptomyces zinciresistens K42 | reverse complement strand
CGCGCGGATCGCCGCCGCCAGCAAGGTGGCGTCCGGCGTCGGCGGACCCTCCGGCACCGGCTCCGGCGCGGTGCGCGGCGGGGTGCGGTGCGCGTCCGCCCGCGTGATCACCACATCGCCCTGCGCCGACTCGGCCGCCGGCGCGAACCCCATCGCGCGCAGCCCCTCCAGCAGCGCGCCCGGGTCCGCCTGCGCCGCCAGCACGGTCGGCGCCAGCCGGCGCAGCCGCAGCGCCGCGGCCCGCTTGTCGGCCAGGATCTCGTTCAGCTGCGCGTCGTCGTCGCAGCGGACGTACGCCGACGCCGCGCCGACCCGCAGCTGGCCGTGCCGTCGCGCCACGTCGTCGATCAGATACGCCAGCGGCTGCGGCACCGGCGTACGGGAGTGCGCCGCGAGGAAGGCGTGCAGGTCGGAGGCGCTGCGCCCGGCGTCCAGCGCACGGCGCACCGAGCCCGGCGTGAACCGGTACACCGTCGCCCCGCCCTTGGACTCGACGTCCGCGAGCACGTCCAGCACGGCGGCCAGCGGGCGCTCCAGCGGACCGGGCGCCACGGCCGTCAGATCGGCCTGGAGCAGGACGTGGTCCAGCGGCTCCGGCAGCAGCGGGGCCAGCAGCCCGGCCGCCGCCGCCGAGGCGAGCGCCTGCTCCGCCGCCGACAGCGGCTCGGGCGCGACGGCCGGATGCGGATGCCCGTGCCCGTGCCGGACGGGGAGCTTGTCCCCGGGACCGGCCGGGACCGCCGCCTCCACGGGGACCGCCGCGACCGCCGCGGCGGACCCGTCCGCGGACGGGCCGGTCGCCGAGGGCCCGGTGGCACGCCCCTCACCGGCCGGGCGCCCCGCGCCGGGCGCCCCGAGCAGCGCCCTGCCGTGCGCCGACAGCGCGCCCCGGCCCGTGACGCCCAGCAGCTCGGCCTCCTGAAGCGCCCACCGGGCCAGCCGCCCGCGCAGCTCGTCCTCGCGCTGCGGCCCCCGCAGCGGCCGCTCCCAGCGCAACCGCGCCAGCACCCCCTCCGCCGACGGCGACGCGCCCTCGGGCAGCGCCGCGAGCAGCGTCAGCACCCGGTGCCGCACCTCGGGCGCGGCCGAGCGGTCCAGCCCCGGGCCCAGCGCCGACAGCGCACGGTCCTTCGCGTCGCGCCCGCCGATCAGCCCCGCCGTGCGCGTCGCCGTCAGCCAGGACTCCGCCAGCCGGGCCCAGCGGCGGGCGGCGGACTGCTCCAGCCACTCGTCGTAGGCGGGCGTCGCCGCGTACCGCTCGTCCGCCTCGCCGTCGGAGGCCAGCAGACCGGCGGCGTGGGCCAGCTCGATCCAGAACGCGGCGACCGGCTCGGGCACGTCCAGCGCGACCGCCGTGCGCTTGAGGTCGCGCACGCTCAGCCCGCCCGCCCGCAGCACGGCCGGACCGCCCGCGTCCCACTCCTTCAGCAGGTCCTCGACGGTCGCCAGCGCGGTGTACGCCTGCCCGGCCGCCGCCGCGTCCACCACCCGCGGACGGTGCGAGGCCGCCGCCGCCACGGACGGCGGCAGCGGCTCCGTCGCACGGTGCGCGAGCCCGCCGCGCAGATGCAGGGCCACCTCGCGGGGCAGTACGACCGTGCCCGGAGCCGTCGGCAGCAGCAGCCCGCGGTCCAGGAGCAGCCGCAGCCGGGGCGCCGGATCGGCCGTCACCTGCCCGTACGGCGGACCCCACACCAGCCGTCGCAGCACCTCCAGGGACTCCTCCGGGACCTCCGCCAGCAGCGCCGCCATCCGCCGCCGGTCGGTGAACAGCGCCGCCAGCGACGACACCGCCGACACCGCGTCATGGGTCGAGGGCAGCCCGGCCGCGCCGACGATCTCCTGGACGCGCCCCGGCGACATCCCGGCCGCCGCCTCCCGCACCGTGGGCCCCAGCCCCGTCGGCGAGGGGTGCTGCGGCGACGGCGTCAGCAGCTCGCGCGCCGTGCGCACCAGCCGCAGCCGGTCGTCCGGCCCCCACACCAGGGCCTGCTCGCGCAAGGTGCCCAGCGCGCGCGGCAGCGCCCCGGCCACCGCCGCGTCCTCGGCGTCGCCCGCCATCAGGCGCAGGAGCCCGCCGTAGGCCGCCGGGTCCGCCGCCACCGCCAGCGCCTCCGCCGTCTGCAGCGCGAAACGGTCCAGCCGCTCCAGGGCCCGCACCACCGACGCCCGAGTCCCGGCCCGGGTCGCCAGCTGCGTCAGGTCGGTGGGCACGGGCGTGATGAGATCGGGCCGGGCACGCAGGAGCACGGCCAGCGAGGCGTCGTCCCGCCCGCGGAGCGCTTCCGCGAGGGAACGGGGCGGTGTAGCCGGATCGCTCATCCGTCCCAATCTAGCGGGTGCCCCCGCCCCGCGAGCCCCCACGGCATCCGCACCGTCCCACCGGTCCGCGGCTCGCACGCCTACGTCCCGCCCGCCACGGCCCGCCCGGCCACCGCTCACCCGTGCCCGCACGCCCACCCGGGCGCCGCCCC
>NZ_AGBF01000396.1 GCF_000225525.1 Streptomyces zinciresistens K42 | reverse complement strand
CTGGGCTTCCCTTCGGTGTTTCCGACTCTATCAGATCCTTTTCCGATCCGATTTCCTCGGCGCTTTCCAGGATTCCGCTTTCGCGGCTCCCTTTCCGGCGGTTCCGACTTTATCAGAAGTTCCGGGCCGCTTTGACCGGCCGTTCTTTTTCCGATTCATCGGGAGAGGCTTCCTGGGAATCAATGTTCCGCTGAAGCAGACAGATTCTCAATCTGCCGGAAGGGACTGTAGCCACTTCCAGGCAACTGTTCGAATCTACCTCCCCCCAGGGTCCGTGTCAACGGCTCCTGCGGGGCGAAGAGGAGACTAGCAGCTCAGCCGGTGTGCACGCACATCAGGCCGCGGTCGGCACCGAGGCGCTTCGCTCGGACTCCTCCACATCGCCCGTCTCGCCGGCGCGGGCCGCCCGGCCGCCGATGACGAAGACGTAGGCGAGGAAGAGCAGCTCGGCGACGACGCCGATGCCGATGCGCGCCCAGGTGGGCAGGCCGGAGGGGGTGACCCAGCCCTCGATGACGCCGGAGACGAAGAGCACCAGGGCCAGACCGATCGCCAGACTGAGGGCGGTCCTGCCCTCCTCGGCGAGGGCTGCACGGCGGGTCCGCGGGCCGGGGTCGACGACGGTCCAGCCGAGGCGCAGTCCGGTGCCGGCGGCGACGAACACCGCCGTCAGTTCGAGGATGCCGTGCGGCAGGATCAGGCCGAGGAAGGTGTCGAGGCGGCCGGCCGAGGACATCAGGCCGAGTCCGATGCCGATGTTGAGCATGTTCTGGAAGAGGATCCAGAGCACCGGCAGACCGAGGAAGACGCCGAGGATCAGGCAGAGGGCGGCGGCCCAGGCGTTGTTCGTCCAGACCTGGGCGGCGAAGGAGGCCGCGGGGTTGCTGGAGTAGTACGTCTCGTACTGGCCACCGGGGCGGGTGAGTTCGCGGAGCTCCGTGGGCGCCGCGATGGTGGCCCGGACCTCGGGACGGGTGCCGATCCACCAGCCCAGAGCGACCGCGACGAGGGTGGACAGCAACGCCGTGGGCACCCACCAGCGGCGTGCCCGGTACACGGCGGCCGGGAAGCTGTGGGACAGGAATCGGGTCACATCGCGCCAGGAGGCACGCCGCGTGCCGGTGACCGCGTTGCGCGCGCGGGCCACCAGCTGGCTGAGGCGGCCGGTCAGCTGGGGGTCGGGTGCGCTGGACCGGATCAGTGACAGATGGGTGGCGGTGCGCTGATAGAGGACGACGAGTTCGTCCGCCTCGGTGCCGGTGAGGCGGCGCCGGCGCCCGAGGAGAGCGTCGAGGCGGTCCCACTCCGCTCTGTGGGCGGCGACGAAGACGTCGAGGTCCATCTGGTTGTCTGCTCCCCGGCTGCTCGTCTGCGACCCGTCGTAGGGGTCAGCTTGTCGTACTGCGGCGTGCTGCGCCCTCAGCTTGGCAGACTGGCCCCACCGGGGGCAGATCAGGGGAAGGGACGGTCGGCGTGAGTGAGCTGGTCACGGGCGAGGCGGTGGCGCTGGAGCTGCGCCCCGCGAAGCTGCCCAGCAGGGCGCTTGCCGTCCTGCTCGATCTGGCCGCGGCCGTCGCCGCCTACATTGTGGTGACCGTCGGCATGGTGGCGGCGACCGCCTCCCTGGACGAGGCGGCGCAGACCGCGCTGTCGCTCGCGTTGTTCGTGCTGCTTCTGGTCGCCGTGCCGATCGCGGTCGAGACGCTGAGCCATGGGCGTTCGCCGGGGAAGCTGGCGTGCGGTCTGCGGGTGGTGCGTGACGACGGTGGCCCGATCCGGTTCAGGCACGCGCTGGTGCGGGGCCTCATCGGTGTCATCGAGATTCTGCTGACGTTCGGTGTGGTCGCGGTGGTCTCGTCGCTGGTGTCCGCGCGCGGGCGGCGGCTGGGAGACGTGTTCGCCGGGACGCTCGTCGTCCGGGAGCGGGTGCCGCGCGCGCGGGCCGGTTTCGTGGCGACGCCTCCGGCCTGGCTGACCGGGCGGTTCGCTGAACTCGACCTGTCCGCGGTTCCCGACGGTCTGTGGCTCGCCGTGCGGCAGTGCCTGACGCGGATGGGGCAACTCGATCCGCAGGTCGGCCAGGCCATGGCGGAGCGGCTCTCGGCGGACCTGGCCGCGCGCACCGGCGCTCCCGCTCCGCCCGGGGTGCCGCCGGCCGCGTATCTGGCGGCGGTCCTCCAGGAACGGCAGGCGCGGGAGGCACGGCGTGCGTTCGGCGGGCCGCCCGCCGCGGGCGGCGGGGCCGCCGGACGGCCGGTGCCGCCCGCGAGTGCCTGGGCCGCGCCGGACAGCAGGCCCCTCGACGCGTCGTACGAGCGTGGTCGGCCGCCGGCGGCCGAGGACGCCGGGGCCCACCCGGCGGCTCCGGTGAGCGGGCCGGACGGGCCCCGCAGCGGCTTCGTCCCGCCCGCCTAGTT
>NZ_AGBF01000397.1 GCF_000225525.1 Streptomyces zinciresistens K42 | reverse complement strand
GGCGGGGGCCGGCCGGCGGTGGGTCTTCCCGGCGGCCGTGGCCGTGTTCGCCGCGCTCTGCCTCTCCCTGGTCGCCTGGAACGGCAGGATGCCCTCCGCCCAGGGGCCGGACGCGCCTCCCGACGCCTTCTCGGCCGCCCGCGCCACCGCGCACGTACGCCAGCTCGCCGGCGCCCCCCGGCCCGGCGGGTCGGCAGCCCACACCCGCGCCAGGGAGTACGCGGTGCGGACCCTGGCCGGGCTCGGCGTCCCCGCCAGGACCTCCACCGGGGCGGCCGCCGCGTACCGCCCGGACCTCTCCCCCACCGGCGCCGACGCGCGCTACGCCGATCTGCGGCTGGAGAACGTCGTCGCCCGGATCCCGGGTTCGGCGAACACCCGGCCGGTCGCGCTGGTCGCCCACTACGACTCCACGGAGGCCGGACCCGCTGCCAACGACGCCGGGGTACCGGTCTCGGTGCTGCTGGAGACGGCCCGCGCGCTGCGGGAGGGACCGGCCCCGCGCAACGACGTCTACGTCGTCCTCACCGACGCCGAGGAGAGCGGACTCCTCGGCGCACAGGCGCTGGTGGACGGCGCGGGCGTGCTGCCCCCCGACACGGTGGTGCTCAACTTCGAGGCCCGCGGCAGCCGGGGGCCCAGCCTGATGTTCGAGGCGGGTGCCGACTCCGGCTGGCTGGTGCGGACCCTCGCGAGGCAGGTGCCCGGGGCCCGCGCGGACTCGCTGCTGGACGCGGCGTACGCCTACATGCCCAACCTCACCGACTTCACGGTGTTCCAGGAGGCCGGGCACCAGGGTGTCAACCTGGCCTATCTGGACGGCTACACCCGCTACCACGGGGCCGGTGACACCCCGGCGCGGGTGGATCCGGCCACCGTCCAGGACCAGGGCGACCAGGCGCTCGGCCTCGCCCGGGTGCTGGGCGCCGCCGATCTGGCCCGCACGCCGCCCGGCGACAGCGCGTACTTCCGGGCCGGCGGGTGGTTCGTCGCCTATCCGCTGGGCGCCGCCCTGCCCCTCGCGTCGGTGACGGCGGCCCTCGCCCTGGCACTGCTGCTGCGGCTGCTGGCCCGGGGCACGCTGACCGCGGGCGGGGTCCTGCGGGGGGCCTGCGTCGCCCTGGGGCAGCTGGTGCTCGCCGCCGGGGCCGCGTTCGCGCTGGCGCCGCTGATCGCGTCGCGGCACCCGGAGTTCGCGCACTACTTCGACATCGGCGGCAACGGCCCGGCACTGGCCGGGTTCGTGCTGTTCGCCCTGGCCGTCGCCGGCGCGTCGGCGGTGGTCGCCCGGCGGTGGGCCGGAGCCGGGGCGCAGGTGGCGGGGGCGACGCTGCTGTGGACCCTGCTGTCCGTCGTGTCGGCGGTGCTGCTGCCGGGCGGCAGCCATGTGTTCGTCTGGCCGACGGCGGGGTTCCTCGCTGCCGCCGCCGTGCTCACCTCGCGGGTCGGCGCGACCGCGGGCGGCCGGGTGCTCGCCGCCGCGCTGGGCACCGTACCGGCCGCCCTGCTGCTGCCGCCGCTGCTGCCGCTGCTCACGACCGCGCTGGGGCTGGGGCTGGTCGCCGTGCCGGTGGCGCTGACCGCGCTGCTCGCGGCGCTGCTGCCGGGGGTGCTGCCGGTCCTGCCGCGGCTGCTGCCGGTGACGGCGGCGGCCGCGGCGGCGGCCGTGCTGGCGGGGGCGGCGCTGCTGCCGCCCGAACGGAAGGAATCCGTCCGGGCCGACCTGCTGTACCTGTGGGACGCCGACCGGCGGACGGCCCGGTGGATCAGCCGGGCCCCCTCGGACGGCTGGAGCGACCGGTTCGTGCCCGCCGGCGCCGAGCGGGAGTCGCTGGCGGATCTCTGGCCGGGCTGGCGGGTGCCCGTGCGGCGCGGCCCCGCCGAACCGTTCCCGCTGCCCGCCCCCCGGGTCACCACGACGGTGGGCGCACCCGCGGCGGACGGCGTACGGCGGGTCCGGCTGTCCGCGGCCTCCGGCCGGGGCGCCCGCGAACTGGCGGTCGTCGTCAGCGGGGCGGCCGTCCGCTCCTGGTCGGTGTCCGGCGTCGCGGGGACGTTCTCCGACGACCCGCCCGGGGACGCGCCGTGGGAGTTGTGGATACGCCAAGTGCCCGCGACCGGAGCGCGGTTGGAACTGGAGCTCGGTGCCGGGAGGGCGACGGTCCGCGTGGTCGACCGGCTGCCGGGACTGCCGGGGCCCGCGGCCGGGGCGCCGCAGGGCACCCGGCCGCCGGCACTGGGCGTCGCGTCCCTCGGCGAGGCCACGATGTCCCTGACCACCCGCGTGCTGGGCTGACCCGTCGGACGGAGGGCGGGCCGCCGCGGCGGTGGGCGGGCGGGCGTCGGCCGCCCGCCCCGTCGCGCCGGGGCGGCCGGTCAGCCCGCGGCCCGCCGG
>NZ_AGBF01000398.1 GCF_000225525.1 Streptomyces zinciresistens K42 | reverse complement strand
GACAGCGAACGATTTCCGGCCAATTCATGACGCGCCCCTGACAAAAGGCGCCGTCGGCTGTCACTCTTCCCACGGCCGTCGCACAGGAACCCCACAGCGCCGTCACAGGACGGCGGGCGCGGCCGCACCACCCGCACGCGCACGGCTGTTCCCGCACACGCACGTCGTTCTGCGTTCCACCCGCTCGGCCCGGACGGCTCACCAGCCGGCCGGTCTCCCCTGGCCGCGCAGCTCGCGGCCGCGCAGAAGGAGTCAGTGTTGAGAGACAGTTCCTCCCACAGACGCACCCCCCACGGCGCGCGTCCCCCCGTCCGGCACCGCCGGGCCTTCGCGGTCGCCCTCGTCGGCGTGTCCGCCCTGATCGCGGCGGCGGTCCAGACGGGCACCGCGGGCGCCGCCCCCGAGCGGGCCCCCTCGGCCGCAGGCCAGGTCGTACCGGGCTCCGAGTCCGTGAAGCTGTCCCCCGCCCAGCGCGCCGGGCTGATACGCGCGGCCGACGCCGGTACGGCGGCCACCGCGAAGGACCTGGGCCTCGGCGCCAAGGAGAAGCTGGTCGTCCGCGACGTCACCAAGGACGGCGACGGCACGGTCCACACCCGCTACGAGCGCACCTACGCCGGTCTGCCCGTCCTCGGCGGCGACCTGGTCGTCGCGACGACGGGGTCCGGCGCCACCGAGAGCGTGGTCAGGGCGACCAAGGCCGCCATCGCGCCGGCCACGACGACCCCCGCCGTGCCCGCCGCCCAGGCCGAACGGCAGGCGCTGACCCTGGCGAAGGCGGACAAGGCCAAGGGCCCGGACATCGCCAAGGCGCCCCGCACGGTGGTCTGGGCCGCGAGCGGCAGGCCCGTCCTCGCCTACGAGACGGTCGTCGGCGGCCTCCAGGCCGACGGCACCCCGAACGAACTGCACGTCATCACCGACGCCGCCACCGGCAAGAAGCTCTACGAGTACCAGGGCATCGAGACCGGCACCGGCAACACGATGTACAGCGGCACGGTCACGCTGGGCACCACGCAGTCGGGGTCCTCCTACAACCTGACCGACGCGGCGCGCGGCAACCACAAGACGTACAACCTCAACCGCGCCACCTCCGGCACCGGCACGCTCTTCTCCGGCCCGGACGACGTGTGGGGCAACGGCACCGCCTCGAACGCGGAGACGGCGGGCGCCGACGCGCACTACGGCGCGGCGCTGACGTGGGACTACTACAAGAACGTGCACGGACGCACCGGCATCCGCGGTGACGGCGTCGCCGCCTACTCCCGCGCGCACTACGGCAACAACTACGCCAACGCGTTCTGGGACGACAGCTGCTTCTGCATGACGTACGGCGACGGGTCCGGCAACGCCAACCCGCTCACGTCCATCGACGTCGCCGGGCACGAGATGTCGCACGGCGTCACCTCCAACACCGCGGGCCTGATCTACAGCGGCGAGTCCGGCGGCCTGAACGAGGCCACCTCCGACATCTTCGGCACGACCGTCGAGTTCTACGCCAACAACCCCAACGACGCCGGTGACTACCTCATCGGCGAGGAGATCAACATCAACGGCGACGGCACGCCGCTGCGTTACATGGACAAGCCCAGCAAGGACGGCGCGTCGAAGGACAGTTGGTACTCGGGCCTCGGCTCGATCAACGTGCACTACTCCTCCGGCGTCGCCAACCACTTCTTCTACCTGCTGAGCGAGGGCAGCGGCACCAAGACGATCAACGGCGTCACCTACGACTCGCCCACCTCCGACGGCCTTCCGGTGGCCGGCATCGGCCGCGCCAAGGCGGAGAAGATCTGGTACCGCGCGCTGACCACCAAGTTCACCTCCACCACCAACTACGCGGCGGCCCGCACCGGGACGCTCGCCGCGACCGCCGACCTCTACGGGGCGACGAGCCCCGAGTACAAGGCGGTGCAGGACGCGTGGGCGGCCGTCAACGTGGGCTCGCGCTCGGACGGTGGCGGCGGCGGTGGCGGCACGTCCTTCGAGAACACCACCGACGTGGCGATCCCCGACCGGGGCGCGGCGGTCTCCTCCCCGGTCACCGTCTCCGGGCGGACCGGCAACGCGCCGGCCGACCTCCAGGTCGCGGTGAACATCGTCCACACCTACATCGGTGACCTCCAGGTGCAGTTGATCGCGCCAGACGGCAGCGCGTACACGCTGAAGGGCTACGGCACCGGAGGCAGCGCCGACAACATCGACACCACGTACACGGTGAACGCCTCCTCCGAGGCGGCCAACGGGGTCTGGCAGCTGCGCGTCCAGGACAACGCGGCGGCGGACACCGGCTACATCAACAGCTGGAAGCTCACCTTCCCGTAAGCCGGCCGGCCGGTCCTCCCGATCAGGGCGCCGTCCCGGCGGGTTCGACTCCCGCCGGGACGGCGCC
>NZ_AGBF01000399.1 GCF_000225525.1 Streptomyces zinciresistens K42 | reverse complement strand
GGCCGGGGCCGCGGTGGCGGGTCGGCGCCGTCGGTGCGGTGGCCGCGGCCCTCGCGCTCGTCGTCGCGCTCGTCGTCGCGCTGGGCGTCGGCCGCTCCGGTACCCCCGCGGCGCCCCCGGCCGCGCTCGGCTGGGGCGTCACGCACACCCAGTACAGCGCGGCGGACGGCGACCCCGCGACCGTCGGGGCGGCGCTCGACGCGCTGTCCGCGCGTTCCCTGCCGCAGAACCAGCACATCATGGGCTGGGGCGCGGACAACCCCGAACCCGCCCCGGGCCGCTACGACTTCACGTCGCTGGACGAGCGGATGCGTCTCGTCCGGCGGACCGGCGGCACCCCCGTGATCACCCTGTGCTGCGCACCGGACTGGATGAAGGGCGGCACACCGGGCCGTACGGACTGGTCCCGGCGGTCGCTGGAGAAGGCGCCGGGCCCCGAGCACTACGGCGACTTCGCCGACCTCGCCGCCACCGTCGCCCGGCGCTACCCGTATGTGCGGTACTTCCTCGTCTGGAACGAGTTCAAGGGGTTCTTCGACGACGCGGTGCAGCGCTGGGACTACGAGGGCTACACCCGCTTCTACAACGGCGTCTACCGGGCGCTCAAGGGGGTCGACGCGCGGAACCGGGTGGGCGGCCCGTATCTGAACATGGACAGCCTCCCGCCGGGCAGCACCCGCTTCGCCTCCGGTCTGAAGGGCCCCTGGGGCAGCGTCGACCAGCGCGTCCTGGACGCCTTCGGCTACTGGAACAGGAAGAAGGCCGGGGCCGACTTCGTGGTGGTCGACGGCTCCAGTTCCCCGCGCGGCAGTTCCCCGCGGCCCGACGCGTTCGGCGCGGTCGGCAAGTTCACGGCCGTCGGCCGGTGGCTGCGCCAGCGCACCAGCCTGCCGCTGTGGTGGGCCGAGTACTACGTCGAGCCGCAGACGGACGCCGCCACCGCGGACCCCCGGAACGCGGCGCGGAGCATCGCCCTCCAGGCCGCCGCCCTGACGGCGATCGCCGAGGGCGGCGCCGGCACGGCCTTCTACTGGAATCCGCAGAAGCGGCACGCGCCGTGCGACGTCTGCCTGTGGAACAGCACCGGCACCGCCCGCGCGTCCGGCGGCACGCTGCCGATGATGGGCCTGCTCCGGAGCTTCGACCGGGAGTTCCCGCCCGGTTCCGTCCGCCGGCCGGTCCGCGTGACGGGCGCCGGGGCGGCGGACGTGCGGGTGCTGGCCGACGACCGGGCGGTGCTCGTCGTCAACACCCGCGACCGGCCGGTACGGGTGGCGGTCGACGGGCGGGACGTGCGCCTGCGCGGCTACCAGGTGCGCTGGCTCACCCGAGGGTGAGGCGGGGCGGGGCCGGACGCCGGGCGAGCCCAGGGGCTGACCGCCCTTGTTCCGGGGCCCGCTTGCAGGACCACGGAAAACATGACGGGTGCCGGGGATGCGGGGGGGGGCACAGACGGGCCGCCGACCGCAGGTGCGGGTGACCGGCGACCGGCGATCACCGGCCGGAGCGGCGCGGGGCGGTCGCTCCCGCCTCGCCGCCGCCGTGCCCGGTCGCGTCGTGCCGCCGCGCACAGGACCTGTGCTTCTACGTCGAGTAGTAGATAATTTCTACGCTGCGTAGTAGTTTCGGGGTGTGGACGCCGACCCCCGCGCCGCCGCGCCGCCGTATCCCGCCGGCACCGGCCAGCCCCTCGACCAGCCCACCACCGAGCTGCGCATTCCCCGGTCGCGGGGGGTCACAGGGGGTGTCAGCACCGCGGCCACGGTGCGGTTCATGGACGCCGCGCATCTGCCGTTCGTCGTCACCGAGCATCGCCGCCTGTTCCCCGACGGCTTCTTCTCGCGCCTCGGCCCGGGGTTCCTGACCGCGCACACCCGCACCTACCTCACCAGCCCGCACGCCGTCGGATTCATCGCGGAGCTGAACGGCGAACCCGTCGGCTACCTCGTGGGGATCGTCGACCCGCCGCTGCACCGGCGCCAGCTGCTGCGCGCGCACGGAGCGGGGCTGGCAGTCCGGGCGGCGGGCGCCCTCACCCTGCGCCCCGCGCTCCTGGCCCGCTTCCTGCGCACCCGGCTGCCGCGCTACGTCCGCAAGCTCGTGCCGCGCAGAAGCGGCCCACCCGCGCCCGCCCCGGCCCCGGGACCCGTGAGTCCGGGCAGGGAGGCCGTACTCGCCCACGTGGCCGTCTCCGAGCGGGCCCGCTCGTACGGCATCGGAGGCGAACTGATCGCCCGCTTCACCGACTTCGCCGTGCTGGCAGGCTGCACCCGCATGTCGCTGGTCACCTCGGCCGGAGCGGACGGGGCGGGGCCGTACTACGAACGGCGCGGCTGGCAGCGCTCCGGCGCGAGCCGCACCCCCGACGGCAAGGACTTCCGCGTCTACGT
>NZ_AGBF01000400.1 GCF_000225525.1 Streptomyces zinciresistens K42 | reverse complement strand
GGGGCAGGTAGACGACGGGCGCCTGCGCTCCGATGCGGAACAGCAGGAAGGTGTCGAAGTCGCTGGTGCTGCCCTTACATGCCTTCGCCACTGCATCGCGATCGCTTTCCTGCAGGTTGCCGAACTGCAGGCCGAAGTCGGGGAAAGCCATGGCCTTGTCAACGGCGAAGAACTGGGAGTAGCGGCAGAAGTCGCCCCGTTCGATGTCCCGTCCGGTCAGCGCACGCTGGATGGCGGCCAGGAGTTGGCTTTTGCCTGATTCGTTGGCACCGACGACAGTGGTGACGCCTTCTTCCAAGGGTACTTTGACGAATGGGTATTTGAGGTCGTCATTGTCCAGGACGTCCCACGGGTGGGGAACGAATTTGTCACTGGCCTTGCGGAGATAGTCGAAGTTGAATGAGCGGAAGAAGCGGATGTAGACAGCAGAAATGAACATGCGGGCCTCGTTCCGACTCGTGGTGCTCGACAATCCGTCATGCTACTGCCGGGGGGTGACAGTGCCCGGGGACGGCTGGGCCCAAGAGGCCAAGGACAACAGCGGCTTGCTTTTCACGGTGACGCGACCGGTTTCGCACAACTGCCCGTTCATCGCGCCTCTGGGGTGTCCCAGGCCATGCGGATGATGTCCAGCGCTGCGCGTCCTTCGGCGGTGAGTTTGTTGGGGGCGCGGCGGATGTGATCGATCCAGGAGCCGAGCCGGAGGGGACCGATCCAGTCGGTTTCGGTGGTGGCGTGCGCGCGTGGGCTGGTCGTACCGGGGCCTGGAGCCACCTCCAGTGGCGGCGAATCTACGGTGGCTTGCCAGCTACCGCCACCACGGTATCGGGGTTCGAGACGTCCGCGCCGCTGTTCAAGCGGGTGGAGCCAGGTGGCCAATATTGAGGGGCCGCTGAACGACGTCCGAGTCGAGAGGGAGGCCTACGGCCCAGGGAAGTAATCAGACGATGGGCCGAGGACCGGACGGCTACTGCGAAAACGCCCGACCGGTTCGGCGAACACGAGACCGTGGTGGGGTGACCCATCATGCCGGCCTCCTGCGGACAGCTCCCCTGCCTGGGGAGACGACCTCGTCGCTGATCTGCCGTATCGCAAGCCGCTACGGGATGGAGGCGAAGACGTTGCGGTCGTACTGGCAGTGGCGCAACTACCCGTCGGGGCACGACGGCGGGGGCGCGCGGGCCGACGCCGAAGTGCTGCTGAACACGCCCGGACGGCAGCTCCTGGCAAGCCTGTGCGGCGTCGGAGAAGACGTTCTGGCGCGGGCGTTGCCGTCGTGGGGACAGGAGGACGCCAAGCTGTCGGCCGGGAAGGACGGGGTGCCGGCGGCGGCGTGGCGGACCGGGGGCGCGGTCGCCGGTCCGGTCGCCTTCGGCTGCCGCCTGTGCGCGGCCCGGCGTACGGGGACGGCCGTGCGGGTGGTGCGGTACGCACCGCGCTGGGAACGGGTGTGTGCACGGCACGGGCGGTGGCTCCTGGACGCGGACGCCGACCAGCCTCTTGAGTATCTGGACGTACGGGACGTGCCGGAAGTGGCCGCGGCCCAGCGGAGGTGGACGGGGGTGGCGCGGCGGGCAGCACGGGCCGGAGTAGAGCCGGAGAGGGTGTTCGCGCTGGCGCACGCGGTGGTAGCCCGGTGGTGGGAGCAGGCCCTGCAATGGGAGCACGAGGCGGCCTGGCCGCGGCGGCTGCACCAGGTCGCGGGCGGCAACGCCGGGACAAAGCTGGAGCTGTGGCGGATCGTGGGCCGGGACGCCGTCGTCTTCCCCGAAGCGGTGGCCGTCGCCGACGCACTGCTGGATCCCGCCATGGCCGAGCTGGCCTGGCGGGCAAGCGGCGGGATGCGGCCCCGGGTGCGGGGCGGGGACGATCCGTTCTGCCACCGGCTGGGCGAGCGGGTGGACCGGGACTGGCTGGGGCCTCTGATCGCGGCCGACTACGGCGGCCCGCTGAGCAGCTGGAGGGGCGCGATCGTGCGCGCCCGCCGTGGCGGCGAACCGCCGGGATGGCGAGACGATCCGTGGCATCTGAAGCGGGAGCAGCAGCCCGCAACGATGGCCGGCCAGCGGCGTGTGACGGCGGCGGAGGCACAGGCAGGCGGCTCGGGCACCCGGTGGCGTGCCGCCGTTTCCGCCGAACACCGCTTCCACATCACGCAGCTGCTCGACGACGCCCGCGAGGAGCTGGCGCAGCTGCGCGGCGTGCAGAGCGGCACCACCGCCGAGGTGGCCCGCACGCTGCTGGAGCACCTCAGCCAGAGTGCCGGGCTGATCGACCGGGCCGTGCTGCATACCGCAGCCGCGGCCGTCGCGGCCGGGGTGGCGCTGGAGGAGGTGGCCCAGTGG
>NZ_AGBF01000401.1 GCF_000225525.1 Streptomyces zinciresistens K42 | reverse complement strand
GGCCGCGGCTTCGGCACGGGCCTGAGCTGCGGCGGCCTGCCGGGCGCGGACCTGTTCCCACTCGTGCACCTGCGCCCATGCCCTGGCCGTCACGTCCTGATGCAGCTGCTTGGCGGTCGCCTCCCGCCGCTCCGCATCCGAGGCGCCGGGCATCGCGGCGTCAACGGCGGCCGCGACCGCGCGGCGCTGATCCCGGCGGTCTGCCTGCTTCTCCGCGCACCGGGGGCAGTCCTGGCCGGAGTCGAGCAGCACCCGGTCGTCGCACCGCACGTCGCCGCACTGCTGACGCTGCGGCAGACCGACGCCGATCAGCCAGCCCACCGGGTCCTTGATCGGCCCGGCCAGCCGCATCTGGTCGGCCAGGCGCCGGGCGAGCCGGTCGGCGAGGACCTGCGGGGCATCGGCGCGGCCGGCGAACCCGACCACCCTGCCCAGCTCGCTGCGGGCGGCGGCCTCCACCAGGCGGCGGGCGGCCTGACGCTCCAGCCGCGCCCACACTAGGTCCACCGGGGACAGGACGGCCCGCAGATCCTCCGGCGGCAGAGGCACCCTCCCCCGCTGCTGCCTGCCCTGACCCTCACCGGCCACGACCCGCACCGGGCCGCCAGCTACCGGCCCGCGGCCGGGCTTCTCGCTGCTGATCGACGGGGACTTCTCCTGCTGTTCCCCGCGGAGCGGGCCGCCGTCCTCGCGCACGCACGCGCGGTCCGGCAGACCGTGGTTCCCACCACGGCCTTCGCCGGAAAAGCCACCATAGAGCGCAAGAGAACCACCGGGAGTAACCACAGAAGCGTGGAGAGCGTGGGGCTGTGCAGTTGCGGCGAGGTCTGCCGATCCGGCCATCCCGTCTTGTCCGGCGCCCTCCACCCCAGTCGTCACAAGGGTCTCGCCCGTCTCGCCGGACTCAAGATCTCCGGATGCAGTACCGGCGAGGTCTGAAATCAGGGCCTTCGCCGCCTGGCGGGCCTCCCGCACGGCCACGCCGTGGGCCTGGGCAACCGGCACCAGGCGCACCCGCGACTGCGCGTTCAGGCCCGAGCCGGTCTCCTTGCGCACCACGTCCGCGACCCCGTGCTCCTGGAGGCGCTTGAGCACCTTCGCCCCGGCCGCCGCCGTGCAGCCCAGCAGCCGCGCGACCGTCGCGGCAGGACGCCCACGGCTGGTGTCCACTGACCCGGGGCACAGCTGCAGCCAGCCCGCCGAACCCGTCGTCAGCACCATCAGCAGCAACCCGAGCCGGTCCGTCGCCGCGCCCCGTCCCGTACGCCCGGCGAGCAGCCCGGCCGGGACGACCGGCTTGTCCTTCGGCGCCCACCCCGGACCGAACAGCACCTCGATGAGGCTCAGCAGCACCGCCAGCTCCGAGCGGGACAGCGCCAGCGGGTGCCGCCGGTCGCCGGCCTTCTGCGCCCGGTACATCGGGATAACCCAGCACTCCAGGCCCGTCGCGTGCCCGAAGGCGTTCGTCGCGACGTTCGAGCCGAGGAACCCGGCGCCGCGCAGCTCGGGTAGCACCGTGTGCGCGACCGTCGACTGCGACACCCCCAGCCAACGCCCGAGCTCCGCCGCCCAGATCGACGTCTCGAAGTCCTTGCGCACATCCGCCTTCGCGGTCAGCACCACCGACGCCAGCCGCGCGCCGTCCGACGCACCGGCCAGCGCCGGGGACGTCACCAGCGCGCGCACCGCCGCGAGCAGCCGGGCCCGCATCGTCTTCGACAGCTGGAGCGGGTTACCCAGCTCCAGCTGCGCGACCGGACCGGCTTGCGCCGAAACCGACCGCAGCCGACGACGCGACGCTCCGCCAGCGAACTTCGTGCGCGGGCGCGGGAGCACGGCGGCCGACGCCGCCATGGCGCTCACCGGCCCACCCGGACGGACGAGAAAGAGATCATCTCGGCAGCCTTGCGCAGGTCGCCTGTGGATAGATTCCGAGCAGTGGCGAAACCCCTGCTCCCTCCCGCACGGCGGGCAGGAACTTCGGATCGCGTCCCGCCCCACGGGACGGAGCTCCGGAGTACCGCGGCGGCCGGCGCCGCCAGGAGGACATGGGCCCCCCTCTCGGTATAGGTGTCGCGGACCGGGGTCCGTGTGACACTTCGACCCCAAGAATCTTCGTGACTAATGCCGCGAACAGGGCAAACAGGGTGAGCGAATCCCGTCACGCGGGAAGGGCGAGGGGCTCGAACCGGTGTGAATCGGGCACGGTCGAGCTGACAAGGGGACACCAGGTCGTGCACTATGGCGGGGACACCAACTCTCATAAGCGAGCCGGACCACCCCGCAACGCGGGACGGCCGACGAACTGACTGGGAGGCA
>NZ_AGBF01000402.1 GCF_000225525.1 Streptomyces zinciresistens K42 | reverse complement strand
GAGCCCGTACCGAGCCCCTCCGCGACCTTCGCCGTCGCCTTCTTCAGCGAGGAGCACACCTGGGGCGTCATCGCGGTGGTCCGGCCGAGCCGCAGTTCCACGGTGTCCCGGGCACCGGAGCCGAGGAAGATCTTGCAGACGCCGTCGAGCGATCCCATCAGCATCACGGCGTCGCGCCCCCCGAAGCGCAGGGCGCTCCGCTTGCCCTCCCCGGTGGCGACCGCGTCCAGCGGCTTGTCCCGCATGGTGACGGTGAGGGTGCCGAACTCGGGGCTGTGGGCGGTGCAGCCCTCCCCGGACATCTGGCTCACCGAGGGCTGTCCGAGGCCGAACCGGACGGAGACCGGCCGCAGCAGCTTGCAGGCGGGGGTGTCGGAGGCGTCGGAGGCGCTCACGGCCGACTCCGGGGTCGAGCAGGACACCAGCCCCAGACCGGCGCAGAGCAGCGCGGCCGCCGTCAGGGCACGCGGGACGGGGTGACGACTCATAGCGTGGTACTCCGTTCTGTTCGATGAGGGCATCTGTCCGATGACGGGAGGAGGGCCGTCCGGCGCGGGCGGCGGCCGGACCATCAGCTCTGGAGGACCGCGCAGGCCCAGTGCATGCCGCGGCCGTTGGCGGCGAGGGCCACGAGGTCACCGGCCGACAGCTCCCCGGCCCGGTGCGTCCGGGCCAGCGAGAACAGGTGGTCGGCCGCGCCGAAGTGGCCGTGGCGGGCGGCCAGTCGCGCGTTGGTGCGCTCCAGCGGGACCCCGACCAGCTCGGCCTGGGCCGCGAGGACGCGGGCGTTGTCGTTGAGCAGCAGCAGCCGGGCCAGGTCCTCCTCGGCGCACCCGGCCTGCCGGCAGGCCCGGTGCACGGCGCGCGCGGTGCGGTCGTCGATCTCCTCGGCGTACGCGGCCAGCCGTTCGGAGTCGTGGTCGAAGTGCTCGACCACGTCCCAGGAGTCGCGTACGGCGGGGGTCTCGCCGCCGGGGGCGAAGGGCCGGCGGGCGCCTCCGACGTCCATCCGGAAGAAGTCGGCGTACCGGCCGTCGGTCTCCGCGTACGAGGAGCGCCAGCGCAGGGTGGGCGCGTCGCGTACGGCGAGGGCGGCCGCCGCCCCGTCGGAGAAGAGCAGCGAGTGGGTGTCGAGCCGGTTCCAGTACGCCTCCACGGTCCGGTTGGCGCCGACCACCAGCGCGGTGCGGTAGCCGGGGTGGGTGGCGAAGCGGCCGGCGACGGTGTCGAGGGCGGTGACCCCGCCCACGCAGCCCTGGTCGACGAGGACCGCCTCGGCCCTGCTCAGGCCCAGCGCCCACTGGACCCGGGCCGCGGCGTCCCAGTACAGATGGTCGGCGAGGTCGGTGAGGGCGAGGACCAGCAGGTCCACCCCGCGCGGGTCGACCCCTTCCAGGGCCTGCCGCCCCGCCTCGACGGCGAGGTCGCTCACGCTGACGGCGGGCGCGGCGCGATGGACGTGGTCGTAGCCGTACCCCAGGACGCGTTCCACGTCCTCGGTGTAGTCGGCCACCACGTCCTTGACCGCGGTCTCCTCGCCGAGGGCCTCGCCGAAGGCCGTCAACCCGTACGCCACGGAACACTCCTCAGGTTCGGTCGATGGACACGGTGAGCCGCTCCGGGTCACGGAGGGCGTCCGCGACGCAGCGCAGGAAGGCGACCGCCTCCCGCCCGTTGACCACCCGGTGGTCGTGGGCGAGCCCGAGGGTGACCACCTCGGTCGCGGTGGGCACGCCGTCGGCCAGGACGAGCCGGGTGAGCGGGCCGCCCACCGAGACCATGCACAACTGCGGCCACATGACGATGGGTTGGACCAGCAGGACGCCGGGCTCCGGGTTCAGGGACACGCTCAGGGCGCCGCCGGACAGCTCGCCCGCGGTGAACTCGCCGCGGTACGCCTTCATCCGGAGGTCCATGAGGTCGTCGGCGAGGTCGGCCAGGGGGCGGGAGGCGCAGTCCCGCAGCACCGGGACGTAGAGGCCGTTCCCGGCGTCCACGGTGACGCCGATGTCGACGGTGTCGGCGAGCCGTACGGTCCGCCCGTCCAGCAGGGTGCCGAAGAGGTGGGGGAACGCGGGGTGCGCGGCGGCCACGGCCTTGACCACCGCCTCGGGCAGTCCGATCTCGGCGCCGGTCTCCTCGGACAGGGCCCGCAGGCGGGCCAGTACCGCGTCGACCCCGACCTCGACGGCGGCGAACGCGGCGGGCACCTCCTGATGCGCCCGGGTGACCACGGCGGCGATGCCCCGCTGGGCCCGGTCGAGCACCTGCGTACGGGCGTCGGGGC
>NZ_AGBF01000403.1 GCF_000225525.1 Streptomyces zinciresistens K42 | reverse complement strand
GGTGACCACCGCCAGCGCCGTGCCGAGGGCCGGCGCCCGCCGGCCCCGGAGCGGCCCGGCCGTCCGGCGGCGCGTCACCCGGGCGGGGTCCTCCCGCGGCGGGGCGCCGCCGTGGTCCTCGTCGAGGACCCGCACGAGCGCCTCGCGGACCACCGTCCGGCTCAGCCGCTCCCGGGAGTCCTTGCGCAGCAGCCCCTGCACCGTCCGGGTGAGCGGGCCGGAGCGGACCGGGGCGCGCAGCGGCAGCCGGTCCACGCCCTTCAGCGTGGTCTCGGGCCGGTCCCGGTCACGGTAGGGCGGGCGGCCCTCCAGCAGGGAGTAGAGGATCGCGCCGAGCGCCCACAGGTCGGAGGCGGGCCCGACGCGCTCGTCGCGGGCCTGTTCCGGTGCCGCGTACGCGGGTGCGGCCACCCGGGGCGCGAGGGTCGCCCCGGCCAGCCCGAAGCCGGTGACCACGACGGAGCCCCCGTCGTCCACGAAGACCTGACCGGGGCTCAGTTCGCCGTGGGTGATGCCCGCGACATGCGCGGCCTCCAGCACGTCGAGCAGGCCGAGCGCGATGCCCGCGGCCCGCGCGTGGTCGAACGAGCCCTGCCGGTCGAGGAGTTCGGTGAGCGGCGTGCCGTCGATCCACTCGGTGACCACCCACAGCGACCCGGCGTCCGCGCCCACGTCCCGGACCCTCGCCACCCGGCCCGGACGCAGCAGCGCCATCCGCTCCGAGACGCGCACCACCCGGGCGGTGGCACGGCGCCCGTCCTGCGCGCTCTGCTCACCGGGCAGCGTGATCCGGGTGACGAGGCAGGGCCGCCCGGTCGCCATGTCCTCGGCGCGATGACCGACCCGGTTCGTCTCGCGATGGACGACGTCGACGAGGCGGTACCTTCCGGCCAGCGGCTCGGCTCTGGAGACACGCGGCTCGACCATGGCCATCCCTCGCTGACATCCCGGCTCTCCATTCCCACAGGAAGTACGGGAGACGTCACCGGGAGCGTTCAACGGACGGCCCGGTCAGCGGCCCTTTTTCACTCCTCTTTTCCGACGCGTGAGCAAGCACACGGGTAAGCCGTCGAAAAGGCAGTGGAATTCCGCGTGAATGCTTCAGCGAAGGCCGAAATCCGCGGCCCAGCGCCCCACGTCCGAGGTGGTCGCGTTGCCCCCGCACACGACCAGCCCCAGCCGGGTCCCCTCGCCGCCCCGTTCCGCGATCCGCCGCGCGGCGGGCAGCAGGGCCCCGGCCGCGGGCTCGGTCCACAGCTTGGCGTGCTCGGCGAGGTCCAGCACGCCCCGCACCGCCTCCCGGTCGGGGACGACCAGCACGTCGTCGACGAGGGCCGCGACATGGTCGTACGTCAACCGCGACGCGCTCGGCGCGCTCAGCGTGGAGACGATCGAGGACAGCGGCACGGGCACCGGGCCGCCCGCGGCCAGCGCGGCGGACATGGCCTCGGCGCCCTCGGTCTCCACACCCCAGATCCGTACGCCGGGACGCCGGGCCCGCAGCGCCACGGCGACACCCGCGATGAGCCCGCCGCCCCCGACGCTGACGAGGACGTCCGTGAGGTCGCCCGCGTCCTCGGCGAACTCCAGCCCGACGGTGCCCTGGCCGGCGACGACCAAGGGGTCGTCGAAGGGGTGGACCAGCGTCAGCCCCTCGTCGCGCAGCCGGGTGACGAGGGAGAACGCGCCGTCCATGTCGTCCGTGAGCCGCACCGACGCGCCGGCCTCCCGCGCGATCTCCACGGCGTGCGCGGGCGCCGAACGCGGCATGACCACGGTGGCCTTCACGTCGAGCCCCGCCGCCGTCATCGCCAGGGCGATGCCGTGGTTGCCGCCGCTGACCGCCACGACCCCGGCGGCACGCTGGGCCGCGGTCAGCGACAGGAGCTTCGCCGTGGCCCCGCGCGCCTTGAACGAGCCGGTGCGCTGGAGGAGTTCGAGCTTGGCCGTGACCGGCACACCGAGCAGGTCCGACAGACCCGGGCTGGGCACGGTCGGGGTGTGCACGACGTGTCCGGCGATGAGGCCGGCCGCGGCTTCGACGTCCGAGATCCCGATCAAGGCAGTCACCTTTCCGGCGCGGGGCGTGGTCCGCGCCGTGTGCACCCTCGCGCGGCGGACGGCCCCGGTCAAATCCGGCCGCCGGCCGCGACCGCCGCACGCTCGGGCGGGCCCGTGCGGGGCCCCGCACGGGCCGTCGACAGATCGCGCCGCACGAGGTGGTCCAGCAGCGACCGCAGCTCGGCGCGGCGAC
>NZ_AGBF01000404.1 GCF_000225525.1 Streptomyces zinciresistens K42 | reverse complement strand
CTGCAAGAAGGTGAACGTCGGTACCGGCTCGAAGATCGAGCTCCAGACCGAGTTGTAGTTCACCGAACTGGCCATCACGGCCACCAGGGCCTCGCCGGGCCCGAGCTCGGGGACCGGCACCTGCTCCAGGTGGAGGGACTTGCGGGGGTCCTTGTCACGGCTGGGGAGCCCCGAGAACATCTCCGTTTCCTCACGCCGCAGGACGACGGCCCGGCAGGATTCAGGGAGCGGCAGGGCGGCGAAGTCGGCCGGCGTCGATTCCGGCGACTGGATCGCGTTCAGGATGTCCCTCATGGTCACGGGGGTTACCTCCGGTGGGAAGTGACGGGGTAGCCGCGGCTACCGGAAGAGGTGGGGCGGGCGGTCCGGGATCCGGCCTGCCCGCGCGAACCCCCCTTTGCGGACAGCCGTTTCACTCGCCCGGCCGCCCACGCGACGGCTCGGACCACTCCGTGCCTCGGCCCAGGGGCCGCGCCACTGTCGGCAACCGCCGCTGCCGCTCGTCCGGATGCAAGAACAACACAGCTGACTTCAGCGGCACTTGGGCACCAAGGCCGAGGACGAGAAGCAACACCTTGATGATCTGAACGCCCTATCGGGATCCGGCCGCGCTCCAGTCGTTCTCGACGACCGGGCTGCGGCCGACGAGCGGAAGCCACCAGGAGCGGTGGTCGCGGTACCAGCGGACGGTCTCCCGGATTCCGGCCGCGAAGGGGATCCGCGGCTCCCAGCCGAGTTCGCGCCGGATGCGGCTGGAGTCGAGGAGGTAGCGGCGATCATGGCCGGGCCGGTCGGGCACGGTCTCCTTCAGAGACCGCGGCAGGCCGAGTTCGTCGAGCACGAGGTCGGCGACTTCATCGACGCTGGCCTCCGCTCCCGTGCCGACGTGGTAGATCTCGCCGGGCGTCCCCTTCAGGAGAACGGTCTCCACGGCCGCGCAGTGGTCCAGGACGTGGATCCACTCCCTGCGGTTGCCGCTGGAGGCGTACACGGGCAGACGCCGACCGGCGAGCGCCCGGGTCGTGAACAGGGGGATGACCTTTTCGGGAAACTGGTGACTGCCTTAGTTGTTGGCGCAGTTGGTGATCGTCACGGGCAGGCCGTACGTCTGGTGGTAGGCCCGGACCACGTGGTCGGCCCCGGCCTTGCTGGCGTTGTAGGGGGTGCGGGGGCGGTAGGGGCTCGTCTCGGTGAACATCTCGTCGGAGTCGAGGGCGAGGTCTCCGTACACCTCGCAGGTGGATATGTGGTGGAAGCGTTCGACGCCGACCGCTCGGCACGCCTCCAACAACCCTTGCGTGCCGAGGACGTTCGCGCGGAAGAAGCGCCCGGGGTCCAGTACGGCGAGGCTGTTGTGCGACTCCGCAGCGAAGTTGACCACCTTCTCGGTCCGGTGCGCGGCGAGGAGTTCACGTACGAGCGCCTCGTCCCCGATGTCCCCCTGGACGAAGATCACACGGTCGGCGAGGTCCTCCAAGTTGGAGAGCGAGCCGGCGTAGGTGAGCGCATCGAGGGCAACCACGGTGTCATCGGGGTACCGGCGCAACCAGTGCCGGACGAAGTGCGATCCGATGAAGCCCGCCGCGCCCGTGACAAGTATCGAGGTCATGGCCGCAGGCTAGTGTCCCGGGGCGGGGCCCTCGCCCGAGGTCGAGCGGTAGTCGACCGGCCCCCGAGACGCGCTCGTCCGCCACGACAGAGCCGGCGGGAAATGCGGTACGGAAGGAGTGGCACGCTCCTCGGCACAAGTGCTCGCCCGCCCTGCCGCACCGTCAACATCCTTACGCACAAAGTAAAATTGGGCGCTTCCGTCCGTTCGAAGGGGTCGCGCCCGAGCCGTCCGAACGTCAGGAGAACTCAGGCGAGACGGCACGTGCGCCCCTCCGGTCGATCAGCGGTTGCGCGTCTCCGGCTGCCTGACTGCCACCGGGCCGCGGACCCCCGCGCGTCAGTGCCGGTGACCGGCGGCCTCACCGCCCTCGGGCCGCCTGCGACGGATGACCCCGGCTGCGACCCGGACCGGCCCACGCCGGGGGACGGGTCCACCGGCCGGTGGCTCCGTCCCCCTCCTGCGTCACATGCCCGGCTCAGGCGGACCGGTAGCGGCGGAGGTACTCCCCCGTGGCGGTGCCGTCCGCCTCCAGCAGCTCCTTCGGCGTGCCGGTGAAGACGACCCGGCCACCGTGCTTGCCGCCGCCGGGTCCGAGGTCGATCACCCAGTCGGCC
>NZ_AGBF01000405.1 GCF_000225525.1 Streptomyces zinciresistens K42 | reverse complement strand
GACCCCACACCACCCAACCGATCCACCACCCCCTCCACCAACACCTCAACCCGACCCCCCACCAACGACCCCAACCCACACCCCACCCCCCACACACCCGCCCGCCGCCGCTCCCCCACCGAACGCACATCCAGTTCGGCGACGGTCGTGGCGGGGCTGTCGGCGAGCGCCTGGACGACGGTCGTCAGGCGGTCCGCGACGAGCTCCGCGGTGGACTGCTCGAACAGGTCGGTGTTGAAGAGCAGGTGTCCGGTGATCCGGCCGTTCCGTTCCTCGGCCTGGACGGTCAGGTCGTAGGGGGTGGTGCGGAACGGCAGGGGAACGGGGCGCACGTCGAGGCCAGGCAGTTCGTACCGAGGGGGTGTGCCGTTGACGGCGAGGAGCACGTGGAACAGGGGGCCGCGGTCGCGGTGCGGTCGCAGTTCCCCGAGCAGTTGCTCCAGCGGGATGCGCGGGTGGGCGCGGACGTCGTCCATGAGTGCCCGGGTGGTTGCCAGCGCCTCCGCGAGGCTTCCGGAGGGCGCCGGGAGCAGTCGGAGCGGGAGGGTGTCGACGAGATAGCCGACGACCTCGGCCGTGTCCGGGTGGTCGCGTCCCGCGACGGGAATGCCCACCGTCACGTCGTAACGGTCGGTGAGCTTCGCGAGGACGATGGCCAGGGCTGCCGCGAGGACGGTGAACCCGGTGGTGTCGGCGGCCCGAGCGGCGGAGGCGAGCGCGTCCTGCGGCAGCGCCAGCGGGACCGAGGCACCGGTGAAGGTCTGCTGCGGGGGCCGGGGGCGGTCGGTCGGCAGCCCTGCCGAGGAGGCGCCCGCCAGATGTGACCGCCAGAAGGCCAGCTCCGCCGGTGCCGTCGCCCGTTGCCAGGCGGCCGCCTCGGCGTACTGAACGGGCGCGGGCGGGAGGGGTTGCGCGTCCGGGGTGCGCAGGAGCGTGCCGTAGCGCTCTGCGATCTCCCGGAGTATCAGGTCCAGGGACCAGCCGTCCGCGATCGCGTGGTGCAGGCTCATGACGACGACATGGTGGGCGGGCGCGGTGCTGACGACCGTCACGTGCCAGAGCGGTCCGGCCGTGAGGTCGAAGGCCCGTCGGGTCTCCGCGTCGATCACGGGCTCCAGGTCGGCGGTGTCGATCCGGGTCAGGGGGACCTCGGGTTCGGGGGCCACGACTTGGCGCAGTTCGCCGTCGATCTGGCGCAGCGAGGTACGCAGGACCTCGTGCCGGACGGCGAGTTGGCGCAGAGCGGCGACCAGGCTGTCGACGTCGAGAGGTCCGTCCAGTTCGACGGCGCCCCTGATGTGATAGGCGAGGTTGGCCTGCGGATCGAGCGCGCACTGCACCCAGAGCCGTTCCTGGCCGAGTGACGCGGGCAGGACGACCGTGCCGTCCGGTTCGGGGGTCCGGTCGAGTACGGGGATCGACGGGATGCGCCGCTGCTCGTCACCGTCCGGGAGATGGGCGGCCAGTTCGGTGAGGGTGGGGTGCTGGAAGACGAGGTGGAGCGGGACATGGGTGCCCAGCGCCGCACCGAGCCGGTGCGTGACACGGGTGGCGAGGAGGGAGTGGCCGCCCAGGGCGAAGAAGTCGTCGTCCGCACCGACTTCACCGACATCGAGCACGTCACCCCAGACAGCGGCGACGAGTTCCTCCGCAGGACCGGACGGCGCCCGGTAGACGCAGTGACCCGCGGCCGGGTCCGGGGCCGGAAGAGCCGACCGGTCGGTCTTCCCGTTCGGCAGGAGCGGGAACTCCGCCAGACTCACGAACACGGAAGGAACCATGACGTCAGGGAGCCAACTGCGCGCGTAGGAAGCCAGATCGGCCGGAACGCCGTCACCGGGCCGGCCGGGGACCACATACCCCACGAGCCGCAGCGATCCGCCGGCGTCCTCGCGCGCCGCGACCACGGCACCACCGACCTGCGGATGCCGGCGCAGAACCTCCTCCACCTCACCCAGCTCCACACGATGCCCACGCACCTTGACCTGACCGTCAACCCGCCCCAGAAAGTCCAGCTGACCATCCGGACGCCACCGCACCAGATCACCCGTCCGATACATCCGCCCCCCACCCACCACGAACGGATCAGGCAGATAACGCTCAGCCGTCAACCCCGGCCGCGCGTGATACCCCCGCGTCACACCCGCACCCGACAGAAACAACTCACCCACCGCACCCAACGGCACCGGCCGCAACCCCCCGTCCAGCACATACGCCA
>NZ_AGBF01000406.1 GCF_000225525.1 Streptomyces zinciresistens K42 | reverse complement strand
GGACGCGGGTCGGGCCGAAGCGGGTCATCGGTCCATGCGCCTGCTCCGGGGGGGCGTACGGCCGGGCGGGGGAGGGGCGCGGCGGACGGGCGGGCCACCGGCGCCGGGTGGCCGCGGGTGTGCCCCGCGGCCGCAGGCCGGAGGCGAGGACGGCGGCGGAGGTGAGCAGGGCCAGCGCGAGCAGCGCCCGCTCCGGGGTGAACACCCGCACCAGGAAGAGGACTTCGGCGACCAGTGCCGCCAGGGCGATGCTGACGGCGCCGGCGAGCGTCACGGACTCCAGGAGCGCGGTGCGTCCCGCCGCGCGCCCCGGCAGGCGGCCGGTGCACAGCAGGACGGCCGCCAGACCCGGGCAGACGAGCACGAACGCCGCCGTCGCGGCCACCCGGAGCGGGGAGGCGCCCGGCAGGGCGGTGGTGGCGAGCGCCGTCCAGCCGGACAGTGCCAGGATCGCGCGCGGCGGGTTCATCGGGGCCTCCCGGGCGGCGGAGGGTCGAAGCGGTACACCACGGCGTCGGGGCCGCGGTAGACCGCGGTGAAGCCGGGGGCGCGGGCCAGGGCGGACTTCAGCCGCGCCGCGAAGCCGGGCGGCAGCGCGCCGTTCAGCCGTACGTCCGCCTCCTGGGCCCTGCTGACGAGGATGTAGGCGGGCTTGTCGCCGGCCCGCCCCAGCAGCGGTGCGAGGCCGGCCACCGGGTCGCGCGCCAGCAGACGCCGGGTCCGCACGCTCTCCTCGGTGATCTCCGTGCGCTCGTGCCGGTCGTAGTTCATCTCCAGGCCGGGCGCGGCGAAGGTCAGCGAGACGAGCAGCGAGCCGGGCGGGGTACGCGTCGTCACATAGCGGGTGGCGGCGACCTCGTCGGCCGAGAAGCGGTTCATCGCTTCCTTGCTGTAGTAGCCGAACATCAGGCCGGCGAGCATCGCCAGCAGCACCACGTGCACCAGCACCGCCCGCG
The DNA here is from genome assembly GCF_000225525.1 of Streptomyces zinciresistens K42. Lineage (GTDB taxonomy): Bacteria > Actinomycetota > Actinomycetes > Streptomycetales > Streptomycetaceae > Streptomyces > Streptomyces zinciresistens. The sequence goes on along the minus strand of NZ_AGBF01000406.1, from coordinate 1,186 downwards.
CGGTGAGCCGGCCGAGGACGGGGACCAGCAGCGCCGCGATCAGGAAGGCGGCGGCCGGCAGGGCGAACATGTAGGCACGGAAGACCATTTCGCCGCCGTAGGCGTTGACCAGGGCCAGCGGCAGGGGGGAGAGCGCGAGCAGCGGCATCGGCGTGCGCCGGGTCCAGCGGCAGACCACGAAGGCCGCGACGGCCAGGAGGAACACGCCCGCCGAGAGCCCGCGGTCGATCCACGAGACCGCCACCTGGCTCGGCGGGGCGTCGGCGAGCCGGTTGAGCCCGGACCAGACGTTGGCCTCGGGGCGGGTGAGGGCGCCGGCGAAGTCGCCCAGGTTCTCCCGTACGTACGGCTTCGCCACCGTCGCGTACCAGGCCAGGTTCAGGACCAGCGCCCCGGCGAGGGCGGGCGGCACCACCCGGCGGTTGCGCCGGGGCAGCGAGAGCAGCAGCAGCGCGCCGATCAGCATCAGCGGCGACAGCTGGTGGGAGGTGACGATCGCCGCCTCCAGCACGAGCAGCAGCACGAACCGGCCCGGTGGCCAGCCCCGGCGGGGCACCCCCCGGGCGGGGACGCGGGACGTCGGGAGCTGCCTGAGGACGAGGGCGATCACGGCGGCGTAGAGCAGGAAGGTGAACGCCTGTGGCGCGAAGTAGTCCTGGCCGACCCAGGAGCAGGTGTAGTAGATCCACACGGCGCCCCAGATCAGCCGCCGGTCCGTCGTCACCGACCGGTAGACCAGCAGGAGCGGGCCCAGCAGCAGCACGTTGACCAGGACCTGGGCCCACATCGCGTACCCGAGCGGCGAGTGCAGTCCCGTGGCCCGCAGCAGCAGCGCGTTGAACTGGAAGAAGCCCGGCCACTGGTTGTAGATGCCGAGCCCGGCGGCGTCGGGCACCTCGCCGTTGTTGCGGACCATCGCGTCGACGACGGCCACGTGCTTCCACGCCCACGCGTAGCGCAGGTCGGAGTAGAGCAGGGGCGGGGTGGCGTGGACGACCGCGATCAGGGTGAGGGTGTAGGCCGCGTACCAGCGGTGGGACGTGCGCCGGTCGGCCGCCGCGGCGCAGAAGCCGAGGACGAGGACCGCGAGGGCGATCCAGAACGTCACGGGCAGCACCTGGAGCAGACCGAGGTCCCCCATGCCGTCCAGGTCCACCGAGCGCAGCGACAGCAGCCACAGGGCGAG
>NZ_AGBF01000407.1 GCF_000225525.1 Streptomyces zinciresistens K42 | reverse complement strand
CCCCGGCGCCCGCAACCCGCTCCTCGTCGCGGGACAGCGCCCACCAGGCGGCCAGACCGAAGCAGACCGCCGTCAGGACCGTGGAGGGGCCGCCGATGTCGGCGTAGAGGAAGTTGACGAGCTGCCACAGCAGCAGCCCGCAGGCCGGCAGGCCCACGTCCCGCAGCCGCGCGGCGCCGCGCCGCAGCCCGCGCAGCGCGCACACCAGCAGCGCCAGCCAGCTCCCCGCCACCGTCACCAGGCCCAGCAGCCCCTGCTCGCTGAGGAGCAGCAGGTACATGTTGTGCGGGGAGAGCAGCGGCTGGCGCCGGAACTCCTGCCCGGCGCCCCCGGTGTCGCTGCCCGACGACAGCGCGAGCGAGGCGTGGCCGTCGCGGTAGGCCGGGAACGCCTTCAGCCCGACCCCGGTCACCGGGTGCTCCCGCCACATGTCGGCCGCCGCCGCCCACATGGTGTACCGGTCGACGACCGACTGGTCGGGGGAGTCCGTGACCTGGGTGATGCTCGTCAGCCGCTCCTCCAGCGCGGCGGCGCCCACACCGAGCCCGCCCACCAGCACCACCGACAGCGCCGCCGCCGCGGCGAACACCGCCGCCGCCCGCCGCACCCCGGCCAGCAGCAGCTGCGCCGCACACGCCACGGCCGTCGCGATCCAGGCGCCCCGGCTGAACGACAGCGCGAGCGGCACCAGCAGCGCCACCGCGCACGCCGTCGCCACCAGCCGCTGCCGCCGCTCCCGCGCCCCGAGCGCGAGACCGGTCGCGGCCACCACCCCGAACGCGACGACGCTCGCCATGCCCATCACGTCGGACGGCCCGAACGTGCCCACCGCCCGGATGTCGGCGCCCTGGTACGAGGCCCCGGTCGCCGTGAGGTACTGCTTCACGCCGATCGCGCCCTGCCACAGCGCGAGGCCGACCAGGGACCACAGCAGCAGCCGCGCCCCGCGCCGGTCGCGCACCAGCAGCAGCACCGCGACCGGCACCAGCACGAACACCTGGAGATAGCGGGCCAGCCCGGTCCACGCGTCCCCGGTGCTCATCGCGCCCGCCGCGGCCACCGCGACCCCCACCACCGGCAGCCCGAGCACGATCACCGCGCCGCGCGTCAGCGGGCGCCGCGCCCGCAGCAGGGTCCGTACCAGGGCCGCCAGCACCACCAGGGCGGAGGCGGCGTCGGCGGGCGTCGCCGCGCTGCCCGCCGCCACCGGCAGACCCAGCAGCGCGACCACCGCCACGACGGGCAGCACCGGCGGCACGGCACGGACGGACAGCAGCGGGCGCGGGCGGCGCGGCGCGCTCGCGGGGCGCCGCGGGGCCGCGGTGAGCGGAGGGGACGTCGTCACCTGCGGTCAGCTCCCCGTCGGCCGGACGAACTGGGCCGCCGTGCGCAGCAGGATGCAGATGTCCTGCCACAGCGACCAGTCGTCGATGTAGGCGTTGTCGTAGCGGGCCCGGTCCTCGATGGAGGTGTCACCGCGCAGTCCGTGGATCTGGGCGAGCCCGGTGATCCCGGTCCGCATCCGGTGGCGCGCCGGATAACCCGGGTGCGCCTGGCCGAACTTCGCGACGAAGTAAGGCCGTTCGGGCCGCGGCCCGACCAGGCTCATGTCCCCGCGGAAGACGTTCCACAGCTGGAGCAGCTCGTCCAGCGAGGTCCGGCGCAGGAAGTGGCAGAAGCCGCTCATGTCCTGGTCGTTCGCCACGCTCCAGCGCGTCGCGGCCTCGTGCTCGCTGGCGGGCCGGTGCGTACGCAGCTTCAGCATCGTGAACGGCCGCCCGTCGCGCCCGATCCGCTCCTGCCGGAACACCACCCCCGGGCCCTCGGTGACCCGCAGCACGAGCGCGCACCCCAGCAGCACCGGACCGGCCAGCACCAGCAGCCCGCCCGACAGCGCCAGGTCCAGCGCCCGCTTGCCCGCACCGCCCGGCCGCAGCCCGCCGGCCGGACCCAGCAGCCGGCGCGGGAACCCGGCCAGCTGCCCGCCGCGCCGCGGCCCGCCGATGCCGTACGGCGGCGGGTCCGCGTCCAGCTCCCACAGCACACAGCCCTGCGCGGCGAGCCCGCCCAGCACCGCGGCCTGTTCCACCCGGGTCGCGGCCCCGACGACGAGCACCGTCCCCACACC
>NZ_AGBF01000408.1 GCF_000225525.1 Streptomyces zinciresistens K42 | reverse complement strand
AGCCGCGGGAGCCCCGGGCGCGCAGCCAGGCCGTCGTCTCCTCGGGCGGCATCGCGGCGGCCACGAGCCAGCCCTGGACGGCGTCACAGCCCATGTCCCGCAGCCGCTCCCAGGTCTCGTCGTCCTCGACGCCCTCGGCGACGACCAGCAGCCCGAGGGAGTGGGCGAGGTCGACCGTGCAGCGCACGATCTCCGCGTCCTCGGTGTCCACCGCGAGCCGGGCCACGAAGGAGCGGTCGATCTTCAGCTCGCTCACCGGGAGCCGTCTGAGGTGCACCAGCGAGGAGTAGCCGGTGCCGAAGTCGTCCAGGGACATCTTCACGCCGTGCCCCGTCAGTCCGGCGAGCGTGTCCGCGGCCCGCTGCGGGTCCTCCAGCAGGACGTGCTCCGTGATCTCCAGCTGGAGCGCCCCCGCCGGGACACCGTGCCGGGCGAGCCGGGCCGCGACGGACCCCGCGAACCCGGGGGTGTGCACGTCACGCGGCGAGACGTTGACCGCGACCGGCACGAACAGGCCCTGGGACCGCCACCGCGCGACCTGGCCGAGGGCCGTGTCCAGCACGTACTCCGTCAGATGCGGCATCAGCCCCGACGACTCGGCGATCGCTATGAACTCGTCCGGCGGCACCTTGCCGCGCTCCGGGTGCACCCAGCGCACCAGGGCCTCCAGGCCGGCGACCTGTCCGTCGAAGCGGACCTTCGGCTGGTAGTGCAGCTCGACCTCGCCGGCGTCCAGGGCGCGGCGCAGATCGCCCAGCAGGCCGAGGCGGTCGGGGGTGTTGGAGTCCCGCTTGGACTCGTAGACCTCGACGCCGGTGCGGTCGCGCTTGGCCTGGTACATCGCCACGTCCGCGCGGCGCAGCAGGCCCTCGGCGTCGGGCGCGTGGTCGGGGAAGACGGCCACGCCGGCGCTCGCCTCCAGCACCAGGGTGAGGCCGTCGAGGTCGAGCGGTGAGCTGAGCGCGGTGACGAGGCCGCGGGCGACCCGGGTCGCGGACGTCGTGGAGTCGGCGACCGGCAGCAGCACGGCGAACTCGTCGCCCCCGAGCCGCGCGGCCTCCGCTCCGCGCGGCAGGGCGAGCCGCAGCCGGTCGGCTATCTGCAACAGCAGCCGGTCCCCGGCGAGATGCCCCAGGGTGTCGTTGACGGACCGGAAGCGGTCCAGGTCGATCAGCATGAGCGCGGAGCGGGCGCCGATCCGCTCGGCGTCGTCGAGCGCGGTCCAGATCCGCTCCAGCAGCCACTGCCGGTTCGGCAGCCCGGTCAGCGGATCGCGCAACTGCTCCTCCGCGCGGGCGCGGGCTATCCACAGGGTGGAGTCGAGGGCGATGAGCGGAATCGCGAACAGCGGCAGCAGCAGCGGCTTGGCGACCGCGACGACGCAGACCAGCGGGGCGATGCCGAGGAGCGCGACGGCGACCAGCCCCTGTCTGACCAGGGCGGTGCGGGCGACGGTGGGCAGGCCGCCGCGCGGCGCGTTCAGGTACCAGAGCAGGACGCGGGTGACGACGAGGTAGGCGGCGGCGACCAGGACCACGCCGGGGGCGGTGTAGAGGGTCCAGGTGTCGGGGTTCCAGGGCCGCTCGACGGACGGCACCCGGCCGCAGGCGGCCAGCACCAGGGCGCCGGCGGCGATGCCGAGGATGTCCACCGCGCCGTGCAGCACGCCCTGGCGCCAGCGTCCGCGGCGGGCGGCGCCGACCAGGACGACGACGGTGAGGCTGACCATGCCCGCGGGCACCCAGCCGTACAGCAGGAGCACCGCGAGGGTGAGGGCGGCGCCGGAGCCGGTGCCGCCCCACCAGCGGGCCCGGCCGAGCGCCACGAGGTGGCCGACGATGACGCCGGTGAGCACCGCCAGGGACCAGCCGACCGTGCCGGACGGGAAGAGCGCGTGGCCCCCGGTGTAGGCGCGGTAGAAGCCGGCGCCGAGGACGAAGGCGGCCGCCGCGACGACCGCCGCGGGCAGCGCGGGCCAGGACAGGTGCCGTTCGTGGTCGGGGTCGTGCAGCCCGGCGGCGCGGTCGTCCGCGGTGGGTGCTCCCGGGCCGGCGCCCGCGGCCGGACGCGCGGCGCCGCGGTGTGCCCGCCCCCGCCACTC
>NZ_AGBF01000409.1 GCF_000225525.1 Streptomyces zinciresistens K42 | reverse complement strand
GCGGCCGACAATGGGGCCCTGGGTGTCGTGGCCCGTTTTCCCCACGCCACCGCCGGCGGGCCGAGAGGAACCTGCTCATGGGCGCTGAGGCTGCACCTGCCCCGCGCGCGGGGCGCCCGCGGTGACGGGTGGGGCGGAGCGGTCGCGCGTCCTGCACCGGTCGGTGCGGGTGACCCTCGCCGCCGCCGCGGGCTTCTACCCCTTCGTCCACGGGCTCGGCGAACCGGTGCTCGCGCTCTACGCCCTGTTCGGCCCGATCTCGCTGGGCCTGCTGTCCCCGATCCCCGGCTCCGGGCGTCAGCGGGCCGAGGTCATGCTGAAGGCGCTGCCCGTCGCACTCGCGCTGGTGGCCCTCGGGACCGCGCTCGCGGTCACGACCTGGGCGGCGGTGCTCGGCATGCTCGCGGTCGGCTTCGTCCTCGCTTTCGCGGCGGTCGCGGGACCCCGCCCCGCCGGGGCCGCCCCCGGCCTCCAGCTCTTCTACATCCTGGCCTGCTTCCCGCCGTACGCGCCGCAGACCCTGGGCCTGCGGCTGGCCGGGCTCACCTTCGGCGTGCTGGCACTCGTGCTGTGCGAACTGCTCGTCCTGCCGCAGCCGCCCGACCCGGCGTACCGGGTCCGGCTCGCCGCCGCCCTGACCGCGGCCCGCGACACCCTCACCGGCCGCGGCGGCCTCTCACCGCGGCGGCTGCGGGAGACCGGCGCGGGGCTGCGGCTGTCCGCCGTCCCGCCCGCCGAACGCCCCGCCGGACCCGGCCGCGCGGCCCGCGCCCTGGCCCAGGCCGGTTCCGCCGCCCGCCGGCTGCTCGAACAGCTGGCCCATCTGAGCGAGGCCGGCGAACTGCGCGGACTCGTCCGGGACGGCGCCGGGGGCGGTACCCGGGACGGCCGCCCCGGCCGGGACCGCGCGGACACCGCGCTGAGGTCGCTGCTGCCGCGGGTGGTGCGGCTGCTCGACGAGACCGCCGCCGCCCTGCGCACCGGGCGGGCCGCCCCGGGCCCCCAGCGCACCGACGAGGCCGTCGACGAGTTCCAGCGGCTGCGCGCACGGCAGGCGGCAGGCCCCGCCGACGCGGTCCCGCCCGCCGCCGTCCTGCGCCGGCAGGCGGCGCTGCTCGCCGTCGCGGAATCGGTGCGGGCCCTGGAGGTCTCCGTAGGCGTCGCGCTCGACGGGCGGCGCACGGCGCCGATCGAGCCGCGCGAGCTGTTCTGGTACGCGCACGCCCCCGCGTCCCGGCTGTGGCTGCGCCGGATCGCCGGCAATCTGACGCCGCGCTCGGTGCAGTGCCAGAACGCCGTACGGGTCGCCGCCGCGCTCGCCGCCGCCCGGCTGGTGGCCGGATCGCTCGATCTGACCCACGGCTTCTGGGTGCTGCTCGCCGTGCTGACGCTCGCCCGCACCACCGTCGGTGCGGCCTGGGCGGCCGTGCGCCGTGCCGTCACCGGCAACCTCCTCGGCGCGCTCGCCGCCGGCGCGCTGCTCACCGGTCTGGGCCGGCACACCGGGGCGTACGCCGCGCTCCTCGCGCCCGCCATGCTGCTGGCGTTCGCGCTCGGGCCGCTGCTCGGCGTCGCCTGGGCGCAGGGCCTGTTCACCCTCGTGGTGGCCACCGCGTTCGCGCAGATCGCCCCGGCCTCCTGGCGGCTGGCCGAGGCACGCATCGTGGACGTGGCCACCGGCAGCGCCATCGGTCTGCTCTGCGCGATGTGCGCCTGGCCGGCCGGGGCGCGCGCCGAGGTGCGCAGAACCATGGCCGCGCTCCTTGCCGAGTGCGGCCCGCTGATCAGGGGCTCGGTGGGCCTGCTCGCCGCCGTCCCCCCGGGCTCGGTCGCGGCCCCGCCCACCGCCGCCGCCCTGCACCGGCTGCGGCTGGCCGAGTCGGCGTACGCCCAGTTCCGCAGCGAGCCCGGCAGCGACGCCCCGGCCCGCGCCGACTGGCACGGTGTGCTCATCGCCGCCCGTCACATCCTCCTCGGCGCCCAGTGGCTGCCGCGCTTCGACCGGCCCGCCGCCGCCCTCCCGGCGAAGGCCGCCGCCCTGGCCCGGGACGAGGGCGACG
>NZ_AGBF01000410.1 GCF_000225525.1 Streptomyces zinciresistens K42 | reverse complement strand
ACCGTCATCGACCGGAGGCCGCGGGCGTGGCGGGACGCGCCGCCGGCCGTCGCCTGGACCAGCGGCGCCGCCGGGGACTTCGGGTCCGAGTGGGGGCAGTACGAGTACGTGACGGCCGGTCGGATGCGCCGCTCAGGGCGGACAGGGGCCGCGAGGGACCCGCGCTCTTCCGGACGCCGCACGCCCGCAGCTCTCCGTCCGCAGCTCTCCGTCCTCTGCGCTCCGTCCTCTGCCCTCCGTTCTCAGCCCTCAGCCCTCCGTCCTCCGTCCTCCGTCCTCAGCCCTCCGCTCTCCTTCCTCCGCCCGTCCGGCCGCCGCGCGGTCGCGGCGGTCTGCGACGATGGCCGGCATGACCCAGGATTCCGGAGAGATCGAGCTGAGCACGGAGGACCTCCGGGAGGTCGCCCGATACGCCGCGGACTGCGCCGAGGAGGTCCTGCCGCTCTTCGAGGACGGCCACCCCGGGGACGACCGGCCGCGGGCGGCGCTGGAGGCGGCGCGGACCTTCGCCGGGGGAGCCCGGCGGACCAACCTCCAGCGCACGGCGGCCCTCGCCGCCAACCGGGCCGCCAAGGAGGCGGTGACCGAGGCCGCCCGGGACGCGGCGATCGCCGCCGGGCACGCGGCGGCCGCCGCCTACCTCCACCCCCTCGCCCGGCCGACGCAGGTCCGGCACATCCTGGGCGCCGCGGCACACGCGGCACGCGCGGCGGAGCTGGCCGCCGGCGGCGATCCCGGCGTCGGCGCGGCGCGCCTCGAACAGGCCCGCCGCATGGCCGGTCCCCGGCTCGTCGCGGTGCTCGGCCGCTACCCGGCCGCCCCCGCGGCCGGCAACCGGGTGGCCCGTCTGATGAGCGCGCTGGACACGTCGCTGCGCGGGCCGGGGCACACGTCCTGAGCGGCGCCCGCGGTCCCCGGCCGGGTCAGCCGCCGGACGCGGCGGCCCGCCGTTCGGGGAGCAGCCGCGGCACCAGGCGGACGTAGACCACCATGCCGACCACCTCGACCAGGGTCTGGGTGACCACGACGGCGGCGGCCACGGCCAGGTCGTCCGGCAGGGCGAGGGCGAGGGGCAGCACCACCAGGGAGTTGCGGGTCGCGCCGGTGAACACGACGGCGCGCCCGGCCGGGGCGTCAAGGCCGAACAGGCGCGCGACAGCCCGGCCCGCGAACGCCATCACCAGCAGGAAGACCACGTAGAACGGGACCACCGCGGCCACGTCACCGAAGCCGTCGTCGAGCGCGGGGACCTGGGAGGCGACGACGACCAGCAGCGTCGCGGCCATCAGCGGCACCATCGCCGTGGTCGCCGCGCCCGAGACCGCGCGGCCCGCCGGGCGGCGCGCGGCCCACGCCTGAAGCCCCCACGCCAGCGCCAGCGGAAGCACGATCAGGACCAGGAACGCCGCCAGGAACGGGCCGGCCTCGACGACGCCGCCCAGCCCCGGGCCCATGAACAGGGAGAGGTACAGCGGCAGCAGCGCCATCTGCGCCACCAGCAGCAGCGGGGTCGCGGCCAGCAGGCGGCGGCTGGACCCGCCCGCGAGACCCGAGAAGACGATCACATAGTCCACGCACGGGCACAGCAGCACCAGCAGGACGCCGAGCCGTACGGCCTGGTCGGCGGGGAGGAACGCGAACATCGCGGCGACCACGAGCGGGACGACCGCGAAGTTCACCACCAGCGTCGCCGCGAGGAACCGGCCGTCGCGCAGCGAGCGGAGCAGTTCGGCCGCCGGGACCTGGAGGAAGGTGACGAACAGCAGCGCGCCGAGCACCGGGTTGATCGCCCGCTCCAGACCCGGCCCGGCAGCCGGGGCGGCCAGCCCGAGCACCGCCCCCGCGGCCATCGCCGCCAGGTAGACCGCGACCTGGTGGTGCTCCATCCGCTCGACCGGGCCCCGTGGTCCCCGCTGTGACACCCGTACCGCTCCTCACCTGACCGTGGACGGGCGTACGCGCCCGTGGCGACCGCCCCGCCCGTGGCGACCGCCCCGCCCCCATCATCACAGGGCGGCCCGGGGCGGGATCGCCCGCGGTCCCGCCCCGC
>NZ_AGBF01000411.1 GCF_000225525.1 Streptomyces zinciresistens K42 | reverse complement strand
GGCCGGTCGCTCACGGCCGCGGGCGGCGACGCCGCGGCCGCCTCGCGCCGGGCCGTGCGGCTCCCCACTCCCGGCTCGCCCGCCCCGGCGCTCCCCCGGGGAGCCGGACTGCGCATCCCCGGCGTCAGCCCCTTCCTCACCCCGAACGACGACTTCTACCGCGTGGACACCGCCCTCGTGGTGCCGAAGGTGGACGCCGGGTCCTGGCGGCTGCGCATCCGCGGCCGGGGGGTGCGCCGGCCGCTCACCCTGTCCTTCGCCGACCTCCTCCGGCGCGAACTGGTCGAACGGGACATCACGCTGACCTGCGTGTCCAACGAGGTCGGCGGCCCCTACGTGGGCACCGCCCGCTGGATCGGCGTACCCCTGGCCGCGCTGCTGGCCGAGTGCGGGGTGCGGCCGCCGTCGCGCGGCGGCCGGGCGGACCAGCTCGTGGCCCGCTCGGTGGACGGCATGACCATCGGCAGCCCGGTGGAAGACCTGATGGACGGCCGCGACGCGCTCCTCGCGGTCGGCATGAACGGCACGCCGCTGCCCTTCGACCACGGCTTCCCCGTCCGCATGGTGGTGCCCGGACTGTACGGCTACGTCTCCGCCTGCAAGTGGATCGAGGACATCGAGCTGACCACGTTCGACGCCTACGACCCCTACTGGGTCCGGCGCGGCTGGGCCCGCCGGGCGCCGATCAAGACCCAGTCCCGTATCGACACCCCCAAGCCCTTCGCCCGGCCCTCGGCCGGGACCGTCATGGTCGCCGGCGTCGCCTGGGCCCAGCACCGCGGCATCGACCGGGTCGAGGTGCGCGTCGACGACGGTCCCTGGCGGCCGGCCCGGCTGGCGCCCGAGGACAGCCGCGACACCTGGCGGCAGTGGTCCTTCCCCTGGCAGGCCACCAAGGGCGGCCACACCCTCACCGTGCGCGCCACCGACCGCACCGGACGGACCCAGACCGACAGACGGACGCGGACCGTCCCCGACGGCGCCAGTGGCCGGCACTCCGTCGTGGTCACCGTCGAGTGACCCGCCCCCTGAACCTCTCCCCCCTGAAGATCTCGCCCTGAAGATCTCATCCCCGAAAAGGGCAGCCCAGGCTGCTTCCACCGACAGGAGAACCCTCATGAACACCTCCATCCGCCGCTCCGCCGTGATCCTGGCCGCCGCGGCCGTCCTGCCGCTGGCCCTGACCGCGTGCTCGGGCAGCGGCAGCGACTCCGCCTCGTCGGACTCCTCCACGCGGGCCGCCGCCTCGCCGACGGCCTCCGACGACGGCATGGCCGGTTCCGGGAGCACCCCGTCCTCGATGGACCAGCCGTTCGGCCCGGCCTGCTCCACGGTGCCCAAGTCGGGCGCCGGCTCCTTCGACGGGATGGCCAAGGACCCGGTCGCCACGGCCGCCTCCAACAACCCGGCCCTGTCCACGCTGGTGGCCGCGGTGAAGAAGGCCGGTCTCGTCGACACGCTCAACAACGCCCAGAACATCACGGTGTTCGCCCCGACCAACGACGCCTTCGCCAAGATCCCGAAGGCCACGCTGGACAAGGTCCTCAACGACAAGGCCCAGCTCACGAAGATCCTCACCTACCACGTGGTCGGTCAGAAGCTCACGCCGAAGGACATGGAGAAGGGTTCGTTCACGACGCTGGAGAAGTCGAAGCTCACCACGTCCGGCTCCGGCGAGTCCTTCACGGTCAACGACTCCGCCAAGGTCGTCTGCGGCAACGTCAAGACCGCCAACGCCAACGTCTACATCGTCGACACGGTCCTGATGCCGGCCGCCTGACCCCCACCGGGTCTGCGGACCCGCACCCCGTCGGGCCCCCTTCCCCAGGCCGGGAAGGGGGCCCGACGGGCACCGGCCCGCCCCGCGTACGAGGTCACAGCACGGCTTTCGAGCGCCGCGGTGAGCGGGCCGGGCGCGGGCAGCCGGGCGAGCACGGGCAGGGCGTCGGCCGCGCCGCCCGCCCGAGCGCCGGCGGGACGGGTCACGTCCGGCGCCGGTACGAGGCCGCCG
>NZ_AGBF01000412.1 GCF_000225525.1 Streptomyces zinciresistens K42 | reverse complement strand
GGACGCCGCGTGCCGCCGCCCTGACCCGCCCGGCGGCCCCGGCAGGGTCAGCGCAGCGGCCGGCGCGGGTCCACCCGGGCCCGGTCGGCCGCCTGCGCCCCCTCCGTCCAGCCCGCCTCGTCGGAGACACCGCGCAGGCGGGTCGTGGTCGTGTGCGGGAACATCCGGTCGAGGTGCTCGCCGACCGCCACCTCGCGCGAGGCCAGGACGGGGAGCAGGTCCTCGGTCACCGGCGTGCGCGCGGCCTCGGCCAGACGGGTCGCCGTGCGCTGGGCGTAGGCCGCCAGGAACGACTGGCGGAAGGTCTTGGTCCGCCTGCGGCCCGCGGCGCGCTGTGCCGCCTCCGCCGTCGTCATGGCGCTCTGGGCCTGCACGAGGAGCGAGGTGTGGAGCAGTTCCACCGCCTCCAGATCGGTTTCGAAGCCGACGACGGTGGAGAAGCAGAAGGGTTCGTTCCACACGGCGCGGCAGTGGTTCGCCGTCGCCACCGCGTCCAGCAGCACGGCCTTCGCCTGCTCGTACGGCGGCTCCACGCCGATGCGGCAGGCGGCGGGCGCGTCCCCGGCCGCGGCGGTACGGGACGCCGGCAGCGCCTCGTCGATGCTGTACCGGGCCATCAGCTCCTGGGCCTTGGCACTCAGCGCCTCCGCCTCCTGCGGGAAACCGGTCGCCTCCGCCTTCGCCAGCAGCGCCCGGATACGCGTGAGCATGCGCGACTCGGTCCTGACGGGCCCGGCGGCGGGACCACCCGCCTCCTCCAGCGGCTCCAGGGCGGGCAGCCGCAGCAGCAGCCGGTACAGCTCCAGGACGGCGCTCGCGTGCGAGAAACGGTCGGCGGGGGCCGGTGGGCCGGCCGGCAGGTCGTCGAGCTGCGCCCGCCAGCGCGGGCCGCGGGCGCGGTCGTCCGGGGCCTGCGCCCGGATCAGTTCCGCGAGCAGCCGTACGCGGGTGTCGTCCAGGTCGCGCCGCACCAGCCGTACGACGTCGGCGGGCTGCCAGCCGCGTCGCCAGGCGGCGGCCACGAACTCCGTTCCGCGCCGGGCGAGTTCGGCGTCGGCCCCGCGGTCGGCGGCGAGCAGGGAGGCGCCGGTGTCGAGGGTGGCGTGCCCGGTGTCGTAGAGGGCCGCCTCGAAGGCGCGGTCGACGGTGCTGGACGTGCTCACCGGGCGATCGTAGTTCCGCCGCGGACCCGGGTGCGCGGGCCGCCCCGACCGACTGTCAACTTCGGGTTGACGCCCCCCTACTGTCAACCTACGGTTGACACATGTCGACGAAACCGACCATCACGTCCTCCGTACGCCTCGACGAACTCATCGCGGCCATCAAGAAGGTCCACGACCAGCCCCTCGACCAGCTCCAGGACGCCGTGATCGCCGCCGATCACCTCGGCGAGGTGGCCGACCACCTGATCGGGCACTTCGTGGACCAGGCCCGCCGCTCCGGCGCCTCCTGGACCGACATCGGCAAGAGCATGGGCGTCACCCGGCAGGCCGCGCAGAAGCGGTTCGTGCCCAAGGAGAGCAACGACCTCGACCCCCAGCAGGGCTTCGGCCGCTACACACCGCGGGCCCGCAACGTGGTGGTGGCCGCCCACAACGAGTCCCTCGCCGCGCGCAACCCCGAGGGCCGCCCCGAGCACCTGGTCCTCGGCCTGCTGGCCGAGCCGGACGGCATCGCCGCGCGGGCGATCACGGCGACGGGCGTACCGCTGGACGCCGTGCGCCGGGCCGCCACCGCCGCCCTGCCGCCGGCCGCGGAGGAGATCCCCGAGCTGATCCCGTACGGCTCCGACGCCAAGAAGGCCCTGGAGCTCACCTTCCGCGAGGCACTGCGCCTGGGCCACAACTACATCGGCACCGAGCACATCCTACTGGCCCTGCTGGAGTTCGAGAACGGCACCGGCGTCCTGTCGGGCCTCGGCATCACCAAGGAGGGGGCCGAGCGGTACATCGCCGAGGCCCTCTCCCAGTACCTCGGCGGCGGCGAGCGGACGGTCCGCGCGGCGGGCG
>NZ_AGBF01000413.1 GCF_000225525.1 Streptomyces zinciresistens K42 | reverse complement strand
CTAGTACTACAGCGGCACTTGAACTGGGAGCGCGCGGAAGACTCGTAGGTTCGATCAGCCGGATCCGGAACTATGGACGGCCTGATCCCATAGATCCAGCCCCGTGCGGAGGAGTTCGCGCACGGCCGCGGTCTCCTCGTCCGTCCAGGCTCCCTTGTCAGCGGTCGGTTCGAGAGCTTCGCCACCGAAGATCTTTTCGTAGGCGCTGTCGTGGATCGGTCCTTGGGAGGGGAGGGGCGGGCCGGTCTTCAGGCTGTGGGAGAGGTCTTCGAGGAAGTTCCATGCGTCCAGCAGCAGTCCTGCCGTGACCAAGTCACGGTCGGGGTGCTCGACCCACTGCCGTACGACGTCCAGATCGAGAGTGGCTTCGCCCTCCCAGACGAGCTCCCAGCCGTCGCGATCGCAGTATTCCTGCAGCGTCTTGCGGTCGTGGAACGCAAGGAGTCGTCCGAGGTCGTCAACGACGAGCTCATCGGGGGCATCGTCCTCCCCGGGCCGCCAGATCAGCGTCAGGTCCCCTCTCCTGGTCGCGATTCGGTACGGATAGTAGTCAGCCATGCGGAGTCTCCCTGGTGCCGCGGCGGCACTTGCCGCGTGGGTCATCCTGCCTGCAATGATCGTCGTGTGGTGACTTCGGATCAGGTGGAGCTTTGGGGTGCGGAGCTGGCGGGTCTGGGGACGCGGATCGCTGGGTGTTTTGAGCGGTCGGAGCCGCGGGCGACGGCGGTCGCCTATGTGAGGGGGTTGCTGGCGGACGTGCCGCGCAAGAACGGGTGGCAGCTGGCTGAGCAGGCCGGTGCCGCGACGCCCTGGTCGACACAGCGGCTGCTGGGGGCCGCCCGCTGGGATGCTGACGAGGTCCGTGATGTGGTGGTGTCCTACGTGGTCGAGCGTCTGGGCGAGCACGAGGCGGTGCTGGTCCTGGACGAGACGGGGTTCCTGAAGAAGGGCAGCCGGTCGGCGGGCGTTCAGCGGCAGTACACGGGCACGGCGGGGCGGATTGAGAACTGCCAGGTGGGGGTGTTCTTGGGCTACGCGTCCTCGCGCGGGCGGGTGCTGATCGACCGGGAGTTGTACCTACCGGACGAGTCGTGGGTGCGCGACGCGGGCCGGCGCAAGGACGCGGCGGTGCCCGAGGAGGTGGGCTTCGCCTCCAAGCCGGAGCTGGGCCGTCGCATGCTGGCCCGTGCGCTGGCGGCCGGTGCTCCATTCGCGTGGGTGGTCGCGGATGCGGTCTACGGTCAGCATCCGGGTCTGCGGGAGTGGTGCGAGGCGAAGTCTCTGCGATATGCGATGGCGGTCCCGTCGCACTTCAAAGTCACGGTGGGCGGCCGCTCCGCCCAGGTTCGCACCCTGCTGCCCCGGATCCCCCAAGAGGCGTGGGAGCGGCGTAGTTGTGGTCAGGGCTCCAAGGGGATGCGGCGCTACGAATGGGCGACCGTCGAGGTGGGGGTGCGGCACTCGGCCCGACGGGGTGCAGCGCTGGCCGCACCGGCTGCGGGCTTCGAGCACCTGTTGCTGGTGCGACGTTCCATCGCTGATCCAGCCGAGACCGCGTTCTTCCTCGTCCACGCGCCGGGGAGGACGGTGCTGGCGGAGGTGGTGGCCGCCGTGGGTGCGCGCTGGTCTGTCGAGGAGTGCTTCGAGACCGCGAAGAACGAGTGCGGCCTGGACCAGTACGAGGTCCGCAAGTGGCCGGCCTGGTATCGACACATAACGCTGGCGATGCTCGCCGCCGCACTCCTGGCGGTGATCCGGGCCGATCACCCGAGCCCAAAGGGGGCGGTCACACGGGACGAATCAGTCTGATTCGCCTGTCCTGCAACGAGATCCGAAAGCTCCTCGCGCGCACACTCCTACGGCCGCTCGACGACCTCGCCCACATCCTGGCCTGGTCTCGCTTCCGCCGCCACCACCAAGCCCAGGCCAAGATCAGCCACTGGCGGCGACGCGGCTACCCTCGCCACCTACAAGTGCCGCTGTAGTACTAGG
>NZ_AGBF01000414.1 GCF_000225525.1 Streptomyces zinciresistens K42 | reverse complement strand
GGTTCGCCCCCGCATTCACCTCGCCATACGTCCACTCCACCCCACCCTGAACCAACGCCACCGCACCCGGCACCACCCGCACCCGAGCCTCGAACACCTCCGGCACCGAACGACCGTCCACCACCCCCGCACCCACACCACTCCACTCCCGCAGCAGGCGCCGCTCCTCGCGCTCCCCCAGCAGGCCGATGGAGCCCACCGGCTGATCGGGGTCGGCGACGACGGTCTCCAGGAGGCCGAGCAGCCGACCGGTGAGGGTGGCCACGGTGTGCTCGTCGTAGAGGTCGGTGGCGTACTCGACGTCCCAGCTCAGCCCGCCGGGCCGGCCGTCCTCACCCGACGTCTCCTCGACGAAGAACGTGAGATCGAACTTGGCCACCCGGTGCTCCAGGAGCAGCCGTTCGCTGTGGACGCCGGGGAGGGCGGGCGTGGCGGCGGCGTTGTTCTGGAGGACGAGCATGGTCTGGAAGAGGGGGTGCCGGGCGGTGGACCGGGCCGGGTTGACCGCCTCCACGACCCGCTCGAACGGCAGGTCCTGATGCGCGTACGCCTCCAGATCCGCCGCCCGCACCCGCCCCAGCAGCTCCCGGAACGTCGGATCACCCGACACATCCGTGCGCAGCACCAGCGTGTTGACGAAGAAACCCACCAGATCGTCCAGACCGTCATCCGTACGACCCGCCACCGCCGTCCCCAACGGCACGTCGGTCCCGGCGCCGAGCCGGCTCAGCAGCGCCGCCACCGCCGCCTGGAGCACCATGAACAGCGTCGCCCCGCTCTCCCGCGCCAACCGCACCAGACCCGCGTGCAGTTCCGCACCCGAACGCACCCGCACCACCGCACCCCGGTGCGACGCCACCGCCGGACGCGACCGGTCCACCGGCAGCTCCAACTCCTCCGGCAGGCCGGCCAGGGCCTCGGTCCAGTGGGCGAGCTGGCGCAGGGCGAGGCTGTCGGGATCGCGTTCGTCGCCCAGCAACTCCCGCTGCCAGAGGGCGTAGTCGGCGTACTGCACGGGCAAGGGCGCCCAGTCGGGGGCGTGTCCGGCGGCGCGCGCCTCGTAGGCCCGGCCGAGATCACGGGTGAGCGGGGTCATGGACCAGCCGTCGCCTGCGATGTGGTGCAGGGTGAGGACCAGCACATGGTCGTCCTCGGCGACCTGCAACAGGGTCGCGCGGACGGGGAGTTCGACGGACAGGTCGAAGACGTGCCCCGCAGCCCGCTGTGCCGCGGCGGGCACGTCCCGCTCGGCGCACGGCGTGATCTCGAACGGCACGTGCGGTGCCGGGACGATGTACTGGTGGGGTTCGCCGTCGGGGTTGGGCAGGATCGTGCGCAGCGCCTCGTGGCGTACGACGACGTCGGTGAGGGCGGCCCGCAGGGCGTCCTCGTCCAGGGCGCCGCGCAGCCGCACGGCGAGCGGTACGTTGTAGGTGACGCCGCTCTCGTCCCACTCGCGCAGGAACCACAGGCGCTGCTGGGCGTACGACAGCGGGATGCGCTCGGGGCGCCGTTCGGCGGGCGTGAGGGCGGGTCGGGCGCGTGCGGCGTCGGTGCGCAGTCCCGCGGCCAGCCCGGCCGGGGTGGGGGTGGCGAAGAGGGTGCGGACGCCGACCTCGGCGCCGAGGGTGCTGCGGATGCGGCTGATGAGCCGGGTGACGAGGAGGGAGTGGCCGCCCAGGCCGAAGAAGCTGTCGTCGATCGTGACGCGGTCGACGCGCAGTACTTCGGCGAACAGGCCGCAGAGGACCTCCTCTTCGGGGGTGCGCGGTGCGCGTCCCTCCGCGTCGCCGCCGACCAGGGGCTCGGGCAGCGCCCTGCGGTCGAGCTTGCCGTTGGGCGTCAGCGGCAGCGCGTCCAGCACCACGAACGCGGCCGGCACCATGTACTCGGGCAGCCGCGCGGCGACGAAGTCCCTGAGCGCG
>NZ_AGBF01000415.1 GCF_000225525.1 Streptomyces zinciresistens K42 | reverse complement strand
GGACGGTCGGCGGGGCGCGCGGGGGCCGGGGTGCGGGGGCGGTGCGCTCAGAGCGCCGTGCCGCCCGCCCGCTGTCCGAGGGCCGCGCCTTCGGGCACCGGTTCCTCGTCCCGCTCAGCCGGGAGGAGCAGTTCCTCGTAGCGGCCCAGCGCCAGCGTCACGGCCAGCATCAGAAACGGCAGGAGCACGGCGATCAGTGCCATGGTCTGGTCCTTCCCCGGAACGTGGTGGGGGGGTGGGGAGCCGGGTCTCCCCCCATCCGGGGGACAAACCCCGTGTCGGTCCGGGGCGGACGGGTACGCGGTGGCCAGCCCCGAAGATGTGGCCAGCCCCGAAGATCTGGAGGGAGTCATGCAGCGAGGCAGCGACCGGCTGAGCGTCCACCGCGACGAGGAGATGAAGCACGAGCTTCAGGGACTGCTGCGGTCCGGGCATCCGACCCGGGCGACGCGCCGGCACGATCCCGAGCCGTCCGCCGAGGACGATCCGCAGGTGGCGGGCGGCCCGGTGGCACCGGGTTCGTCCACGGCGTCCCTGGAGAGCGTCCGGCTGGAACTGGCGCGGGTCCTGGGCCGCACCGCCTTCCCGGCGGGTCCGCGCGAGCTGATCGGTGAGCTGCGGCGCGGTCACGCGCCGGACGCCCTGGTCGAGCCGCTGGAGCGGCTGCCGCGTGCGACGCGGTACGCCAACGTCCAGGAGCTGGCCGAGGCCGTGACGGCGACCGGCCGCGGCGAAGCCTGACGCGCGGTCCCGGGGCGCCGCGGGTGCCCCGGTCCGCGCCACGACCCGGGAGGGGCCGTTGAGAGGGGAACTGGTCAAGGACGTGATGACCCCCGGTGTCGCCGCGGTGCGCCCCGGGGCCTGGGTCGCCGAGGCCGCGCGGCTGATGCGCGCGCAGGGCGTCGGCGAGGTCGTCGTGGCCGACGGGCAGGACGTCGTGGGGGTGCTCACCGACCGCGACGTGTCCGTGCGCGCGCTCGTGCGGGGAGCCGATCCGCAGGCGGTGAGCGCCCGGTCGGCGTGTACGGGGGACCCCGTGGTGATCGGGCCGGGCGAGCGGGCGTCCGCGGCGGTGGCACTGATGCGCGAGCACGGCGTACGGCGGCTGCCGGTGGTGGAGGACGGGATACCGGTCGGTGTCGTCACCCTGGGCGGCGCGACCGGGGGGCGGGAGCCGCGGACGGCGCCCGGCGCGTGAGTCCGCGGGCGGCAGGGCCCGCGCAGGGCCGCAGCGAGGGGGTCCGCCGGCCGGCGGGCCCGGGAAGGACATCGAGAGATCATGCGTATCGCATTCCTGATCGCACCCGAGGGCGTCGAGCAGGTGGAGCTGACCGAACCGTGGCAGGCCGCGGTGGACGCCGGTCACGAACCCGTGCTGGTGTCGACGGCGCCGGGCACCGTCCAGGCGTTCGACCACCTCGACAAGGCGGACACGTTCCCCGTGCAGGCGGTCGTCGGCGAGACGTCGGCCGACTCCTTCGGCGCGCTGGTCCTGCCCGGCGGGGTCGCGAACCCGGACTTCCTGCGCACGGACGAGAAGGCCGTCGCGTTCGTGCGGGACTTCGCCGAGCGGGGGCGGCCGGTCGCCGCGATCTGCCACGCGGCGTGGACGCTGGTGGAGGCGGACGTGGTGCGCGGCCGGGTGCTGACGTCCTGGCCGAGCCTGCGGACCGACATCCGCAACGCCGGCGGCACCTGGGTGGACGAGCGGGTCAGGGTCTGCGACCACGGCCCCGGCAAGCTGGTCACCAGCCGCAGGCCGGACGACCTCAAGGCGTTCTGCGAGACGTTCCTCGACGTGTTCGCGCGGGAGTCGGAGAAGGCCGCCTGAGGGGCGTGCGCGGGCGGTGACGCCGCGCGGGGAGGCCGGGCCGCGGCGGCCCGGCCTCCCGCCGCGCCCGAGGGCTCACC
>NZ_AGBF01000416.1 GCF_000225525.1 Streptomyces zinciresistens K42 | reverse complement strand
GACCCCGGCCGCCGCGAGCCCACCGGCGTCGGCCACCCCGTCGGTGTCCGGGTCGGCGCCGGAGAGTCCGTCGCCCACGCCGTCGGCGTCGGAGTCGGAGTCGAGCGCGTCCCCGTCGCCGAGCGCGTCGACCGAGCCGTCGAGCACGCCCTCCACGGTCAGGGCGACCGGGGAGGCGGAGACCCCGCCCGTGCGCGACCCCACCGCGCCCCCGGCCCTGGGCCGCGGCGACCGGGGCCCGGACGTGGTCGAACTGGAGCTGCGCCTGACCCAGTTGGGCCTGTACGGCAGACAGCCCAGGGGGACGTACAACGAGGGCGTGGAGGACGCGGTCATGCGCTACCAGTGGACCCGCGGAATCCGCCCGGACGACTACGGCGTCTACGACGCCGAGACCAGGCAGCGCCTGGAGTCGGAGACCACGGCCCCCTGACCCGGGCGGGGCCGCTCAGGGGCGCGGGGAACCGCGCGACCGGCCCCCGCCGACCCGTTCCCGGCCGCGCGGAAGGGCGACATGCGCGCGGCTCAGCCCGACCGGAAGGCTGCAGATGAGATCCCTACCGAACCTGAAGGGTCTTGAGGCGGCGCTCGTCGTCCGGACCGACTACTCCGACGAGCGCACCTGGCGTGACATCGAGGCCGAACTGCGCCTGCCCTGGGGCGAGGACGAGGAGTTCGAGGCCCGGGTGCACATCGTCGACGACCCGGTGTGGGCCGGGGCGCCGCCGGAGGAACTGCTGGCGGGCCTGCCGGCCACCGGGGGATGGGTGCCGGTGGTGTTCGTCGCCGATCTCACCACGATGCGGCACTCGCACTACGCCCTGCTCGCCGTCGACGGCGACAGCGACGACGGCGGCGACGGCGACGGCGACGGCGACGGCGACGGCGACATCGTCGCGGCCCCCCTCGCCGACACCGGGGGACCGGCGGGGGCGCCGTCGCCGGACGGGCGGGACGGGCTCCCCGCCGGCGCGTCGTTCCGGCTGGAGCCGGGGGCCGTGCAGGACGTGTACGGGCAGCTGTTCATCGCCAACATCGGTTTCGAGGATT
This sequence comes from Streptomyces zinciresistens K42, assembly GCF_000225525.1. Classification (GTDB taxonomy): domain Bacteria; phylum Actinomycetota; class Actinomycetes; order Streptomycetales; family Streptomycetaceae; genus Streptomyces; species Streptomyces zinciresistens. Next base: position 857 of record NZ_AGBF01000416.1, on the reverse strand, counting down.
TCGTCGAATCGGCCTGGAGCGACTCGGAGCACGTGCTCAGGTCCCCGTACTGAGCGGCCGACCCGACCCGGACCCTCCGGGCGGGCGGCGTTCAGCCCACCCGCAGGCGGACCCCGCCGCCCGCGATCCCCTCGACCCGTACCTCCCGCAGATCGCGGACCAGCACGTCCGGCCCGTACAGCCCGGCCCGCGCGCCCACCCCCACGACCCGCATGCCCGCCGCCCGCGCGGCCTCGATACCGGCGGAGGAGTCCTCGAAGACCACGCAGTCGGCCGGGTCGGCACCCAGTTCCGCGGCCCCCTTCAGAAAGCCCTCCGGGTCGGGCTTGCCGGCCTCCACCGACTCGGCGGTGATCCGCACCCCGGGCAGCTCCAGCCCGGCCGCGCCCATCCGCGCCGTCGACAGCGCGACGTCCGCCGACGTCACCAGCGCGTGCGGCAGCCCCCGCAGGGAGTCCAGGAACTCCGCCGCCCCCGCGATCGGCACCACGCCCGCCACGTCGGCCGTCTCCTCGGCCAGCATGCGGGCGTTGTCCGCGTGGTTCCGCGCCATCGGCCGGCCGGGGAGCAGCAGCGCCATCGAGGCGTACCCCTGCCGTCCGTGCACGACCTCCATCACCGCGTCGCCGTCCAGCCCGTGCCGGTCGGCCCAGCGGCGCCAGACGCGCTCGACGACGGCGTCCGAGTCGACGAGGGTGCCGTCCATGTCGAGCAGCAGGGCACGGGCGGTGAGAACGGCGGGCGCGGTCGTGGCCGGCATCGGGCAGCTCCGGGGCGAGGCGGCACGGGGTACCTGTGCGGCCCCCGGGAGGGACAAGGCGGCCCCGCCCGCCGGTCAGGGAAAACGGGCGGGAGCC
>NZ_AGBF01000417.1 GCF_000225525.1 Streptomyces zinciresistens K42 | reverse complement strand
CGGGATCGCCGGAGTGCGGCAGGGCCGGACCGGACAGGGTGTGCAGCGCCGGGCGGGCGACGGGCGCCGCCGGCCGGGACGGCGCGGGCGGGGCGGGCGCGGCCGGGGCGGCGTCCTCGACGACGTCGACGCCGAAGTCCCGCGCGAGCCCGGCCAGTCCGTCCGCGTACCCCTGGCCCAGGGCCCGCAGCTTCCAGCCGGCGCCCCGCCGGTAGAGCTCCGCGAGCAGCAGCACGCTCTCGCGGCCGGGCCGCGGCGGGGCGAACCGGGCGACGACGCGTCCCCCCGCGCCGCCGACGTGCAGCACGGGGACCGGCAGGCGGCTGAGCGCGGTGCCGGGGTCGGCGGGGCTCACCACCACCGTGACCCGGGTGGCCCCGGGCCGCAGCCGGGACGGGTCGGCGCTCAGCGTGTCGCCGTCCAGCCGGACGCCGGGCGCGGACGGCTGGTTGTAGAACACGAAGTCGGCGTCGCCCCCGACCCTGCCGCCGTCGTCCGTGACGAGCGCGCAGACGTCGAAGGGGCCGGGCACCCGGACGGTCAACCGGCCGTCCGGAAGGGGCACGTTGCCCCCGGGGGCCAACTCGCTCATCGGGCCGTCCTGACGGGTGGTGCGGGAACGGGCGGGACGTCCGGTGAACGTCCGCCGGATCGCGCCGGTTCCCGCCCGCCGGACCCCCTCAGCGGCGCTCCGCCCCCGGCGGGTTGCCGCGCGCCACGTCCTCGGAGCGCTCGGCCCGTGCCGAACGCGCCCCCGCCTTGGCCGACTTGCCGCAGAACGCCGACTCCAGCACGCCCAGCATGGTGGTGTGCACCCGGCCGTTGTTGGAGGTGTTGGCGAGCGCGGCCAGCGCGCGCCCGCCGTCCTTGGAGGCGAACGCGTAGGTGTAGTACCCCTGGACGGCGCCGGTGTGGCCGTACACCGAGACCCCGCAGGACAGGTCCCGGCGGCGCAGACCGAGCCCGTAGGACTGGGCCGTGCCCGCGGGCACCCACCGCTGCATCTGCGCCAGCTGGGCGCGCGAGGTCAGCCGCCCGCCGAGCAGCGCCGACAGGAAGGTGTTGAGATCGCCCGTGGTGGAGATCAGCGCGCCCGCGCTCTGCGCCCAGGACGCCGTCTGCTCCGTGGCGTCGACGAGCGGCGCGCCGGCGGCGTCCGGGGTGAGATAGCCGCGCGCGTACCGGCCGGGGATCTTCGTGGCGGGGTGCGCGTAGAAGGTGTCGCGCAGCCTCAGCGGCCGGATGATCCGGTTTTGGTACTCGGTGCGCACGGAGTTCCCGGTCAGCTTCTCGATGAGCATGCCCGCGACGACGAAGTTGGTGTTGGAGTACGCGTACACGCTGCCCGGCTTCGTGGTGCGCGGCCTGCTCAGGGAACGGTTCACCAGCTCGCGGTAGGTGAAGACCCTGGTGCGCACCGACTCGAAGCCGGGAACCGTCCGCGCGAACATGTCGTTGGTGTAGTCGTACAGCCCGCTGCGGTGGCTCAGCACATGCCGGACCGTGATCCGCGCGTCCGGGAGCAGTCCCGGCAGATAGCGGTTGACCGGGGCGTCGAGGGTCAGTCTGCCCTCGTCGACGAGTTGCAGCAGGACCACGGCCGAGAAGACCTTGGTCACGCTGCCGATGCGGAACCGGTCCGCGTCGGCGATCGTGTCAGGACGAACAGAGCATTCGACTTCTTCGTCAGAAGGTCTCTCCGCCTCCTCCGCGAAGACAGCGGAGCTGTTCGACTTCGCTGCGGGCGTGACTTTGATTCTCTGAGCCGTGCAAGAGGCTCCACTTCTTGTCGCCTTGGGCTCTTGGTAGATGAGCGGGCTTATTCGCCGTCGCCGTGGTCGAACCCTTTGAGTACGGGATCCAGCTCTGCTGCCGCACCGC
>NZ_AGBF01000418.1 GCF_000225525.1 Streptomyces zinciresistens K42 | reverse complement strand
ACACCGCCGGGGACACCGCCGCCGCCCGCCGCCTGCTCGCCCACTGCCTCACCGAGGCCCGGCGCGAGCGGCTGCGGCGCCCGTTCCTGGAGGCGGGCGGCTGGGCTGCCCCCTACCTGGGCGCGGCGCCCCTGCGGACCCTGGCCGCGGGCTGGCTGGTGCCCGGCCCGCCGGGACCGGCGGCCGCGCCCGTGGCGCAGCCGCTCGTGGAACCGCTCAGCGGACGCGAGCGGGACGTCCTCGAACGGCTGGCCCGGATGATGTCGACGCAGGACATCGCCGCCGATCTGTACGTCTCCGTGAACACGGTGAAGACCCACCTCAAGAGCGTCTACCGCAAGCTCTCGGTCAACCGCCGCAACGAGGCGGTGCGCCGGGCCCGCGAGCTGGACCTGCTGTGACGACCCCTCCCTTCCGGGGCCCCGGTGTGCCGGGGCCGCGGCGCCCCTACCGAGAGGTGCGCATGAGCGGCGACGACCCTTCCACCGCGCGCGAGCGCGGGGCGCCGGCCAGGACCCGCGCCGACTACACCGGCGGCGTCTACGGCTCCATGCTCGCCGCGTCGGTCGTGATCGGCGTCGCCGCGCAGGCGTCGTACAGCCGGGCGGAGCTGGTGCTGCTGCTCCTGCTGACCGGACTGGTCTTCTGGGCGGCCCATGTGCACGCCCAGCTGTTCGGGGCGCGGCTGGCCCAGCACCCGCTGAACCGGGCCACCGTGCTGCACGTGCTGCGCGAGGAGTGGCCCATCGTCAAGGCGGCCGTCCCGCCGGCCCTCGCCGCGGCCGTCAGCCCGCTGTTCGGCCTCGACCTCTCGGGCACCGCGTGGCTCGCGCTGTCCGTGGCGGTCGCCGGCCAGGTGGGCTGGTCGGTCGCGGCGGCCGCGCGGGCCGGGGCCACCCGGCGGCTGCTCCTCCTCAGCGCCACGGTGAACCTGCTGCTCGGCCTGCTGATCATCCTCGTCAAGCTCGTCATCACGCACTGACCGGCGGCTCGGGACGCGTCCGGGTCACCTGCGCCGGGTGAGGTGCGGGCGCCCCCCGCGGCGCGAGGATGGGCACAGCAGGTCTGCCAACGTCGGCCGGCGGGAGAGCAGCAGATGCGCTACGAGATCCGCGTCCAGGGGCACGTGTCCGAGACACTGGCCAAGCTCTTCCCGGAACTGGATCACGTGGTGATGTCCGGCCAGACGGTGCTGTACGGGCCCGTCGTCGACGAGGCCCACCTGTACGGCCTGCTGGCCCGCTGCCAGTCGCTGGGCCTGCGGGTCGTGGAGATGCGGCAACTGCCCGAGTGAGCGGTCCCTCGCGGGGTGATCAGCGGGGCTGGGACATCCGCTTCGCTCATACCTGAATTCCTTCCTCCCCCTAGTGCTGTGACCGGGAACAGCGCGACTCCGGCACAGACCGTCGTGAGGCCGGCCGACTTCTGGGGTTGCGCGCTCACGGCACCACCTCCGAGGCAGGGCCCGGCCGGCGCGGCGCAGTTGCACCGACCAGGACTGTCAGAAGCTGTTGTCTTTTCGATCTTGAGCGGTGGCGGTCGAACGCGGGTTCCCGGTCGGGTGATTCTGCGGTGGTGAGGGCATGAGGAAGGGGCCTCCTGAACAGCTCGTGGGTGTCGAATCCATAGAGCAACAGGAGGCCCCTGTGCTGCAGTCTTCCGTGTCGATGGTCGGGCAGTCCAACTCGGCCGCTCCATCGTGTGATTGCCTCGCGCACGTGTACGGCAACGCGGCTGACCGACCTGAACGGCAGCGCCGGTACCCGACGGACATGACGGACGGGGAGTGGGCCGAGGTCCGGCCGCTGCTGCCGGTGCCGGGCTGGATGCGCGGGCGGGGCGGCCGGCCGGAAGGGTATT
>NZ_AGBF01000419.1 GCF_000225525.1 Streptomyces zinciresistens K42 | reverse complement strand
GCCGCCCGCCGCCCCCGCGGTGAGCGGCGCCCGCTTCACCGCGGTCGCGTCCCGGCCGGGGCGGTGCAGGCGGTGGCCCCGGACGCCGTGCAGCGCCTCGTCCAGGAGGCGGACCGGCTGATGGCCGGGCACGCCGAGTTCTTCGGGGTGGTGCGCCGCGACCTGGCCGACCCGGACTGGTGGTACGACCCGAGGACCGGGCGCCGGGCGCCGGGGGGCCACGCCTTCGACGTGCCGTACCGGGACGAGGAGGCGGCCGGGGACATCAAGCAGATCTGGGAGCCGTCGCGGCACCAGTACCTCACCGTGCTCGCCGCCGCGTACGCGCTCACCGGGGACGAGCGCTACGCCGAGCGGGTGGCGGCGCAGCTGCGGTCGTGGTGGGCGGCCAACCCGCCGCTGCGCGGGGTGCACTGGATCAGCGGCATCGAGCTGGGCATCCGGCTGGTGTCCTGGGTGTGGATCCGCCGGCTGCTGGAGGGCTGGCCGGGGGCGGCCGCGCTGTTCGAGGACAGTGCGGTGGCCCGCGCGCAGATCTGGCACCACCAGCGCTGGCTGGCCGCCTTCCCCAGCCGGGGTTCCTCGGCGAACAACCACGCGGTCGCCGAGGCGGCCGGACAGCTCGCCGCGGCCTGCGCGTTCGGCTGGTTCCCCGCCTCGGCGCGCTGGCGCGCGGGCGCGCTGCGGTCCCTGGAGCGGCATCTGCGCGCCAACACCTTCGGCTCCGGACTCAACCGCGAACTGGCCACCGAGTACCACGGGCTGGTGCTGGAACTGGGCCTCGCCGCGGTGGCCGAGGCGGACACCGCGGGGGTGGCGGTCCCCGCGGCGGTGCGGCTGGTGCTGCTGCGGATGACCGACGCGCTCGCGGCGGTCGTGGACGGCCGGCTGCGGCCGCCGCGCCAGGGGGACGCCGACGACGGGCACGGGCTGGTCCTGGACGGTCCCGGGACCGACCGGTGGGCCTCGCTCCTGGCGACCGGGGAGGCCGTGTTCGGCCGGCTGGCCTGGTGGCCGCGGGTGACGGGCACGGACGTGCGGACCCCGCTGCTGGCGGCGCTCCTCACCCGCGCGGCGCTGTCCGCGGCGCGCCCGGCGAGCAGGCCGGACCACTTCGCCGACGCGGGGCTGACCCTGCTGCGCGGTCCCGGGGAGATCTGGTGCCGCTGCGACGGCGGCCCGCACGGCTTCCTGTCGATCGCGGCCCACGCCCACGCGGACGCGCTGGCGGTGGAGGTGCGGCACGACGGGGTCGACGTGCTCGCCGACCCGGGGACGTACTGCTATCACGACCGGCCCGAGTGGCGGCGCTACTTCCGGTCCACGCTGGGCCACAACACGCTGACGCTGGACGGCGCCGACCAGTCCGCCTCGGGCGGTCCGTTCCTGTGGACCCGGCACGCCCGCAGCCGTGTACTGGCCGCCGAGACCTCCGGGGGCGTGGCGCGCTGGTGCGCCGAACACGACGGCTACCGGGGCAGTGTGCACCGCCGCAGGGTGGAACTGACCGCGGCGAGCCGGGAGGTGAGGATCACCGACGAGGTGCGCGGGCCGCGCAGGACCGTGCGGCTCGTGTTCCACCTCGGCCCCGGCGTCGCCGCCGACCTGGCGGGGAACCGGGCGGTGCTGACGTGGACACGCGACGGTGAGGGCCGCGGGGCGGTGCTCGACCTGCCGGACCGGCTGGACTGGCGGGCGCACCGCGGCGAGTCGCAGCCGCCGCTGGGCTGGTACTCGGCGGGCTTCGGACGCAAGGAGCCCGCGACCACGCTGGTCGGCACCGGCCGCAGCGACGCGACGGAGGGCTTCACCACCGTCCTCGGGTTCCGCGGCTAGGGG
>NZ_AGBF01000420.1 GCF_000225525.1 Streptomyces zinciresistens K42 | reverse complement strand
GGACGCAAGCGCCGGGGCACCGGGCGCCGCGCAGGAAGCCTCCGCCCGGGAGGCCGCGCCCGGGGCACAGGAAGCCCCCGCCGCGGAGGCCGCACCGCGGACGGAGGCCGACCCCGCCGGGGAGGCCGACCCCGCCGCGCAAAGCGCCTCCTTCCGGGGGCGGTTCGGCCGGTGGCGCCGCTCCCCCCGCACCGCCCGCGGTGTCGGCATCGGGACCACGGTCCTGGCCGGCGCGCTGCTGTTCCTCGCGCTCCTCGTGCCGAACCGGCTCGAACGGCTCGGCCCCGAGTCGTTCCTGCGCCTCCCCGCCGAGGGCGTCCTGCTGGCGGGCCTGCTGCTGGTGCTGCCGCCGCGCGCACGGCGGGTGACGGCGATCGTCTCGGGCGCCCTGCTCGGCCTGCTGACCCTCCTGAAGTTCCTCGACATGGGCTTCTACTCGGTCCTGGCCCGGCCCTTCGACCTGATCCTGGACTGGGTGCTGTTCGACGACGCCGCGGAGTTCGTACGGGAGTCCTTCGGGCGCACCGGGGAAGTCCTCGCGCTGGCCGGGGTGGTGGCGGGGGCGCTCGCCGTCCTCGTGCTGATGACCCTCGCCATGGTCCGCGTGAGCGAGGTGATGGCCGGCCATCGCCAGGTCGCCGCGCGCACGACCCTGATCCTCGGCACCGCCTGGATGACCTGCGTGACACTGGGCGTCCAGATCACCGGCGTCCCGCTGGCGGCCAAGGCCAACGCCGAACTCGTCGGCAACCGGGTCGACCAGGTGCGGGCGGGCCTGAGGGACGGCCGCGTCTTCGCGAGGCAGGCGGCGGTCGACGCGTTCGCGACGACACCGCCGGACCGGTTGCTGACCGGACTGCGCGGCAAGGACGTCCTGTTCACCTTCATCGAGAGCTACGGCCGCGTCGCGATCGACGATCCGGCGATGGCACCGCAGATGGACGCGGCCCTCCAGCAGGGGACGGACTCGCTGAAGGCGGCCGGCTTCGACGCGCGCAGCGCGTGGCTCAAGTCGCCGGTCACGGGGGCCGGGAGCTGGCTCGCGCACTCCACGTTCCTGTCCGGTCTGTGGATCAAGAACCAGCAGCGGTACCGGAGCCTGACCACCAGCGACCGCGCGACGCTTGGCAGTTACTTCCGCAAGACGGGCGCCTGGCGCACCGTGGGCATCGTGCCCGGGGTGCGGCGGGCCTGGCCGGAGGGCAGGTTCTTCGCGCTGGACCGCGTCTACGACTCCGAGCGGCTGGGCTACCGGGGACCGTACTTCAGCTGGACGCCGGTGCCCGACCAGTTCAGCCTGGAGGCATTCCAGCGTCTGGAGTACGGCAAGAAGAACCGCGACCCGATCATGGCGGAGATCATCCTGGCCTCCAGCCACAACCCCTGGTCCCCCGTGGCCCGCATGATCGACTGGGACGACCTGGGCGACGGCTCGGTCTTCAACCGGATCAAGAAGGAGGGCACGGACCCCAAGGAGGTCTGGCAGGACTCCGCGCGCGTGCGCACCGAGTACCGCAAGGCCGTCACGTACTCCGTCCGCAGCGTCACGGAGTGGCTCCGGCGCTACGGCACGGACGACACCGTCCTCGTCCTCCTCGGCGACCACCAGCCGGTTCCGACCGTGACCGCGGGCAGCACCAGCAAGGACGTGCCCGTCACGGTCGTCGCCCGCGACCCGAAGGTGCTCGACCGGATCGCCGGGTGGAACTGGAGCCCCGGCCTCAAGCCGGCCGAGAACGCGCCGACCTGGGGCATGAACACGTTCCGGGACCGCTTCATGACGGCGTACGGGCCGCGGGGCCGGTGACCGCGCGGGCGCCGTCCGGCCGGGGCGCT
>NZ_AGBF01000421.1 GCF_000225525.1 Streptomyces zinciresistens K42 | reverse complement strand
GCTAGACCCATCCTCCGCACGTAGCGGTATCGGTTGAATCCGCTGGTGGGCCGTGACGGCGGGAGGGGTGTCGGTGTTGTCTGAGCATGTTGATGACTCCGCCTCCTGCCCGCCGTGTCGCTGTCCGGCGTGAGCGTGGCCCGCTGCGCATGCGCGCGGTGGTGACCCAGGTGGTGACCAAGCGTCTGGGCGCTCTGCCCGTGGTCGCGGAGTTTCTGCATCGACTGCAGGTGGCCCAGACCGTCGATGGGCTGTGTCCGGTGCGCGATCTGGCGCTGGCCACGCACGGCGAGGTGATCGAGGCCCTGGTCGCCAACCGGCTCACCAGCCCCCGGCCTTTGGTCCGTGTGGAGGACTGGGCCCGGACCTGGGCGGTCAAGGAGGTCATGGAGCTCGATCCCGGGCTGCTCAACGACGACCGGCTCGGCCGCGCCCTGGACGCGATCGCCCCGCGCCTGGACGAGATCACCGGATCGATCGCCGCCCGGGCGATCTGCGAGTTCGGGATCGACACCGCCACCTTGCACTGGGATATGACCTCGATGTCGCTGACCGGGGCCTTCGACTCCGACGACCAGGACCCGGACTATCCCAAGGTCGCCTACGGACACCCGAAGGACCGGCGGGTGGACCTCAAGCAGATCCAGGCCGGCCTGGGGGTCAGCGCGGACGGGGCCATCCCGCTGCTGGCCACGGCGATCTCCGGCCAGAGCGGCGAGATCACCCAAGTGGTCTCGGCGATAGCGCGGTTCCAGAAGACCGCCGCCGTCAAGCGCTTCCTGATGATCGGGGACAGCAAACTGGTGTCCTACGACAACCTCACCGCGCTGTCCGGCGCGCAGGTCGAGTTCATCGCACCGCTCGCGGCCTCGGCCACCGACGCGTCGGTGTTCGCCGCCCTCGACCCCGAGACCGCGGAGCGAGTCGAGTACATCCCGCTGCGTGTGGCCGACCGCCCCACTATGGACCGCCCCGACTACCGGGTCCTGGAAGACACCCACACCCTGACCGGCAAGCGCAGAAGCGACCCGCCGATCACCGTGCGCCGCATCCTGGTCTACAGCGCCGGCAACGCTCTTGCGCAGGCCAAGGCCCGCGACAAGCGCCTTTCCAAGGCCCGTGAAGACCTGGACAAGCTGGCGCGGCTGGCCGGCGGCCGCTACTACCCGACCCGCGACAAAGTCTCCGCGAAGATCGGGGTGATCGCCGCCAAGCGGCGCGTCACCGACTGCCTGCGCACCCACATCAACGACGGCCCCGGCGGGAAGCCGGCCCTCATCTGGCACTTCGACCAGGACGTGCTCGACACGCAGGCCCACGCCGACGGCTGGTACGCCCTGGTCACCAACCAGGAGCCCGTGAAAGCCGACGCCGCCGCGGTGTTCCTGGCTTACAAGGGACAGCCCCAGGTCGAGCGCCGCTACAGCGAACTCAAGGGCCCCCTGGCCGTGGCGCCGGTCTTCCTGCACGGCAACAAGCGCATCGCCGCACTGCTGCACGTACTCATGCTCGCGCTGCTGGTCTACAGCCTGATCGAACGACAGGTACGCCGAGCCCTGGAACGCGATGGCAGCCCGGACGGCAGGATGACCGGCCTCTACCCGGACAACCGCCGCGAACGCCCCACCGCCCGCATGATCTTCTACCACCTCGGTGAACTCGACCTGGCCACCAGCCCCGGCAACTGCACGCCCCAGGTACTCCACATCACCCGCGGCGTGCAGCTGCACCTCCTCGACCTGCTGGAAATCAACCTGTCCTGACCAGCGCCAGCCCGACAGACGTCACTCAGACCAGTGACGTGCGGAGGATGGGGCTAGA
>NZ_AGBF01000422.1 GCF_000225525.1 Streptomyces zinciresistens K42 | reverse complement strand
GGCCGCCGCCGGGCAGGTGCCGTCGGCCGTCCACGCGGACCGCGGTCCCGCGGCGTCCGGGTCGCCCTCGAAGTTCTCGGCGGGCGAGATGCGCGCGGTGCCGCGGTAGACGGGCGCGCCGCCCGCGCCGTCCGCGCCCGAGGCGCGCTGCAGTTCCACGGTGCCGTCCTCGAACGCCTGCGAGACCGCTTCGAGCGTGGCCGGCGCGGTGCCGTCGGCGCCGTCGCAGGTGACGGAGACGGAGACGCTGCCGCCTGGCGCGACGGTGCCGGGGCTGACCTCCGCGGCCGGGTCGGAGCCTGCGGCCTGGGCGGGGGTGCCCAGCGCGACGCCGGCCAGAGCGGCGACGGACAGGGCGCGGGCGGTGCGGCGCATGGAGGCTCCTTCGGCCGGCGACTGCGGGGGCCACGGCGTTCGTGACCCCGCAGCCATGACAGCCCGCGCGGCGCCGGGGCGCGCGCGGCCGGGCCCCATTCGCGGGACGCCGCAGGGCCGACCGGGTGACACGCCACGGCCCCCGGAGCACGGTCCGGCGACGCGGCGCCGTGCTCCGAACGGGGAACGGCACGCGTGTCGCGCTGACGGCGTTCCGGCCAGGGGGGCGGCGTGTGCCGTACGGCGTCGAGGGCCCGGTCGGGGGCGACGGGCCCCGGCGGCGGCGCGTTCCAGGGAGCGGGGCCGGGCGGGCGGTCCGCGTCCGGCCCCCGGCCCACCGCCCCCGGCGCCGGGGGCGCGCAGTCCTCGTGGGGTGCCGCGCCCGCCGTGGGGCCCGCGGGCGTCAGGCCGCGTCCTCCATGACCTGTTCGCGCAGCCTGGCGCAGCACCGGCTGATCAGGCGGGACACGTGCATCTGCGAGATGCCCAGCTGTTCCGCGATCCGGCTCTGCGTCATGTCGTTGAAGAACCGCATGTACAGGATGGCGCGCTCGCGCTCGGGCAGCGCCGCCAGCCGGGGCTTGACGGCCTCCCGGTCCACGACGGTGTCGAGGGCCGGGTCGGCGGAGCCGAGGGCGTCGCTGAGCGAGTACCCGCCGTCGCCGCCGGGCAGCTCCGCGTCGAGCGAGAGGGCGGTGAAGCTCTCCAGCGCCTCCAGGCCGGTGCGGACGTCGGCCTCGCTCATGTCCGCGTGCGCGGCGATCTCGGCGTTCGTCGGCCTGCGGCCCGAGACGGTCTGGAGGTCGTGGACGGCGAACCGGACGCGGTTGCGCAGGTCCTGGACCCGGCGGGGCACGTGCAGGGTCCACATGTGGTCCCGGAAGTGCCGTTTGATCTCGCCGGTGATGGTGGGCACGGCGTAGCTCTCGAAGGCGTTGCCGAGGTCGGGGTCGTAGCGGTCGACGGCCTTGACCAGGCCGAGGGCGGCCACCTGCCGCAGGTCGTCGAGGCTCTCGCCGCGGCTGCGGAAGCGGCTCGCGAGCCGGTCGGCCATGGGCAGCCAGGCTTCGACGATCCTCGCGCGCAGGGCGTCCCTGGGCTCCCCGTCGGGGAGGCCGGCGAGGGTGCGGAAGTCGGCGGCGGTGTCGGGGGCGTCGTCGTGGGGATGACGCTTCGGGCTCACTGGAGTGGGCATGGTGCGTCGCAACTCCCTTGGGCGTGCTCGGTGATGGACGGTCACCGTGGGAGCGCGGCGCGCAGCGGATGCGGACACACCCGTGGTGGGGAAACGACCTCTTCCCACGGACGTGCCTCCTGTCCGAAGCACTTCTGGTTCGCCTGCCCCCGCTCCCCGGGCCCAAACACCCGCACAGGTTTTCCCCGCCGCCCACGTTCGCCCACCCGGACCGCCCGGCGCGC
>NZ_AGBF01000423.1 GCF_000225525.1 Streptomyces zinciresistens K42 | reverse complement strand
TCCGGCCGCCGGGTGCGGGAACGGATACGGCGCCCTCCGGCGACCACTGCTGCCCCGCGGGCGAGGCGACGGTACTTTCCGCGGTCATGTGGCGATGCACTTCCTGCCCTCGTTGGGTCCGGCGACCGGCGCGGTGGGGACACCGAGCAGCTCGCGGTACACGTCGGTCACTGCGTCCGCGGCGTGCCGCAGATCGTGGGCGGCGCGCACATGCGCCCGGCCCCGCACGCCCAGCGCCGCCCGCAGCGGCTCGTCGCACAGCAGCGCCGTCAGCGCGCGGGCCAGCGCGGCGGGGTCCTCCGGCGGCACCAGGCAGTCCCGCCCCGCACCGGGCGGAAGGCTCTCGCGGGCCCCGTCCACGTCCGTGACGAGGACCGGCCGGCCGCACGCCATGGCCTCCAGCGGGGCCAGCGCCATGCCCTCCCAGCGCGACGGCAGCACGACGACGTCGGCCGCGCGGTACCAGGGGGCCGCGTCGGACGCGGCCCCCGCGAACTCCACCGAGGCGGGCGCGGCCGAGCGCAGCGCCCGCGCGTCGGGGCCGTCGCCGACCAGCACCAGCCGGGCGCCGGGCACCCGCCGCGCCACCTCGGGCCAGGCCCGCAGGAGCACGTCCTGCCCCTTCTGGCGGCACAGCCGGCCCACGCACACCACCAGCGGCCCCGACGCGGTCACCGCACGCGTGCCGTCGGGCCGGAACCGGCCGGTGTCGACGCCGTTGGGGACGACCCGCCACGGGGCGCGGACACCGCGGCGCTCCCCGGTCCGCCGCTCGGCCTCGCTCACACACACCACCCGCGCCGCCCACCGCGCCCCGAACCGCTCCCAGCCCAGCGCCAGCCGCGCCACGACCGGGTCCGCCGCCTCGAACGACCAGGCGTGCGGCTGGAAGACGGTGGGGAGCGTGCCGCGCACCGCCAGCCGGGCGGCGAGCCCCGCCTTCGCGCTGTGCGCGTGCACCAGGTCCGGTTCCGCGCCGCGCACCAGCCGCGCCAGCCGGCGCACCTCGCCGGGGAGCCGGTGGCCCGGCGCCCTGGTCGCCTCCCACGGCAGCACCGCGCGGTCGGCGGCGCGCAGGGCGGACGCCAGGGTGCCGGCCGGCGGACAGGCCACGCTCACCCGCAGCCCGGCGGCCAGCTGCGCCGCCACCAGGTCCGTCACGACCCGCGCGACCCCGCCCTCGACGGACTGGGCGACATGCAGGATGTGCGGCGCAACACGCATGACCGAGGCTGCCTTTCCGAAGAAAAGAGTCCGAACCAGCAACACGAGGTGTGGCACGCGTTCCCGGGATAAGATCCCGCGTCCGTTCCGCGGTTTCTGAAATCCGACGGGCTTCCTGGACAAGGGAGATGAGCGGCACCGGCCACTTATCCATATTTATCGCCGATCAGGTCGGCGGTGGTGGAGCAGGCACGTTTTCCGACTTGTTTCCCGCCCCGGACCACCCGATCGGAGGCGCGGTGCGGAGTGGTTCCGGGCGGCCACCCGATCGGCAGGACCGCGCCCTGTCCGCGGCGGCCGCCGGGGAAAGGGCCTCTCATCAGCGGGGACGCCGCGGTCGACGCTGACAGCCCGTCATGGGGCCGCGCGGAACGGTTGCGGGCGGGCCGGGCGGGTTTAACGGTGATCGCACGATCCGAAACTCCCCGGAGGGACACTCCATTGCCTGCACCGACGACCCGTCGCATCGCCGTTCCGGCCCTGTGCGCGGCATTTCTGCTCGGACCCGCGGCGCCCGCGCTCGCGG
>NZ_AGBF01000424.1 GCF_000225525.1 Streptomyces zinciresistens K42 | reverse complement strand
GCCGCCGTACCGCCCCCGGCAGCCGCAGTCGGCGGACGACGGAGCGGATCTCCGTGCCGCGCGGGGGCGGGCCGTCGGCCGTCGGGGGCGGCAGCGCGGTCGCGCGCGGTGCCGCGGCGCCCTCCCACAGGGCCAGCTCCGCGTCGCGCGGGCCCAGCGCGGTACGGGTCTCCCCGTCGCCGAAGATCCGTACGGGACGGGTGGCGTCCCAGCCCCGCCAGCCCGGGTCGCCGTCCGCCGCGAACGCCACCCAGGCCCGGTGCATCTCGTCCGCCAGCGCCTGCGGGGCGCCCTCGCCCGCCAGCTTGCGCGCCTCCGGGGCGTCGCCGGTGCCGAAGACGAAGCCGAGTTCGAGGGCGTGGCAGGAGCCGAGCCCGGGGAGGGTGGAGGGCCAGGCGAACTCGTACAGGTGCGAGCCGGGCCGCGCGTCGGCCAGGCGGTGCATCGGCAGGCGCAGCAGGTGGTCGGTGACCATCTGGCCGACGGTCTCGGCGGCGCGGGCGTCCGGGCGCAGCGCGCGGTAGCCGCGCGGCACCTCGGCGCCCACGCGGCAGCGGGCCATCGCGCCGGCCAGGGCGACCGCGCCGAGCCGGTCGACGCGTTCCAGCAGTCCGCCGGGCACCAGCCAGAGCCGGTACTCGTCGCGGGTCCAGCCCATCATCAGATCGACGCCGGCCGCCGCCTCCCCGTAGAGGAGGGCCTCCAGGGGGTCGCGGGGCACGATGTCGCCGTCGACGACGATCCCGAAGGCCGGTCCGCCGACCACGGGGCTGCTGAGCCGCCCCACCTCGCCCTGGGTGCGCAGCAGCAGGCCGCGGTCGACCTCGGCGAAGGCGGCGGCGGTGGCCGGGGTCTTCATGCGGGCCGCCATCCGGCGCACCATGCGCCGCACCTTGTCGCGCTCGACGGCCTCGGGCGCGCCGCTCTGGAGGACGGCCCGGCGCACCAGGCCCTGCGCCCCGGGGGCGGCGAGCAGCGCGCCGATGCTGATGGCCCCGGCGGACTGGCCGAAGAGGGTGACGGTGTCCGGGTCGCCGCCGAAGGCGCCGATGGACTCGTGGACCCAGCGCAGGGCGGCGAGCTGGTCGCGCAGTCCGGCGTTGGCGGGGGCGTCCGGGAAGTAGCCGTAACCCTCCACGCCGAGGCGGTAGTTGACGGAGACGAGGACGATCCCGTCGCGGGCGAAGTGGCGGCCGTCGTAGACCGGCACACCGGAGGAGCCGCGGGTCAGGGCGCCGCCGTGCAGCCAGACCATGACGGGCAGGCGCGCACCGGGGCCGGGCTCGGGTGTCCAGACGTTGAGGTTGAGGCAGTCGTCACCGGGCACGTCGGGGTCGGAGAGGTACTGCGCGAACGCGTCCGAGTACGGGGGTTTCGGCGCGGTCGGCCCGAAGGCGCCCGCGTCGCGCACGCCGTCCCAGGGCTCGGGCGGCTCGGGCGGCCGGAAGCGGCGCGGGCCGAAGGGGGGCGCCGCGTAGGGGATGCCGCGGAACACCGCCACACCGTCCTCGTGCCGGCCCCGCACGGCACCGTGGGGCGTGCTCACCACGGGATCTGCCGGGACTGCCGTCATCGGTCCGTCAGCCTCCTCACCGCGCTCGTGCACCGTGAAGATCAGAGCAATTCATTGTGGCCCGGTATTCCGGTGCGGCGGCATGCCGGCGGGGCCGTTCGGGGGACGGCACCGGCGTGTCTGCGGACCGGCGC
>NZ_AGBF01000425.1 GCF_000225525.1 Streptomyces zinciresistens K42 | reverse complement strand
ACGGGGCGCGCTCCCTACTTCTGCTGCGCGCCGACCGGCTTGCCGTCGGGACGGATGGCGTACCAGGTGCCGCCCACACCCTGGCCGTTGGTGTCGCCGGGCTTCTTGTCGCCCGCGAAGGTGTAGATCGGCACGCAGTCGATGGTCTGCTGCTTCCGTCCGTCCGGCCGGTCGAAGACGACGTAGCCCTGGCCCCGGGGACCGGAGCCCTTCAGGTCGATGCCCTTGGTGTCGTCGGCCGCGACCGGCGCGACGACCGGCCACTTCTTGACGCACTGGCCGACGCAGGCGGTCTTCATCGGCCAGGGCGAGTCCTTCATGAAGCGGTAGACGGTCATGCCGTTCCCGTCGATGACGATCTCGCCGAGCTTGGCGTCCTTGCGCGTGGACAGGCCCGGCAGGCCGCCCGTCGCCTCGGCGCCCGCGCCGCCCTGCGCCTTCTTGCCGTCGGGGGCGAGCGCGTACCAGGTCTCGCCGACGCCCTGGCCGTTGACGTCACCGGCGGCGGCGTCCTGGGCGTAGCGGTACGCGGGCCAGCCGTCCACGGTGAGCTGCCTGGTGCCGTCGGTGCGGACGACCGAGCCGAGCAGGGCCTTGTCGATGCCGGTGCCCGCGGTGGCGTCGTCCGCCGGGACCGGTGGCCACTTCTTCGCGCAGTCGCCCTCGCAGGCCGACTTGGGCGGCTCGGCGGTGTCCTTGTCGAACCGGTAGAGCGTCAGACCGCCGCTGTCGGTCAGCACCTTGCCGAGTTCCTGGTTGGTGGACACGGACAGTTCACCGGCGGAGGCACCCTGACCGGCGCCGCCCGCCTGGCCGGCGGCTCCCGCGTCGTAACCCGCTCCGTCGCCCAGCCCCGTCCCGGAGGTCGCGTAGCCGCCGGCGGAGGCCGTGGCGCCCACGTTCTGGCTGCTCGCCGGCGGGGCGGATTCCTGGCCGCATGCCGTCGTCAGCGCCAGCACTGCCACGGCGCCGACCACGAGCGAGGCGCTCCGCCACGAGGTATTCATCGTCAACTCCCCAATATCACAAGGGTGTTGCAGCGCCCTACTGCGCCGCCGCACGGCAATGGGTACGCACGGGAGGCGGGGATGTGTTCAAACGGGGCGCGGATTTCTTTGCGGAATCCGTGAGTCCGCCCTCGTGGCGCCGCACCGCGGGCCATCCGCGGCACCGCCCCGGGCACCCCGAAGTCACACATGCGTGCGACCTCGGAGTCAGGTCCGCGCCCGCTGATGAAACCTTTCGGGGGCCGGACGTCGCCCGTTCGGGGCAATCCGGTCGATCTCCGGCGCACCGGGACCGGGATGGCCCCAAGATCTTCGTCGTGCATGCACTCGAACCGACCCAATCCACCCTTACCGCAAGGGTGTTGACGGTGGTCGCGCTGACCTGGCTGCTCGCCGCGGCACCGGCGGGGACGGCCGGTGCCACCGCCTGCGCCTGGGCCGACACCGGCCCGGACGGCGCCCACGCCGTCGCGGTCGCCGGGAGCTTCACCTGGCCGACCCCACCGCCGTGCGTCTCACCGACCCCGACCCCGCCCCCGACGCCCACACCGCCACCGCCGCCACCGCCGCCTCCTCCGCCGAAGGCCACGCCCGCCCCAAGGCCCGAGCCGCCTCCCCCGCCCCCGCCGCCCGAAGGCCACCCCGCGTCCCGCGGCCCCGCCGCCGGTCCGCCCCCGGCCCGGCTCCGCCGCCG
>NZ_AGBF01000426.1 GCF_000225525.1 Streptomyces zinciresistens K42 | reverse complement strand
CCTGGATCCACCGCGTGAATCCTGATCGGGTTTGCTGATCGGTTTTCGGGTTGTTCTCCCGGTTTCGGGCAGGTGCGGGTGCCGGATGGCCGGTCCGGTGGCGGGGTCTCCGAGGTCCTTCGGGTCGTGGGCGGACAGTCGGTCCAGATGTCAGGTGCGCAGGCGGTGACCGACGGCCGTCCAGAGGTTCTCCAGTGCTGCCAGCCAGGGCCATCGGTCGGGGAAGTGCCAGGTCAGGGTGCGTGCACCGGCGGCGAGGCGGGCGGGGACGGCGATCAGGTGGCGGCGGACGGTGCCGGTGCGGGCCCTGGCGTGGAACGCGGAGGCCAGGGCGCCGAGCGCGCGGGTGAGGTTGTGGGTGAGGGCGGCGAGGGTGAGCCAGGCGGCGTTCGCGGTGAACTTCCCCGACGGCAGGTGACCGAGGGCGGAGTCCTCCAGGTCGGCGAAGACCTGCTCGATGATGGCGTGGCGGCGGTGGGTGGCCTCGGCTTCGACGAGGCCGAGCGCGGTGTCGGTGAACACGGCGTGGAAGCGGTGGGCGGTGAACAACTCGCCCTGCCCGTCAGGAACATGGGCCCGGCCGAGGCGTTTGACGCGGCGGACCAGGAGCCGGGCCGTGGCGTGGTGCTTCTTCGGCTTGCCGGTGAAGGCGGTGTATTCGGTCTCGGCGACCTCGGCGTCGGAGACCCACCGCTGCTCGTCCTGGTCGAAGACCGCGTCCGTGTACTTGATCGCCGTCCACGAGGCATCGTCGATGGCGGCGATGGTGGTGCGGACCTTCGTGCGCTGGGCGATCGTGAAGGAGAAACGCACCCGAAGACGGCGGCAGGCGGCCACGGTCTTGTGCGAGCAGAACGCGGAATCGCCGCGCACGATGATCTGACCCGTCGCACCCATCGAGCGCACCGCGTTCACGGCCTCGGCGATCAGGTGCGCGGCGCCCTTGGCGGAGCCGGCCGAGCCCTTGCGTAGTCGCGAGGCCACGATGACGGGCGCGGCGATCGGGGTGGAGGCGGTCACGATCTGGAAGTGCAGCCCGCGCTGTCTGGTGTAGCCGAAGGCGGCGCCCTGCTTGGCGTAGCCGTGGACGGGTTTCACCTTCGAGTCGATGTCCAGGAATATCACCTGGTCCGCGCCGGGCAGCAGGGCGCAGTGCCGGACGAGGTTCGCTGTGAACGCCCGGGCGGCGGACTCCAGTTGACGCGCATGGCCCCAGGTGAAGGCGCGCAGGAACGTGCCGAGCGTGGAGGGGGCGCGTATGCCGGAAAACGCGCGGGCCGTCGCTCCGTGCCGCAGCACGTCCACATCGCCGATGCTGTCCGCCCCGGCGAGCATGCCCGCCACCAGCGACATCACCTTCGCGTCCGGCGCCGTGCCCGCACCGTTCGCGGCCCCGGTGAGGCGGACCCTGTCGCGGACCAGTCCGGGCAGGCCGCACCGCTCGGCCAGCCGCACCCCAGCCGCCAGGCCGCCGTACGCGATCAGATTCGAGTCATCGGCCGCCGCGAACGTCGCCGCGGCCGTGTGGGAAGATTTCACTTACGAGGTGCCTTGCTGATTGGTGCCGATGGAAGCGTCGTAACTCCCATCATCCCAGGTCAGCGGGCACCTCTTCTATATCCGGGGCCATCCGAACCGATCGTCACACGGTGGATCCAGG
>NZ_AGBF01000427.1 GCF_000225525.1 Streptomyces zinciresistens K42 | reverse complement strand
GCGGTGTGCAAGCTGAAGTTGCTGGTCACGGGTCTGGTGTGAATGGCGACTCGAGTACTCGTGCCGGTCGGCGGCCGATGACCATGGCGTAGATCGTCGGGCAGGTCCGGCTCCGGCGGGATGCCGGGTTCGGCTGCGCCCACGGCAGGCCCCCGCCTACGATCCGTCAGCAGGTCGGCACGCTACGAGATCGCGGGGGCTGCGGGATGCAGGAGCGGCAGTGGATCACCGCCCGCCGGAGCGAACTGGACGCCCTCGCCGAGGAGTTGGCCAAGCAGCTTCAGGAGGTCCGGGTCGAGCGGGACGAACTGGAGATCGCGGAGCGGGTGTTGAACCGCCTGGCCGAGCAGGTCCGGGCCGATGCCGAGGCTGTCGCTCCGGTATCGGCGCAGGTGGCCGGGCGGGCGGTCCTGCTCATCCCGCACCGCAGCGACGCGGCCGACGAGGGCGCGCTGCCCGGCGACTACCGCAGGATCCTGGCGATCGTGCGGGAGGCCGACGGTCCGGTGCAGGTCAGGGCGGTGGGTGAGCGGCTGGGCCTGGACGCCTCGGTGCGCGGCAAGCTGGAACCTCTGCGGGCGAAGATGACCAAGCTCGCCGACCGCGGCTGGCTGCACAAGCGGGGCGACGGTCGGTTCACGGCACGTCCGTAGTCACGCGCGGTGTGCCCGTAACTGACGGGCCCACAACGGCAGTTGAGTTTGTGTGAAGAAAAACAACAGTTCCGTCGAGGGCCCTGACGGCCTTGTCTACACCGCCCGCCTGCCGCTGTCGAGTGCCACCCTGAACCATCTCGCCGGCCTGATACGCGGCCACCTCAAGAAGATCGGCTCGCGGTGGCGCGTCCTGCCCGCGGGGAAGATCGCCACCATCGTGCTGGCGGTGCTGCGCTGTGACCAGCGGCCCGGCGACCTGGCCGGCGGCAACGGAGTGCACCGCACCACCGTGACCCGATGGGTGAGGGAGGTCGTCGGCCTGCTCGCCGCCCGCGCCCCACGCCTGGACCGGGCCCTGAAGAAGATCGCCCGAATGGGCGGCGGCATCGTACTGCTGGACGGATCGGTGATCCGCACCCGGCGCCGAACCGGGAAGGAGAACCGGAAGAACTACTCCGGCAAGAACAAATGCCACGGCCTGCTCGTGATCGCCCTCACCGACGACCGGGGCCGACTGCTGTGGATCTCGGCGGCCCGCCCCGGCCGCACCTCGGAGATCACCGCCTGCCGGCACGACCAGCTCACCCGGAAACTGCGGGAAGCCGGGCTCGGCGCCATCGCCGACCTGGGATTCATCGGCCTCGACGACAGCGGCCCCGACGCCGACCCGGCGGTGATCACCGGCTACAAGGCCGCCCGGAACCGGCCCCTGACACGAGGCCAGAAACTGTCCAACACGGCACTGGCGGCCGTCCGGGCACCCGTCGAGCACGGCTTCGCCCACCTAAAGAACTGGCGCGTCCTCGGCAAGGTACGCACCGACCCCTCCTGGGCGACCGCCCTGGTCCGGGCCCTGCTGGTCCTCACGAACCGCGAAGTCGCCCGATGACCGACGATCTTCACCAAAGTCACCAGCCCGCGACCAGCACGAGCATCCCGATGCCCACGCACACCAGACCCGTGACCAGCAACTTCAGCTTGCACACC
>NZ_AGBF01000428.1 GCF_000225525.1 Streptomyces zinciresistens K42 | reverse complement strand
GGTCGCGGCGGCCACCTGGGCGTCGGTGGGCGGTACGGCCGGCGGCGGCCCGGCAGCCGGCTCGGCGACCGGCTGCCGCGGCGGCGCTACCGTCGGTGCCGGACGGCGAGGAGCCGTCCGCGGCCCCGGGCGCACCCGGAGCCGTGCCGGTGCCGAGCCCGGTGTCGGCGGGTTCGGGTTCGGGTGCGGCGGAGGCGTCGGCGACCGGGCAGGCGCTCAGGACGGCGGCCCGGTGCAGACAGCGGGGCGCGAGCAGGCAGGTGCAGCGCGCCTGCTCGGCGGTCGTGACCGCGCCGAAGGCGCCGGGCTCCAGGGTGACCACGGCGTCGTCGCCGCAGCGCACGCTGACGGTGCCGCCCTCGGTGACGGCGGGTACGGCGGCGTACTGCTCGATCGCCGCGTCCAGCTTCTTGCGCAGCCGGGAGGTCAGCGCCTCCACGGCGGCGGCGACCGTGTCGGGTGCGGCGGGCGGGAGTCGGTCGTTCAACGGGGTTCTCCGCGGAGACGGTCGCCGACCCAGCGGGCGAGGGCGAGGGGGCTGAGGGCGGCCACGGGCATGCCGGCCGCGACGAGTTGCTGGGCCACGGGCACCGAGTAGCGCGGTGCCCCGCTGTCGTCCAGGGCGGCGCAGCCCATCAGATGGACGCCGGACGCGGCGAGCGAGCGCACCTCGCCGAGGAGGCCGCCGAGCGGGTAGCCCTCCTCGAAGTCGCTGACCACCACCACGAGGGTGCGGCTCGGCACGGTCACCAGCGAGCGGGCGTGGGCGAGCCCGGCGGCGATGTGGGTGCCGCCGCCGACGCGCACCTCCAGGAGCAGGGACAGCGGGTCGGCGACCCGGTCGGTGAGGTCGATCACCTGGGTGGAGAAGGTGAGGAAGTGGGTGGAGAGGGTGGGCACGCCGCCCAGGACGGCGGCGGTCAGCGCCGACCAGATGACGGACGCCTCCATCGAGCCGGACACGTCGACCACGAGGACCAGCCGCCAGTCCGACTCGCGCCGGGACAGGGTGCTGAAGACCGGCTGTTCGGGGACCACGACGGTGCGTCCGTCGTCGAGCCGCCGGGTGTGGGCGAGGTTCGCCCGCAGGGTTCGGGGCAGGTCGAGCCGGCCGCCGGGGCGGCGGGTCGGGCGCGGGCTGGCGATGCCGGTCAGGGCGGGGCGCAGCCGGGTGGCGAGCTCGCGGGAGAGTTCGTCGACGAGTCGGCGTACGAGAGGCCGGAGCCGGGCGAGTTGCTGCTCGGGCATCCCCCCGGCGAGGGAGAGGACGGAGCTCAGCAGCTCCACGGAGGGCCGTACGGAGGCGGGGTCGAGCTGTGCGAGGACGTCGGCGCGGCCGCTGTCGGCGGCCCGGCCGAGGACCTCCTCGCGGACCTCGGCCCCGAACAGCGCCTCCAGTTCGTCCGACCACTCGCGGGCGCTGGGGAAGGACCCCTCCTGGCCGGCGCCGCCGCCGGGCCCGCCGATGCCGTCGGCGCCCTCGCCCTGCCCGGCCCCGTACAGCTCGTCCAGGGCGTGCGCGTAACGGCGGGCGCCGGTGGGGAGCTTGTCGTTCTCCCGGCCGAGCAGCAGCCGCCAGCGGTCGGCGGGGGCGAGACGCGGCGCCGCCGCGGGTGACGGCGCCGGGGCGGCGCC
>NZ_AGBF01000429.1 GCF_000225525.1 Streptomyces zinciresistens K42 | reverse complement strand
CCAGGAGAATCCGTTCGCGGGTGGCCGTACCCGGGTACTACGGTGGCGGTCATGAGCACCTTGAGTCCCGGGTCCTATGTCATCCGGTCGATCCGTGCCGACGAGTGGCCGGCCGCGAAGGAACTGCGGCTCGCGGCGCTTCAGGACCCGATCGCGCCATTGGCCTTCCTGGAGACCTACGAGCAGGCCCTGCAGCGGCCCGACGGATACTGGCAGGAGCGGGCCGTCCGGGCCTGTGACGGTGCCGACGACGCGCAGCAGATCATCGCGGAGGGACCGGACGGGTCCTGGGTCGCCACGCTGACGGTGCTGATCGAGGAGCCCGGCACGACGGACTGGGCCGGAGCTCCCATCGAACGCAAGCAGGGGCACGTCGTCGGGGTGTTCGTGCGGCCCGAGGAGCGCGGCAGCGGGCTCACCGACGTGCTGTTCGACGCCGCCCTGGAGTGGTCGTGGGCGCGCGGCGTGGAGCGGGTGCGGCTCATCGTGCACGAGGACAACGGTCGGGCGCAGCGCTTCTACCGCAGAACCGGGTTCGCGCCCAGCGGCGTGATCGTGGCCCTCCCCGGTCAGCCGGAGGCGTCCGAGTTGGAGTTCGTGCTGGAACGGCCGTGAACGGCCTGGCTCAGAACGGGAGTTCGTGGTGGGGCCAGCGGGAACGGGCCTGTTCTCGGGACCGGAGCAGGGCCAGGGCCGGCATGCCCCGGTCCGCTCCGGTGGCCAGGAGCTCCGGCAGTTGGGGCACCGGAGCCACCGCGGCGACGTCGTCCAGGACGAGCGTCATTGGTGGGTCGAGGCGACCGGAGGATGACCGTCCGGCCATGCGCCGGCCGCGCTCGACCACGCTGGAGACGAGGGCCGTCAGGAGCGGCATCGCGCCCGGATGGCTCCTGGGGTCCTCGATGGATTCACCGACCACATAAAGCGTGCCCCCTTCGTGGACGAAGGAATCCAAGGTGAGCGCATCAGTTCGGTGCGGTGTGCACGCCTCGCGGATGTTCACCATCGACAGTGCGGACAGCGCCCTGGTGGTCAACTCCACCGCCATGTCGCGGCGTTCCGGATGGGCGGTCAGCGCCGCCTCCAGCTCGCCCGCGGAGCCCGGGGCCGCCTTCGGGTGGGTGCGCAGGGTGCGTACGGCGTCCTGGATCTGGCTCCCCTGCGACCAGCGGTGGACGTGCCGGACGGTGCGGCCGTCGACGGCGGCCGCGTGCAGATAGCTGCGCAGCAGGGTCTCAGCGGTGTCGGCCACGGCTTCGTCGAGCTTGGCGGACGGACGTACCGGCGCCAGGAGGGCGGCCGCGCGCTGGGCCGCGCGCTGTCTGTCCTCGCAGCCCGCGACCGGGGACCAGTGCAGGCGGGCCGGGGTGTCGCAGAGATGGCCGGGGTCGTAGAGGAGGACCGGGCCCAGCTTGGCGCGGGAGTCCTTGGTCTCCTGCCAGAGCGGCGGGTGCGAGGTGACGACGACGACGGCGCCCTCGGCGTCGCGCACCGCCTGGCTCGCGGTCGGGAACCGGGCCTCGCGCGGCGCCACGACCACCGCCGCGCGCCCCGGCGCCGGGGCGGCGAGCAGGGCGCCGGCGGGCTGCTCCGACGGCGGGGGGACCGGTTCCGAGCGCGGTGCCGGGAC
>NZ_AGBF01000430.1 GCF_000225525.1 Streptomyces zinciresistens K42 | reverse complement strand
TCTGCCGGCGGACCCCGTCTCGCGGACGGCGTATCAGCCCGGCGAGCTGGCCCAGTGTGATCTGTGGTTCCCGCCCGTGGACATCCCGCTGGGGTTCGGGCAGACCGGGCGCCCGCCGGTGCTGGTGATGGTGGCCGGCTATTCCCGGGTCATCACGGCGCGGATGCTGCCGTCGCGGCAGGCCGCCGACCTCGTGAGCGGGCACTGGGACCTGCTGTCCGGCTGGAACGCGGTGCCTCGGGCACTGGTCTGGGACAACGAGGCGGCCGTCGGACGCCGCCGGGAGGGGCGGGCCGTGCTCGGTCACGAGTTCGCGGCCCTGGCCGGGCTGCTGGCCTGCAAGGTGATCCTTTGCCGGCCCCGCGACCCGGAGGCCAAGGGGCTGGTCGAGCGGGCCAACGGCTACCTGGAGACGTCGTTCCTGCCCGGCAGGGTGTTCACGTCCCCGGCCGACTTCAACACGCAGCTGGCCGGATGGCTTGAGGTCGCCAACCGGCGGGTGCATCGCACTCTGGAGGCCCGTCCGGCCGAGCGGTGGGAGGCCGACCGGGCCGCGATGCTGCCGCTGCCGCCGACCTCGCCGCCGCGCTGGTGGCAGACCTCGGTGCGGATCGGCAGGGACCACTACATCCGCCTGGACACCTGCGACTACTCCGTCGCCCCGGCTGCGATCGGCCGGATCGTGCGGATCGAGGCGGACACCGAGACGGTGCGGGCTCATCTGGACGGCCGGCTGGTCGCCGAGCATGCCCGCTGCTGGGCCCGCCACCAGACGCTGACCGACCCCGACCACGCCGAAGCCGCCACGGCGATGCGCCGCCAGTACCGCCAAAGCGGGGCCGCCTCCGCGGCGGTGGAGGTCGCACAGCCGGATCTGCCGGCCTACGACCGTGTCTTCCATCTGATCGAGGGCGGCGGAGGACAGGAGTGAAGCCATGGCCACCCGCACCACCACATCCCGGGACATCGCCGCCGAACTGGCCTTCCTCAGCCGTGCGCTGAAAGCACCGGCCCTGCTGGACGCTGCCGACCGGCTCGCCGAACGCGCCACCGCGGAGTCCTGGACGCATCAGGAGTACCTGGCCGCCTGCCTGCAGCGCGAGGTCGCCGCCCGTGAGTCCCACGGCGGAGAAGGCCGCATCCGTGCAGCCCGTTTCCCCGCCCGCAAGACCCTGGAGGAGTTCGACTTCCATCACCTGCGCGGGCTGAAACGGGAGGCGGTGGCCCATCTGGGCACCCTGGACTTCATCACCGGCAAGGAGAACGTGGTCTTCCTCGGCCCGCCGGGTACCGGCAAGACGCACCTGGCCATCGCCCTGGGCATCCGTGCCTGCCAGGCCGGACACCGCGTCGCGTTCGCCACCGCCTCCCAGTGGGTCGATCGCCTGGCCGCCGCCCACACCACCGGCAGGCTCCAGGACGAGCTCCTGCGCCTCGCGCGCGTCCCCGTTCTGGTGATCGACGAGGTCGGCTACATCCCGTTCGAACCGGAAGCGGCGAACCTGTTCTTCCAGCTGATCTCCGGCCGCTACGAACGCGCGTCCGTGATCGTGACCAGCAACAAGCCGTTCGGACGCTGGGGAGAGGTCTTCGGCGACGACACCGTCGCCGC
>NZ_AGBF01000431.1 GCF_000225525.1 Streptomyces zinciresistens K42 | reverse complement strand
GACCACCGCGTCCGTCTCCAGCGTCAGCGAGTCCCCGTCGAGCACGGCCCGGTAGGCCGGCCGCCACAGGGCGCAGGAGGTGAGATGGGTCAGCCGCAGCCGCGCCCGGCAGGGCCGCGCGGCCCGCACGGTCAGCTCGACATGGCCGACCAGTTCGGCCGGCCCCTCCTCGGCGAGGGCGAGAACCCGCCGGGCCTCCGCCAGTTCACCGGCCAGGTCCGCCAACCGGGCCTCGGCGGCGCGCAGTTCCTCGCCGTACCGGTCGCGCTCGGCGTCGACGCGGTCCAGTTCGCGGGTCCAGCGGGCCTCGTCCGCGTCGTCCGTGTCCCCGTGCCCGGCGTCCTCGGCGATGTCCCGCAGCAGATCGACGGCGAGCCGGCCGAGCATGTCGACGCGGACGTCCAGCCGGTCGCGCGCGTGGCCGAGCGCGACCTGTTCCTCCTCCAGGGCGCGGACGCGGGCGCGCGGGGCGGAGTCGTCCGCGGACGGCACGGGCGGGCGCGGCGTCCAGGTGCGGACGATCCGTGCGTCGAGGACGGACGCCCCTTGCCCGCCGAGGAGTTCGGCGTGCAGGGTGCGGTCGACGGCGAGGGCGCCGATCGGGCCGAGGCGCAGCCGCCGGACGCCGGACGCGAGGTCGAGTTCCGCGGTCCGCTCGATGTGCGCGCGGTCCTCCAGGCAGGTGACCGCCGTGACGGGCAGGGGGATCGGCCGGGTGCCGGTGGGCATCGTGTCAGCTCCTGCGGTTTCCGCCGACGAGGGACTTGGCCGCGGGGACGCGGATGTCGTAGCCGCCGTCGAGGGAGGCTTCGCCGCCCGCGGGCAGGTCCACCCGCCAGACACGGGTGCCCGGGACGTGCCGGTCGGGGCCGCCGTCCTCCCCGGGGGCGGTCCAGTCGGCCCGCTCCTCGACGCGCACCTCCGGCTCGGAGGTCACCGGGACCCGCTCGCGCACCTCGACGGTGACGGGCCGGGGGAGCCGGTTGGCCAGCTCGACCCGCACCCGGTGGGCCAGCACGGTGGTGGTGTTGCGCAGACCCGACGTCGACTCGCGCAGCTCGGTGCGGCGGGTGACCCGGATGCCCTCGGCGGGCCCGAGCCCCATCCGGCGGACGCCGCCGGGCGCGAGCGTCGGCAGGGCGGCGGTCGTCAGGAACGCCTCCTCGCCCGTGACCTCCACGGGTCCCGCGAGCAGGGCCCGGTCGGTCGCGTTGGACAGGACGAGCGTGGCGTGGACCGTCTGCTCCACGGAGGGCACGCACACGTACTCGGTGCGCAGGCCGACCGGGATGTCGGTCACGGTGACGGTGTGCCAGGTGCCGTCGGAGGGGATGTCGGCACGGGCCGCGGCGTCGTAGCGGTGGTCGAAGGAACCGGCCGACTCGCGGGGCCGCACGGCGTGTCCGGGCAGCGGCAGCGCGGACACCGTCTCGGCGCGGCGCCGGTGCTCGTCCGCGCCGGGGTCGTGGGGCGCGCCGGGGAGGAGCCTGCCGCGGCGGTCCGCCGGTTCGTCGGCGCCGCACAGCACGAGAGCGGGGTAGTCGAGTTCCGCGCCGCTCGGCTGCGGCGGCCCGGCGGGCACCGGCGGTGCCGCGGGCGGCGGGAAGGCC
>NZ_AGBF01000433.1 GCF_000225525.1 Streptomyces zinciresistens K42 | reverse complement strand
TCAGGGGGGCCTGGAGCGTCAGCTCCTCGACCCGGCCGCACCCGACCTCGTCCCCGGCCCGCACCGCGAGCTCCACGAACGCCGTCCCCGGCAGAAGCACCACACCACCGACCTGATGATCAGCAACCCAGGCATGGGAGGCACGGGACACCAGACCGGTGAGCACGAGCCCTCTCCCGTCGGCCATGGGCAGGGCTGCGCCGAGGAGGGGATGCCCGGTGTTGGAGAGCCCGAGACCCTCCGCGTCACCCGCCCCATGAACCTTGGGAAGCCAGTAACGACTGCGCTGGAAGGCATACGTCGGCAGATCAACCCGCCGCCCACCCCCACACAACGACGCCCAGTCAACCGCAACACCACACGCCCACACCCTGCCGATGCCCTCGACCACCGACACAGCCTCGTCACGACCCTTACGACACAACGCCACCAACACCGGAGCACCCGGATCAGCCAGCACCTGACCCGCCATCCCCGTCAACGTCGCATCCGGCCCCACCTCCACCAAAGCCGTCAGCCCACGACCCCCCAACTCCCCCACCACATCAGCAAACCGCACCTCAGCACGCGCATGCCGCAACCAGTACTCCACCGAACCGACATCACCACCACCCCCCACCGACGACACAAAATCAACCGACGCAACACCAAACTCGAGAGACTCCAACACCTCCCGGAACTCACCCAACATCGGCTCCATCAACACCGAATGAAACGCATGCGACACCCCCAACCGCCGCACCCGAACACCACGCCCCACAAACCCCCCGACAACCTCCTCCACCACACCCCGCACACCCGACACCACCACCGACGACGGACCATTCACCGCCGCCACCGACACCCACTCCCCCCGAGGATGCGCCGCGATCGCCCCCACAACCTCCGCCTCCGAAGCACCAACCGCAACCATCACCCCACCCTCCGGCAACCCCTCCATCAACCGCCCACGCGCCTCCACCAACCGCACCGCATCACCCAGCGACAACACCCCCGCCACATGAGCAGCAGCAACCTCACCCACCGAATGACCAGCCACCACCTCCGGCCGCACACCCCACGACTCCACCAACCGGAACAACGCCACCTCAAAAGCAAACAACGCAGGCTGAGCCCACCCCGTCCGCTCCACCGCCACCTCATCCGGCGACAACCCCAACAACGACCACACCTCCCGCCACACCCCACCGAACACCGGGAAAGCAGCAGCCAACTCCACACCCATACCAACCCGCTGAGACCCCTGACCCGCAAACAGGAACCCCACCCGACCATCACCCACACCAACCACACCCACAGCCGAAGCCGCACCCTCGACACCGGACGACAACGCCGCCCTCAACCCATCGAGATCACGCCCCGCGAACACCACCCGATGAGCCAACCCCGCACGCCCCAACAACGACGCACCCACATCCAGCACACCCACACCAGGCCGCCCGTCCACGAACGACGCCAACCGACCCACCTGATCCGCCAACGCCCCCTCCGACCGCGCCGACACCACCCACGGCACCACACCACCAACAGCA
>NZ_AGBF01000434.1 GCF_000225525.1 Streptomyces zinciresistens K42 | reverse complement strand
CAGTCTGGGGTGACGTGCTCGATGTCGGTGAAGTCGGCGCGGACGACGACTTCTTCGCCCTGGGCGGCCACTCCCTCCTCGCCACCCGTGTCACGCACCGGCTCGGTGCGGCGCTGGGCACCCATGTCCCGCTCCACCTCGTCTTCCAGCACCCCACCCTCACCGAACTGGCCGCCCAGTTGGGGATTCCGGGCGAAAGCCGCCCGCCCATCCCGGTCGCGCCCCGTGCCGCGAACCCAGACGGCACCATCACCTTCCCCGCCACTTCCGGGCAGAAGCGCCTGTGGCTGCTGTGCGGGCTGGACCCGCAGGCCAACCTCGCCTACACGCTGAACGGCGGCGCGCGTATCTCCGGCCGACTCGACGTTCCGGCGCTGGCGAAAGCTGTCGAGGAGGTCGCACACCGCCACGAGATACTGCGGACCACGCTGCGCGAGGAGAACGGCGAGGTCGTCCAGGTCGTCCACCCCGTCTGGTCCGGGAACTGGTCGTCGTCGGCCGACCCGCAGTCAGCCGAGGCCGCGAGCGATCCCGAAGCAACCAGGACGTACGACGAGGAACAACTGCTCGCGGAATGGCGGCACTCCACCGTGGACCTCGCCGAAGGCCCGCTCTTCCGCACCCGGATCGTCCGCTGCGCCGACGACGCCCATCTCCTTCTGCTGTCACTGCACCACACCATCGCCGACGGATGGACGCTCAGCCTCCTCCTGGAGGAGATCGCCGCCGCCTACACCGCACTCGGCGCGGGCCGGTCCCTCCCCCCGGCCCCCGTGCTCCAGTACGGCGACTTCGCCCACGCACGAGCCGCAGAGCCGACGACCGCCGACGACGCCGGCCTCGCCCACTGGCTCCGGCACCTGGCGGGAGCGCACGCCCCGGACCTGCCGACCGACCACCCGCGTCCCGCCGTGCGCACCCACAACGGCGAAGCGATTGCGGTGGAGTTGAGTGCCGAACAGGTCGGAGAAGTCGCGCGACGCACGGGCACCACCGCCTTCGCCGTCGTCGCCACCGCACTGACCGTCGTCCTCGGTGCCCTGTCCGGCAGCCGGGACGTCACCATCGGCATCCCGACCAGCGGACGCGAACACCCGGACACGGCCGGAGTCCTGGGCTTCTTCACCAACACGCTCCCGCTCCGACGGGTCCTCGACCCGAAGGCCACTCTCGCGCAGACCCTCCGGACGACCCACGACGCCCTCGTGGCGGCACACCGGTACGCCGAGACCCCGTTCGAGGAAATCGTCCGACACGCGGTGCCCGCCACCGAGGGGCACACCCGCAGCCCCTTGTTCCAGACGATGCTGGCCCTCAACGAGGCTCCCTCGCGCAATCTGCGCCTGCCCGGCCTCACGGTCGACCGCCTCGACATCCCGCCGGCCGGGACCCAGTTCGACCTCTCGCTCCATCTGGAGCAGGGCGAGAAGGCCATCACCGGCTATCTCACCTACAACACCGACCTCTTTGCCGACAGCACCGCACGCCTCCTCCCCGAACGTCTGGCTTCCGT
>NZ_AGBF01000435.1 GCF_000225525.1 Streptomyces zinciresistens K42 | reverse complement strand
TCAATCGGCGACAATCGGTTCCAGGCCCTGCCACCGGCGGAGGGATCTCAGGCCGGTGGTTGAGCAGGATCGCCCATCGTGTCCCCACAGAGAGGGAGGTGCCATGGCCATCATCGTCGTAGGTGTCGACGGGTCGCCGGCCTCACTGGAGGCACTGCGCTGGGCCCTCGACGAGGCCCGCCTGCGCGCCGCGGCCCTGCGGGTCGTCCATGCCTGGTCCTCCCTCTACCACGGCAGCGAGATCGCCCGCCTCGCTACCGAAGCAGCGACCCGCGAACCGCTGCAACGGGCGGCCGAGCAAACCCTCGATGCCGCCCTTGCGCACACCCCGGGCACCGAGACGGCCGACATCGAACGCCGCGTCGTCGAGGGCCCGCCCACCCCCGCCCTGATCGAGGCAGCTCAAGGCGCCGATCTCCTCGTTGTCGGCTCGCGCGGCCGCGGTGGCTTCGCCAGCCTGCTTCTGGGCTCGGTCAGCCACCAGTGCGCCCAGCACGCCCCCTGCCCCATCGTCATCGTCCACACCTGACCGCACCCGCCCCCGGCCACCTGGTGAGCTGCCCTGAGCGGGACCGTTCGTATGCCGCCCGCCGCACAATCGGTCCGCAGGAGCCGGGCTTGCGGCCACCGTCCGCACGCCCGTCAGAAGCCTGCCGGTTCCTCGACGTGCTCCGCGGGCTCAATCTGGATGGTGGGGTGGGTGACGCCGTACCGTTCGGCGAGGAGCTGACGGGTCCGGTCCAATACGGTGTGCCAGTCAGCGTCGTCCTCGATCACGACGTGCGCGGTGGCGGCCTCCATGCCGCTGGTGAGCGTCCAGATGTGCAGATCGTGGACCTCGCGGACGCCGGGCACGGCGGCCAGGTCCCGCTCGGCGGCCTCGACGTCGATTCCGGGAGGCGCCACCTCCATCAGGATCCGCAGGGCCTGGCGCATGAGCTGCCAGGTCCGCGGCAGGATGAACAGCCCGATCGCGGCCGCGACGATCGCGTCGATATACCGGAAACCGGTGACCGTGATCACGACCGCGCCGATGATGACCCCGACCGAGCCGAGCATGTCGGCGAGCACCTCGAGATAAGCGCCCTTGATGTTCAGGCTCTCCTTCGCCCCGCCGGTGAGCAGCCGGAAGGAGATGATGTTGACGAGGAGGCCGACCGAGGCGACGACGAGCATCGGCACGCCCAGGACATCCGGCGGGTCCCGGAAGCGTTCCACCGCCTCGTAGAGCACATAGAAGGCGACACCGAACAGGAGCAGGCCGTTGATAACCGCGGCCAGGACCTCCAGCCGGTACGTGCCGTAGGTTCGCTGTCCTGCGGCGGGACGCTTTGCCAGGTGGATGGCGGCGAGGGCGAGCCCCAGCCCGAGCGTATCGGTGCCCATGTGAGCCGCGTCGCTGATGAGAGCCAGCGAGCCGGAGAGAATGCCGCCGACGACCTCCGCTAGGGCGTAGGTGGCGGTCAGTGCGAATGCGATGGTCAGCGGCCTCTGGTGG
>NZ_AGBF01000436.1 GCF_000225525.1 Streptomyces zinciresistens K42 | reverse complement strand
CGCGGCCCGCCGCCGAGGCCGCCCGCGGCGCGGGCCGGGCCGTCCGGCAGGCGCTCACCGGCGCCCGCGAGTCCGCGCGGCAGGCCCGCGCCGACATCCGGCGGATGCTCCCCGGCGCACCGCAGCCGCGCGAGGCCGTCGCCCGAAGGGAACCGACGGGCCGCGCGACACGTACTCTTGGTAGCAGTACGACCGCTCTCACTTAAGGACTGAACGACACTGGGCAAGCGACAGCCCGAAGGCCCGCCGCCCGCACCGGCGGTGCAGCGCATCCGACTGCGCTACACCAAGCGCGGCCGCCTCCGGTTCACCAGCCACCGTGACTTCCAGCGCGCCTTCGAGCGCGCGCTGCGCCGCGCCGAGGTGCCGATGGCGTACTCGGCGGGGTTCACGCCGCATCCGAAGGTGTCGTACGCCAATGCCGCACCCACCGGCACGGGCAGTGAGGCGGAGTACCTGGAGATCGCGCTCACCCGGGCGTGTGATCCGCAGCAGCTGAGAGTGCTTCTCGACGAGTCGCTGCCCGCAGGGCTCGACGTCGTCGAGGCGGTCGAGGCCCGGACCTCCGGGCTCGCCGACCGGCTCACGGCGTCCGTCTGGGAGCTGCGGCTCGACGGCGTGGACCCGGCCGAGGCCGCGCGAGCGGTCGCCGCCTTCGACGCCGCCGAAGCGGTGGAGGTCCAGCGCACGACGAAGAACGGCGTGCGCACCTTCGACGCCCGCCCCGCGGTGGTGCACCTCGAAAGCCTGGACACCGCCGACGAGGTGGAAACGCACAGTTCGCGGGCTGATAGGCCGACCGACCAGCCCTGTGCGATACTGCGGCTGGTTGTTCGGCACGTGACGCCTGCCGTACGGCCCGACGACGTCCTGTCCGGTCTCCGCGCCGTGGCCGACCTGGCGCCGCCGGTCCCCGCAGCGGTGACCAGGCTGGCGCAGGGGCTGTTCGATGAAGAGACCGGCACGGTGACCGACCCGCTCGCGCCCGACCGCGAGGCAGCGACGGCCCCAACCGAGGCCGAGCCCGCTGCCGCCGCGCCGGCTCCGGCGTAAGGCCGGTTCCGCGGAGGGACGGACGTCGAAGCGCAGCCCTGGTACTCGGGAGCCACCTGGGTCGGGCAGCGCACCGACCAGAAGACTTTCGCCAGGCCGTCCGCATGAGGCGTACGGAACCGGCGAGACAGGACACAGAGAGCTCCCGTGCGGCGCCCGCGCCCCGGACGGCGGTAACCGCGCATCGCGCGAGCCGCGGACGTCACCGGCACTCCGCCGGACCAGGCGCGGCGCCCGGGAGCCTGACGGGAGAAACGCCCGCATGCTCGAACCGACCGAACCCCACGAGGGTTCCGAACCCACCACTCCCAGCGACACCCTGCCGCCGCGCCGCCGGCGCCGTGCCGCGTCCCGCCCCGCGGGGCCGCCGGCCGCCGACACGCAGCCCGCGGACGTCGTGGAGCCGGCCATACCGGTCGCCGAGGCCGCCGATGTCGCGGCC
>NZ_AGBF01000437.1 GCF_000225525.1 Streptomyces zinciresistens K42 | reverse complement strand
GAACCTCGATCGTCCATGAGTATTCTTCGGATTGCTGATGTGGGCACTGTGCTTGGGTGAGTGGTGAAGTTACCGGTCAGCCGTGGACGTCAGGAGTACGCGCCGATTCGTGGTGGTGATCTCACCGGTCCAGGGACAGTGCTGGGCGAGGCGGAAAGTTCTGCGTCGGCCGGTACTGACGAGTCGGGTGGCCGCGGAGCAGCCGGAACCGCAGGCGGTGGGGTTTCCCGGAGTTGGGCGGTGCCTGTGAGGTCGAGCACGGGCAGCCCGGCCAGCAGGCCACGGGCGTTCTGACCGCCCGCTGGACAGCCCGCTTTGTGAAGGCGCGAAGCTAGAGAATGCGGTGGGCGGCGCGCTCGGCGGCGGGGCGGTCGGTGGAGCGGGGTACTACCGCGACACCATTCCCGTCGCGGCCGACTGGGACACATCACGTTACGGTCGGCGTGGCGAGAACCCTGACTTCGCCATCGAAGTACCTGCCGGTGGTGTCGGCGCCGCGCTGGCCGGCGCAGGTGGGGAATTGGCCGCGGAGGAAGAAAAAAAGCGCCCCACCGGCGAAGATGAACCGAAGACGGCCTTCGGCCGCAAGCAGAGGACTCTTGAGGAAGATTTCGGTTGATGACGAGGTTCGGCTCCCTCACGCGCTGCCTTGCTCTGCTGGGCCTTGGCATGGCGGGGACCATTTGCGCCGCTCTGATCCAGCCCGCTGTTCGTCCGCCCCGATGGGACCTGGTCGTGGGCCTCGGGGTGGCGGTCGTGGCCGCGGCCGGTGGTGCTGTTCTGCTGCGACGGGGCCCCGTCGGTGCCCCGGACTCGGGTGGGCGGTACTGGTGGACCGAGCAGCGCAACGCCTGGGTGAACTTCGCGACTTGGGCGTGGATGATCCCTGTCTTCACGGTCGCCTACGCGGCGATGGCTCCGACGAAAGACGCGTGGGAGCTCGTGGACGCCGGGTCCGCGCTGCGTACAGTCCGAATTGAGAAGGTCCTTGAGACGAAGTACGTCAGCGGTCAACGCGCCAATGGCCACTACGACTCCGTCGTCAGGGTGCTCGTTCCGTTCGACGAGGGCGCCCAGGTCCATCAGTCGAGCCTGACCTCGAAGAGGGAACCGCGGGCGGGGGAGGAGACTTATGTTCTCTTCGCGCCGTCCTCTCCTGAGCTTGGTTTCTTCCTCGGAAGTCGACAGTCACTTGAGGAGATGACCGGCGGACGTGCCGACTTCTGGACGATAGCCCTGGTTCTGATCTCCCTGTTCGCCGTCTCCTTCCTGGCGCTGTTCGGCCGATGGAGGTCCGATCCCGTGCTCGGACTTCATCGTGTACGAGAGCAAGGCCGGCTCCACGTGCTGCCCGTCAGCGTCACAGGGGTCGATGTCGGGAGGGACGAACGTCCGAAGACTTCCTCGGGGGCCGGACAACTGAAACCACGTGTTCGGTTGGCCAACACCGAGTTGGGCGAGTTGTACCTGTTCCTGGATCAGATCG
>NZ_AGBF01000438.1 GCF_000225525.1 Streptomyces zinciresistens K42 | reverse complement strand
GCCGGGCGGGGCGCCCGCCTGGCGCTCCGGGGGCCGCACCCACCTCGCCCTGCGGCCCGAGGAACCCGCCCGGACCCGGCGCGAGGGCGGCACCGAGCGTGTGGCGCGCCGGGTCGCCGCTGCCCTCGCCGAGCGGCCCGAGGTGGCCCTCGCCTACTGGGACGGCGGCCTCGGCCGGCTGGTCGTGACGGCCGCCGAGGAGTCCGCGGGCGAACAGGTGTGCGCACGAGCCGTCGAGATCGCCGCCCGGCACGGCCTCGCCCCGGACGACGGGGCCGCGGAGGACGTCGTCCACCCGGCCGATCCCGCCGGGGTCCGGGCCGCCGCCGCGACGCTCGCCGCCGACGGGATCGGCGTCGCCCTCGCGGTCACCGGCCAGGTCCTGCGCCTGCCCGCCACACCGCGCGGCCTGACCGCGCTGGTCACCCTGCTCCGGGAGGACCCGCGGTTCCGGGCCCGGCTGCGCGCCCGCATCGGCCGTTCCCGGATGGATCTGGTGCTGGCCGTGGCCCACGCGGCCGCCCACGGCGCCGGACGGACCCCGGCGGCCCTGGTGCTCGACGGCGCGCTGCGCTCCCTCCAACTGGCCGAGACGGTCGCCCGCGCGGCCGCGTTCGACAAGGTCCACGACGAGGTCTGCGCGCCCGAGCGCCCCGGCGTCGCCGCACAGCGCCCGCGCCCGCCGCTGCGCACCTCCCCGGCCCAGCAGTACGCCTCGCACGCCGAGGCGGGCAGCCTGGTCGGGGCGGTGGCCGCGCTGCTGGTCAAGCAGGACGGCACCGAGGCGGCGGACGCGGTGCTCGCGGGTGCCCCCAAGGCGGCGCGCTACGGCCCGGCCGCCTTCCACGCCGTCCTCAGCTCCGCGCTGGCCCGCACCGGCGTCCTCGTCCGCGACCCCGAGCGGCTGCGGCAGCTGGAGATGGCCGGCACCGTCGTCCTGCACCCGAGCGCGCTGCGCACCGCCCGAGGGGGCGCCGACGCCTGGGCCGAGGCCGTCCTCGACGCGGCCCGGCGCGCGGGACTGCGCGTCGTGACGGCGGACGACCCCGCCCTCGCCGACTTCACCGGCCTCGCCGACCAGGTGGTGCCGGCGGAGCGGCCGCTGCGGCAGGTCGTCGAGGGCCTGCGCGACGGGGAGGGCGTCGTCGTGACCGTCGCCCGGCCCGGTCCGCACGACGAGGACGTCCTCGACGGGCTCCTCGCCGGTGACGTGGCCGTCGCCCTCACCGACCGGGACGCGGCCGTGGTGTGGGACGCGGACGTGCTGGCCCTGCACGGGCCCCCCGACGTCTGGCGGCTGCTGCGCGCCATCCCGGCCGCCCGGGACGTCGGCCGCAGATCACAGGTGCTGGCCCGGTCCGGAGCGACCCTGTCCGGCCTGCTCGTCGCGGTCGGCAAGCCCCGGCGCGGCCGTGCCGCGCCCCGGCCGGCCCTGCGCCACACGCCGGTCGACGCGAGCGCGGCGT
>NZ_AGBF01000439.1 GCF_000225525.1 Streptomyces zinciresistens K42 | reverse complement strand
CGCCGGACCGCCCGTCGCGCACCGGCCCGCCGGACCGCCCGTCGCGCATCGGCCCGGCGCATCGGCCCGGCGCACCGGCGGGCGACTCCCCGACGAGATCACCCTTCCCGTTACGGAACCGTGGAGGCGGCCCCGTTCACCTCCCCGTTCGCCGCACTATCGTGGGGATGTTGCGTACACGGGGGTTCGCGTTCGGCGGGGTGGGGTGCGTGGGGATGGACAGGCCGGGGGCCGGGGGACCGCAGCGGATCGGGATGTACCGGCTGCTCGCGCGGCTGGGCGCGGGCGGCATGGGCGAGGTCTACCTCGCCCGTTCCGACCGGGGCCGGACCGTCGCGGTGAAGCTCGTACGGCGGGAGCTGGCCGCGCAGGAGGAGTTCCGCGCCCGGTTCCGGCAGGAGGTCCGGGCCGCGCGGCGGGTCGGCGGGTTCTGGACCGCGCCGGTGCTCGACGCGGACACCGAGGCCCCCGTCCCGTGGGTGGCCACCGGGTACGTCGCGGGCCCGAGCCTCCAACAGGTCGTGGGGCACGACCACGGGGCACTGCCCGAGCGGTCGGTGCGCATCCTCGCGGCGGGTCTCGCGCACGCGCTGAAGGACATCCACGCCGCCGGGATGGTGCACCGGGATCTGAAGCCGTCCAACGTCCTCGTCACCATCGACGGCCCCCGCGTCATCGACTTCGGGATCGCCCGCGCGCTGGAGACGGTGGGCGGGAGCGGGCTCACCCGGACCGGGGCGCTCATCGGATCGCCGGGGTTCATGGCGCCCGAGCAGGTGCGCGGGGACCGGATCACGCCCGCGTGCGACGTGTTCTGCCTGGGCTCGGTGCTGGCGTACGCCGCGACCGGCCGGCTGCCGTTCGGCTCCGCGGACAACGGCGCGCACGCCGTGATGTTCCGGATCGCCCAGGAGGAACCCGACCTGGAGGGCATGCCCGAGGAGATCGCCGAGCTGGTGCGGGACTGCCTGCGCAAGACGCCGGGCTCCCGGCCGACGCTGGACCGCGTCCTCGCCCGCATGGGCGCGGAGGACACCGTCTCTGACGGCCGCTCGCGCGACCCCTGGCTCCCCAGCGCCCTGGTGGCCCAACTCGGCCGCCACGCGGTGCGGTTGCTGGACACGGAGTACCCGGAGGACCCGGAGGACCCGGAGGACCCGGTGGGACCGGTGGGACCGGTGGGGCCGGTGGGGCTGGCAGGACCGGTGGGACCAGTGGGATCGGGGATGCCAGTGGGGTCGGCGGGAGCTGTGGGGGCTGGCGGTTCTGGGGAGGCGGGTGCGCCGCGGGCGGGCGCCGGGTCCGCGGCGGTGCGCGGGCCGGGAGCGCAGGACGGGACGCCCGAGCCGGGCCCGGGGCCGTCCGGCCCGGCCGCGCCGGGGTCCTTCGTCTCCGGCCCCTTCGTCTCCGGTCCCCTCGCCTCCGGCCCGCTTGCGTCCGGTC
>NZ_AGBF01000440.1 GCF_000225525.1 Streptomyces zinciresistens K42 | reverse complement strand
CGTCGGGTGCGTGCTCCCGGCGTGCCGGCCGGCAGCGGGCGTACGGGACGTACCCGGGCTTGCGGCCGGTGCGGTGAGCGGGCGTGCCGGGCGTCGCGGCGGGGCGGACGCCGCCTGCCGCGGCACCAGGTCGGGGGCCGGGAGCGCGGCCCGGTCCAGCTTGCCGTTGCCGGTCAGCGGCAGGGCGGGCAGGACGCTCCAGGCGCGCGGCACCAGGTATTCCGGGAGCCGGGCCGTGAGTTCCTCGGCCAGGAGGTCGGCGTACGCCTGCCGGTCGTCGGCGGCCGTGCCGATCGGGTCGGCGGGGACGGCGTAGGCCGCGAGGTACGCCTCGCCGCGGTCGTCGCGGCGGCCGAGCACGGTGGCCTCCCGGACCCCGTCCAGGGCGGTGAGCACCCGGGCGGTCTCCTCCGGCTCGACCCGGAAGCCGCGGATCTTCACCTGGTCGTCCACCCGGCCGCGGAACTCCAGGGTGCCGTCGGCGCGCCAGCGCACCAGGTCGCCGGTGCGGTAGCGGCGTGCGCCGGGCCCGCCGTCCGGGTCGGGCGCGAAGCGCTCGGCGGTGAGTCCGGGCCGGTGGAGGTAACCGGCGGCGACACCGGGGCCCCCGACGTACAACTCGCCCGTGGTGCCCACCGGGACGGGGTCGCCGAGGGGGTCGAGCACGCTCAGCGTCACGTTGTCGGCGGGGCGTCCGACGGGGACGGGACCGGCGGGTCCCCCGCCGTCCGGGGGGACGGTGTGCGTGGTGCACAGCACGGTGATCTCGGTGGGCCCGTACACGTTCAGCGTCTCGTAGGGGGCCTCGGGGCGCGGCCCGGTGCGCAGGACGTCGCCGCCGACGAGGAGGTGGCGCAGGGCCGGCTGGTCGGCCGGCGGCAGCCGCAGGACCTGTTCGCCCAGGACGGTGGGCAGGATCGAGAGGGTGACGCCCTGCGCGGTGAACCAGCGGGCCAGGGCCAGGGGGTCGCGCCGCAGGTCCTCGTCCGCGACGGTCACCGAGGCGCCCGCGGTCAGCGCGGGCCAGATCTCCAGGACCGAGGCGTCGAAGCTCTGGCTGCACACGGCGGCGACGCGGTCGGCCGGGGTGAGGGAGAAGCGCCGGTGGTGCCAGGCGCACAGGTCGGCGACGCCCTCGTGGGTCAGGACCACGCCCTTGGGGGTGCCGGTGCTGCCGGAGGTGTACAGGACGCAGCACGCGTCCGCGCCCGTGTCGTCCGGGGCGGGGTACGGGCCCCGCGGGGCGGTGTCCGGCGGGAGGACGGTGACGCCGTCGGGCAGTTCGAGGGCGTCCGCCGGTCCGGGCGCGGACACCACGAGGCGGGCCCCGCACTCGGCGACGACCTGCTCGGCGCGGGCCCGGCCGAGGGACGGGTCGAGCGGCACGTAGGCGCAGCCGGCCCGGAGCACGGCGAGCATGGCGACCACGAGGTCGGCCGAGCG
>NZ_AGBF01000441.1 GCF_000225525.1 Streptomyces zinciresistens K42 | reverse complement strand
CTGGACGGGCGGCGGCGACGGCGGCTGGACGGGCGGCGGACGCCCGTGCGCCGGGCAGTCCTCGGGCCGGACCGGCGGCGGCGCGAACGAACCGGGCACCGGCGGAACGGGCCCGGGGTGGGGCGGCGGCGACCCGAGCGGCGGCACGGGTACCGGCGCCGGGTCCGGTTCGGGCGGCGAGACGGGCGGGACCGGCTCGGGGTGGGGTGGCGGCGAGAGCGCCGGGACCGGGTCCGGTTGGGGCGGCGCGGAGAGCGGTCAGCCGCAGCCCGGCAAGAGCGGTCCCACCGGGCGCGAGCCCGTCCCCGGGGGCGGCAAGGACGGTGCGGGGAACGGGAGTTGCGAGGGCACGCAGGCTCCGGGCGGGGTGCAGGCCGGAGCGGGCGGGACGTTCAGCGACTCCGTGCCCGCCCTGGTGGCGGGCGGTCTGCTGATCGCGGGCGCGGCGGGCGGCGCGGTGTACCGGCTGCGCCGCAGGCCGAACCCCGGGAAGGGCTGACCCCACGCCGACCCCGCGGGCGTCCGCCTCGGGCGCCCCGGCCCCGTGACGGGCGCCACACCCGCGCGTGCCATCGCCCCGCGCCGTCGCGGGTACGCGCGGCGCGACGGGCGCGCGACACCCCGTCCGGTCCACACGGCACCAGCGAGCGCGGAGGTACGGATGCGCCGGACGGAGCGCGAAGGCCACGGTCCCGTCCGCTTCGGGCCGCCGCTCCCGGGCGACGGCCTGCCCGTCCTGCCCGAACTGGCCGCCGTCCTCGCCGCCGCCGCGGGCCGCCCCGGGAGCGAGCCGACCGGGGGCGGCGAGACCCTGCGCGAGGCCGCCTGCGCGTACTGGGACCGGCGGGGCCTGAGCACCGGCCCCGGGCAGGTCGTGGCCGCTCCCGGCGCCCCCGCGCTGCTCCTGGCCCTGACCGCGGCGCTCGGCGGCGACGTGCTCGTGCCGCGGCCCTGCGCCGCCTGGTGGGCGCCGTACGCGCGCCTGCTGGGCCGGCCCGTCTTCCACGTCGCCACCCCGGCCGAGAGCGGCGGCGTCCCCGACCCGTACGCCCTTCTGGAGACCGTCCGCCGGGTCCGCGACGAGGGCGGCGACCCGCGGCTGCTCGTGCTGTCGGTCGCCGACGACCCCACGGCCACCGTGGCCGCTCCCGAGGCGCTGCACGAGACCCTGGAGGCCGCGGCCGGGGCGGGCCTCCATCCCGTCAGCGACGAGACCTGGCGCGACACCGTGCACGCCCCCCACGACACGGTGCTGGTGAGCCCCGCCGAGATGCTGCCCGGCGGGGTCACCGTCGTCACCGACCTCGCCGGCGCCCACCTCCCCGCGGGCTGGCCCGCCGCCGTCGCGCGCTTCGCCCCGGACGCCGAGGGTGACGGCCTGCGCGACCGCGTGCTCGACGTGCTGACCGCCCTCGGCGCCCGCGTCGCGGCCCC
>NZ_AGBF01000442.1 GCF_000225525.1 Streptomyces zinciresistens K42 | reverse complement strand
GGCGCGCGGGCGGGCGGGGCCGCGCCGCCAGGCGGGGGGTACGGCGTCGCCGTCGGCGGCGGTGTCCGGGGCGGCCGGGGCGAGGCGGGAGAGCGGTGCCCCCCGGTGCGTCGACGGCCGCGGCGAGCAGGTCGCGGAAGGTGGTGAAGAAGCCGTCGACGGTCTCGGCGTCGAACAGGTCGGTGTTGTACTCCAGATGGCAGCGCACGCCCTGTGGCTGGTCGGTGAAGTAGACGGTGAGGTCCGTCAGGGACTTGTCCGCTCCGGCGTCCAGGGGTGTGGCCTCGATGCCGGGCAGGTCGAAGCGGAAGGGTTCGGCGCGCTGGAACTCGGCGAACGCCTGGAAGACGGGGGTCCGGTCGACGGCCCGGGGCGGGGCGAGGTCGCGCACCACCGTCTCGAACGGCACACGCGCGTGGTCGTAGCCGTCCAGGGCGACCGTGCGCACGCGGTCGAGCAGGGTGGTGAAGCCGGGGTCGCCGGACAGGTCCAGGCGCAGGGCGAGGGTGTTCACGAAGAAGCCGAGCACCTGCTCGGCACGCGGGGGCCGGTCCGAGATGGGCGTGCCGATGACGAGGTCGCTCTGGCCGGTGACCCGGTGGAGCATCGCCGCGTATCCGGCGAGCAGCGTCATGAACAGGGTGCTGCGCCGCGCTCTGCTCAACTCGCGCAGCCGTCGCGAGAGTTCGGGGTCGAGGGTGTGGAAGGCGGCCCGGCCGTGGGAGGTCATCGGCGAGGGGCGCGGACGGTCGGCGGGCAGGGCGAGGACGGGGAGGGGGCCGCCGAGGGCGCGGCGCCAGTGGGCGAGGTCCTGTTCCGCCTCGGGTCCGCGGGCCGCCGCCGTCTGCTCGCGGGCGTGGTCGGCGTAGGTCCAGGTGAGGTCCGGCAGGTCGGGCGCGGTGCCGGTGGCCGCGGCGCGGTAGAGCGCGGAGAGGTCGCGGGCGAGGACGGTGGCGGAGGCCGCGTCGACCACGATGTGGTGCAGGGACAGCACGAGGACGTGCTCCGCCTCGGCCAGCCGGACCAGCCGGGTGACGAACAGGGGGCCGTCCGCGAGGTCGAAGCGGCGGGCGCTCTCCGCCGCCAGGACGTCCTGGAGGAGGGTGCCGGGAGCGCCGCTGTCCCCGACGACCGCGAAGTCGGCCTCGGCCGCGGCGCGTACCACCTGGCGCGGGGTGCCGCCGCTGTCCCGGAAGACGGTGCGCAGCCCCTCGTGCCGGTCGACCAGGCCCTGTACGGCCGTGCGCAGCGCCCGGGTGTCGAGCGGGCCCGCGAGACGGATCGCCTTCACCTCGTTGTAGGCGGTACGGCCCGGAAGGAGACGTTCCAGGAACCAGATCCGCTCCTGCCCCGGCGACAGGGGCGCGTCGGCGCACGGCGGCGCGGCCGGGGGTGCGGCCGGGGGCGGCCCGGCGGGGGCGGGCGGGG
>NZ_AGBF01000443.1 GCF_000225525.1 Streptomyces zinciresistens K42 | reverse complement strand
CGGGCCCTGGCCGGGCGCGGGCGCGACGAGCGACGGGGACGCCGTCCGCGGAGGTGGCGGGCGGGCGGCGGGCGCGGGGCCTGGGCGGCCGTCGACCGGCTGACCGCCACCGACGGCAAGAAGACCGGGCATCTCCGTCCGATCACGTCGTTCGTCTTCGAGCGGGCCGGACCCGAGCGGTCCCGAGCGCAGGCGGGCGCGGCCCGGTCACGTGCGGGCGCGCGGCCCGCCCCGGGCTCCGGCGGGGACTCCTCATCGGCACTCGACGCTCAGGTTGCCCTGGCGGGTGGCGTAGGGCACGCGGAAGGCGGACGGGTGCACGTCCATGGCGCCGGGCGCCACCCGGTGGTCGGAGTCCTCCGCCGTCACGCTGGCCCAGGCGTCCCAGTGTCCCCGGGGCAGCGCGACGCTGCTGGGCAGGGCGGCACGCAGGCGGCCCGCCGCAGCCGGGGCCAGGGGCAGCGCGACCTCCTCGTGGCCCTCGCGGTGCCGCAGGACGAGCCGGGCCGCGTCGGTCGCCCCGGCCGCGGCCACGTCGAAGGTCAGCCCGCCGGCCGAGTCGGCGATGCAGTCGGCGTGCAGGACGGGGGCCTGCGGTACGGGCGTCATGCGCGGCCCTTCTCCGGCGGCCCGCTGCCGCACGCCGTACCCGCCGTACCCGGGGCCCGCACCGTCACCGCGGCCGCCGCCTCGGCACCCGGGGACCGGCGGCCCCGTGCCGTTCGCGCGGGCGAGCGCGCACGGCGTCGTCGCGGACACCTGCGCCCCGGACCGTCCGCCGCGTTCGCCGCCGCCGAGTGCCCGGCGGGCCGGTCCCGTCCGCCTCCCGTGCTCCAGGACGGCCCGCTCGCGGGGTTCGCGGGCCGACGTCGTCCGGGGCGACCGGGGCCGGTGCCGGGGCAGATGCCGGGGCAGATGCCGGTGCCGGGAAGGGCGGGAGGACGGCCGTCGGCGCCCTGCCCCGCCCGGCGGCCCGGAGTCCCCGCCCGCCGTCCGTGCCGCCGCGCCTGAGGTCGCTCCCGAGAACCATGTGGCTCCACCGCCGGGTGTCGAACCGGGCCGTCTCCACCCGGTGCTTTCAGGGTCGGCGCGCGGGGGGCATAGTGCAAGCCACCGGCCGGCACGGGAAGGCGCGTGCGCGGAAACCCGGCGCGCGTGGGCATGGGCCCGATGCGCGGGAGTCGGCGCCGCGGACAGCCCGGCTGGGGACCGCGCCCCGCCCTCCGGGGCGACCGGGCCGCGCTCGCCCCGGCACCGGCCGCGGGGGCCTGGACGCCTGGACCCGAACCGCCTGGCGGCGCCCAACCGGATCTCGCGTGCCCCGCGGCGGACCCCACCGGCCTGTGCGCGGTCGGACCTGTGCGCGGTCGCGTACGGCGTCGGCCCGCCGGGACCGCGCCCGTCATGG
>NZ_AGBF01000444.1 GCF_000225525.1 Streptomyces zinciresistens K42 | reverse complement strand
CTGAACCGCCCCGGGTGAAATGGAGACTCGATTCCATGTAAGGATTGAGTCATGGCACGACCCTCCCGTTACCCGCTTGAGCTGCGCCGTCGCGCGGTGCGCATGGTCGCCGAGGTCCGCGGCGACTACCCGAACGAGACAGCCGCCTTGCAGGCGGTCGCGGACAAGCTCGACATCGGTTCCCGCGAGACGCTGCGGAACTGGGTGAAGCAGAACGACATCGACGCGGGCCAGCGGCCGGGGGCGACGACGGAGGAGTCCGCCCAGATCAAGGCGCTGAAGAAGGAGAACGCCGAACTCAAGCGGGCCAACGAGATCCTGAAGGCCGCGGCGGGTTTCTTCGCGGCCGAGCTCGACCGGCCACACACACGCTCGTAGCCTTCATCGACGAGCACCGGGACCGCTTCGGCGGAGTCGAGCCGATCTGCAGGACGCTCACCGAGCACGACTGCAAGATCGCCCCATCCACGTACTACGCCCACAAGAAACGCCTCGGAACTCCCTCCGCCCGTTCCGTGCGCGACGAGGAGCTCAAAGAACGGATCCAGGCGGTCTACACGTCCAACTACCGGGTCTACGGAGCCCGGAAGATCTGGCGCGAGCTGAAGCGGCAGGGCCACGAAGTGGCCCGCTGCACCGTCGAGCGCCTCATGCGCGAGCTCGGCATCCAGGGCGCGGTGCGGGGCAAGCGCGTCATCACCACGATCCCCGGCGGGCAGGCCGAGCGGGCCCCCGATCTCGTCGACCGCGACTTCGTCACCGCAGCACCGAACCGGTGCTGGGTGGCGGACTTCACTCATGTGAAGACATGGTCCGCGACCGTCTACGTCGCATTCGTCGTGGACACCTTCTCCCGCCGGATTGTCGGCTGGTCGGCGGCCACCGTAAAG
This sequence comes from Streptomyces zinciresistens K42, assembly GCF_000225525.1. Taxonomy (GTDB): domain Bacteria; phylum Actinomycetota; class Actinomycetes; order Streptomycetales; family Streptomycetaceae; genus Streptomyces; species Streptomyces zinciresistens. The sequence continues at coordinate 441 of NZ_AGBF01000444.1, read as the reverse complement.
GAAACCGTCTTCGTCCTGGACGCTCTGGAGATGGCCGTCTGGCAACGCGACCGCGACCAACAACCCATCCAGCCGGGCGAGTTGATCCATCACTCGGACGCCGGGTCGCAATACACATCGTTCAAGCTCGCCGAGCATCTGGACGCCGCCGGCATCGCTGCCTCCATCGGTTCGGTCGGCGACGCCTACGACAACGCCCTGATGGAGTCGACGATCGGCCTGTACAAGACCGAATTGATCAAACCCCAGCGGCCCTGGAAGACACTCTCCCAAGTCGAGTTGGCCACTGCCGAATGGGTCGACTGGTACAACCACCGGCGGCTCCACGGAGAGATAGGTCACGTCCCACCCGTCGAATACGAAGTCAGCTACTACACCGAATCCACGAAACCCCAGGTCATCACCACAATCTGAGATCTCTACCGAACCCGGGGCGGTTCA
>NZ_AGBF01000445.1 GCF_000225525.1 Streptomyces zinciresistens K42 | reverse complement strand
AGAAGCTGTTGTCTTTCCGGGCTTGAGGACTGCGTTTCCGCTGGTCGGGCATAGGGTCGGCGATCCTGTGGGAGTGGTGGCCTGTTGGGTCGCCGCTGCTGTGGAGGTCATGGATGCCGTCGGTCGTGGGGCTGCTGGAACAGCGCGAGCTCGTCGCTCGCCGTCGCGTGGACGAGCTGCGGGAGGAGGCCGACCGCATCCAGGCTGAACTGGCCGTGGCCGAGCGCGACTGGAAGGAATGGGCCATCGCTCGCTCACGGGTGGGCGAGGTGCTTGCCCCGGCGGCTGAGACCGGGCATGGCCACGACCAGGCCGACCAGACTGCACCAACCGCCGACGGGCAGGCCCAGGAGGCATCGCCAACGCCGGAAGCGGCGAAGACGAAATCGCAGGTGCCGGTGTGGCGTGACGGGCTTGCGCGGTCGGCGTTGTCGGTGGACTACCAGCGCATCCTCACCGCGCTCACGGACCGGGCCCGGCTCGGGCAGGGGCCGATGACCTGCCAGGAGATGGCCGCTTTGTTCGGCATGGACGTGGTTCCGGCGCGGGTGGAGGCGCTGCGGTCGAAGGCGAAACGCCTGGTCGCGCGCGGCTGGCTGGCCGAGCCGGCGCCGGGCCGGTTCACGCCCGCCCGCGGGGTGAACGGGCCAGGCGGCGGGTCATGAGCAGGGTCATCGACCAGTAGATCATCGCCTCGGCGCTGGTGGTGCGGCGTTCGAAGTCGCGCGCCAGGCGGCGGGTGCGCATGAGGTGGGCGAAGAGGCGCTCGACGATCCACCGTTTGGGCAGGGCCACGAAGCCGCGCATGTCGTCGCTGCGTTTGACGATCGTCAGGACCAGGGCGAACGTGGCCAGGCAGTACTCGACGAGGGGGCCGGTGTAGCCGCCGTCGGCCCAGATGAGGGCCAGCAGGTGGTGGGCGTCGGCGACTTGGTGCAGCAGGACCTGGGCGGCGGCGCGGTCGCCGACATTCGCGCTCGTGACCATCACGCCCAGGAGCAGGCCGAGCGTGTCGACCACGACGTGCCGTTTACGCCCGTTGATCAGCTTGCCGCCGTCGAAGCCGCGGCTGTCGGCGCCGACGACGGCGTCCGCCTTGACGGACTGCGAGTCGATCACGCCTGCCGTCGGCTGCAGGTCCCGGCCCAGCCGCTCGCGGACCCGGGCGCGCAGTCGGTCATGGAACTCCTTGACCAGGGCGTGGTCGCGCCAGCGGCGGAAAAACGCATACACCCGGTCCCACGGCGGGAAGTCGGCCGGCATCGCCCGCCACTTGATCCCGTTGTCCACGAGATACCGGACCGCGTCCAGCAGCACGCGGTGGC
>NZ_AGBF01000446.1 GCF_000225525.1 Streptomyces zinciresistens K42 | reverse complement strand
CGCCCCGGCCCCGCCCGGCCGCCGTCGCCGCCCCTCCGCCTCGCGCGGCGGTCGGGCGCGGGCCGCCGGGCGGCGGCACCCGACGGGGCACCCCGGGTAGGTAAGGCAAACCTAATGTCGGATAGCGTGGCACGTGCAACCACCCGCCCGACACGCACCACCGGGAGCCGGCCTTGCCGCACACGACCGACACCGCTGACATCCGGCCGGGCGACTCCGCCCTCGGCGAGGGCTGGGTCGCACTCGGCTCAGGCGAGGAGCTGCGCGCCCTCCTCGGCGAGCCGTGGCCCCTCGTGATCGACAAGGTGCACGGCGAACTGGCCGAGGAGGACCTGGAGATCATCGCCCGCTCGCCGTTCTGCCTGCTCGCCACCTCCGACGCACAGGGCAACTGCGACGTCTCGCCCCGCGGCGACGCCCCCGGCTTCACCCATGTCCTCGGCCCCCGCACCCTCGCCCTGCCGGACCGGCCCGGCAACCGCCGGGGCGACAGCCTCCACAACATCCTCGCCAATCCGCACGCCGGGCTGCTCTACCTGATACCCGGCGGCAAGCAGGTGCTCCGCGTCAACGGCCGCGCCCGCATCCTCACCGACGCGCCCTTCTTCGACGCCATGGCGGTGGGCGGCCGCCGCCCCCAACTGGCCCTCGTCGTGGACATCGACGAGATCTACCTCCACTGCCCGGCCTCCCTGAACCGCTCGGGGGTGTGGAAGCCCGCGACCTGGCAGGAGAGCTGAGCGCCGCACCGGGCGGCCGTTCCTCCCCGGTCGCCCGGCCGTAAGCCCGTCTTCGCCGGACGTCCTCCCGTCCGCCGGGCGCCGGCCGGCGCGCGGACGGGCGGATGACCTGAAACCGGCGCACGCCCGACCGGCCGACCGGTCCATACCAGTGGCGGTCGCACCTCAGGGCCCGACCGGTCGGTCCATACGATCATCACCCTGCCCCACCTGGGGAGAAGGGCTTGCCGCGGGCGCCGCCCGGACCGCGCGGCCGCATGCCGGGCAGCGATTCCGGCCGCTCCGGGCCGTTCGGGCGCACCTGCGTTTTTCCGTCAGGTTGCGCAGCAAGAGCACGAAAGCTCCACAGATACCTCACTATTTGACGCGACGGATGTGTCGACGACCGGTCTCTGAGGGGGAAGCCGGCGTCGCGCAAGGGGGGTGCGTCCGCTCCGCGGAGCCGTGCTCACCCCTGCCCGGGGAGGGGACTTCACCGCATGAGGCGGACCACAGGCACCACCTTGCTCACGACGGGCGCGCGCACAGCCGACCTCGCCGGGCCTGCCGCACAGGCCGCACCCGGACAGCCGCCCCGCACCGTCCC
>NZ_AGBF01000447.1 GCF_000225525.1 Streptomyces zinciresistens K42 | reverse complement strand
CCGGGGTCGACGGCTTTGGCGTCGGGGCCGGGGACGGCGTACGCGACGAGGCGTCTGTCGCCGGGGCGGTCCTCGCGGACCACGGCCGCGCACTGCACAACCCGCTCATGACCACTGAGCACCGCCTCGACCTCACGCGGCTCGATCCGGAAACCCCGCACCTTCACCTGATCATCCGCACGCCGCAGGAACTCCAGCGCACCATCCGCACGCCAGCGCCCCACATCCCCCGTCCGGTACATCCGCTCACCCGCCCCACCGAACGGACACGCCACAAACCGCTCACCCGTCAGCCCCGCACGCCCCACATACCCGAACGCCAGACCCGACCCCGCCACATACAACTCACCCGGCACCCCCACCGGCACCGCACACAACCCCCCGTCCAGCACGAACACCCGCTTACCCGCCAACGGCACACCGATCGGCACCGAACCCGCACCCTCCACCACCCCGCCCACCACATGACTCGTGGTGAACCCCATCGACTCCACCGGCCCGTAACCGTTCAGCACCCGAAGCCCCGGATGACGCGCACACACCCGCGCCACATGCGACACCGACGCCGCCTCACCCGCCGTCATCACCGCCCGCAAACCCGCGAACAACCCCGGAAAGTCATCCACCAGCACATTGAACAAACTCGCCGACAACTGCAGCACCGTCACACCACAACCCGCCACCAACGCCGCGACCTCGTCCAGATCCGTCCGCGACCCCACCGGCAACACCGTCCGACCCCCGTGGAACAACGCCCCGAACACCTCCAGCGCGAACGCGTCCCACGACACCGGCGACGACTGCAAATACACGTCGTCCGCACAAAAACCCAGATAATCCGGACCCACGAACGTCGACACCAACGCCCGATGCGGAGCCACCACACCCTTCGGCCGCCCCGTCGACCCCGACGTGAACATCACACACGCCGCACCCGACCCCCCACACACCAGACCCAGATCTGAGTCGTCCAGGGAGGCGATCAGCGCGGCGTCGCGATCGAGCAGCACGCGCCGGATGCCGGACGGCGGCAGGGGACGGCTCAGGTCGTCGCGGGTGACGAGGACGCGGACCTCCGCGTCGGTGACGACGGTGGCCAGCCGCTCCGCCGGGAACGCCGGATCCAGCAGCGTGTACGCCGCACCCGCCTTCAACACCCCCAGCAACGACACGACCAGCTCGGGCCCACGCTCCAGATGCACCCCCACCACATCACCCGGCACCACACCCACCCCGACCAGACGACGCGCCAGCC
>NZ_AGBF01000448.1 GCF_000225525.1 Streptomyces zinciresistens K42 | reverse complement strand
GCCAGATGCGTGGTGACGTGCGGTACGTCCGTGCAGACGCGCAGTCCCTCGCCGGCGCCCGCCGCGGTGCCGTCCCCGCCGTCGATCAGCACGATGCCCAGCCGGTCCGGGCGCTCGGCCGCGGCCAGCGAGGCGACGACCGCGCGCAGCAGCTCGGTGCGCCCGCTGCCGGGCGGCCCCTCGATCAGCAGATGCGGGCCCTCGGTGCCGAGGTCGGCGCCGACCGGTCCGCGCGCCCCGGCGCCGAGCACGGCGCAGGCCCGCCCGCCGACGCTGCGGGGATCGTCGGCGGCGTCCGCCCAGCGCGCCATCAGGGAGGCCGGGGTGGCGCGCGCCAGCCCCAGCTCGTCGAGCAGCCGGGCCGCCTGCGGCAGGGGCACCGACAGCCGCGTGTGCCGCTCCCCGGTGCCCGTCTCGGTGCGCAGCGGGGCCAGCGCCCGCGCGAAACGCTCCGCCCAGGCCGGCGAGACCGCGTCCACGGTCGCGACGGTGCCGTGCCCGACCGGGCCGTCGGGCACACGGTCGGGGCCGGGGTCCGCGCCCGTCGCGACGCCGCCCCGGGCCACGCGCAGCAGCCGCAGCGCCGTCGCCACGTCACCGCTGAGCAGCGCCACCGCCCCGCACTCCCGGAACGTCGGCGAGGCCGCGCACGCCGCCTCGTAGGTCTCCGTCACCGGGGACGCGGGCGAGGCCGCCGCCGTCTCGGCGAGGCACACGACGTGTATCCCGGCCCGCGGGCCCTCCAGCGCCAGCCGGGCCACCGCCTCGCGCACCTCGGGGCCGCCGGGGTCGCCGTCCACCACGACCACCGTGCGCGGGCCGGTGAAGCCGCCCGCCCCGCCGCCCCGTTCGCCCTCCGCCGTCCGGGAGGGGCGGCGGGCGGAGCGCTGGACGGGGACCGTGCCGTCCGCCCAGGGCCGCGGGGCGGGTGCCTGCGACAGGTCCGCCAGGCGCCGCAGCAGCTCCTCGGCGCGGGCCGCCGCCTGCTCGGGGTCGTAGGCCAGCAGCAGGCGGCAGTCCTGGCCGTGGCCCGGCCGGACGTGCGGCAGCCAGCCCAGCCACGCCCACTCCGCCGTGCGCTGCGCCACCGGCCGGGCGCGGTCGGCGCTGATCAGGACCAGCTCCAGGTCGTCCGGCGAGTGCAGCGCGGCCAGCTGCGCGAGCACCGCGCGGGTCAGCCCGGCCAGCCGCTCGCGCGGACCGGCGAGGCCCAGC
>NZ_AGBF01000449.1 GCF_000225525.1 Streptomyces zinciresistens K42 | reverse complement strand
GACTCCGCCCGCTACCGCGGCGAACCCCGCCGCGACTGCCTGCTCACCGCGCGCTTCGGCAGCGGCGAGCACACCCTCGTCCTGGTGGCGATGGCCACCGGCGCGCGGGCCACGCCCGGCGCGCACCGCGCCGCCGCCGAGGCGTGCCGGTGGATCGGCCGGGCCGTCGGCCGCAGCCACCGGCGGCTCGCCGAGGACATCCGCGCCGCGCGGCGCGGCGACCTCAAGTCCGGGCTGCACCGCCTGACCGACCGCAGCCTCGGCAGACTCCGCGCCAGCGCCGCGGAACAGGGCGTCGAACCGGGGGAGTACGCGGCCAGCCTGCGCTGTCTGCTGCTGCCCGCCGACCCCCAGTGCCGCACCCGCGTCTTCTTCGGCGTCGGCGCGGGCGGCCTGTTCCGCCTGCGCGACGGCGAGTGGCAGGACATCGAACCGCTCGGCACCGACGCCGCCAGCGAACCCGTCGTCGGCTTCGGGTCGCTGCCCGCCGAGACCCCCGAGGGCGACCGCCTCACCATGGACCTCGGCATCCCCACACCGCCGAGCCCCTACGAGCCCGAACCCGGGCCGCCGCGCGAGCCGTTCCGCTTCCGGGCCTCCGTCGCCCGCCCCGGCGACACCCTTCTGATGTGCACGGGCGGCCTGGCCGACCCGCTGCGCGGCGAACCCGCGCTCGCCGCCCACCTCACGGGCCGCTGGTCGGGCTCCGGGGCACCCGGGCTCGCGGAGTTCCTCGCCGACGCCCAGGTCCGCGTCAAGGGCTACGCCGACGACCGTACGGCCGCCGCCGTGTGGGAGGCGTAGGGCCGGTCGGGGGCGGTGCCTCGCCGGCGCCGTCGTCCCCGCGGCTTCGGCCCCGGTCCGCGGCGCGCGCCCGCCCGACCGCGCCCTCTCGCGCCCCGCACGTCCTCCCGCGGCCGGTGTCCCGTCGGCTGAATCCGGCCAGATTCCCCGCGCGGCGCCCGCGGCCGGTCCCCGCGCCCGGCGCCGGGCAACGGCCGCCGCCCCTCCGCATTCCCTACGTCCGGATCGGCAGCCCCGTGTCGGCACACGGGCCGATCCCGTGCGCTCAGCCCGGACCCGCACGCGCGGCCGGGCCCCTGCCCGCGCCGGGCCCGTGCGCCCGCTCCTGCCAGCACCGGACGAAGCACCCGG
>NZ_AGBF01000450.1 GCF_000225525.1 Streptomyces zinciresistens K42 | reverse complement strand
GGGCCGTGCCGAGGGCGCCGGAGGCGGCCGTGCCCGAGGTGCGGCGGCCGGGCGGCTCCCCGGCCCCGGCGCGGGCCGTGCGCGCGCCGGTGCGGCTGGCGTTCGTCGGCGCGGGCGCCTACGCGACGTCGATGCTGCTGCCGCATCTGGCGCGGCGCGAGGGCGTCGACCTGTCCGCCGTCGTCACCACGACGGCGCTGTCCGCGGCGAACGCGCAGCGCAAGTTCGGCTTCGCCGAGGCCACCACCGATCTCGACGCGGTGCTCGGCGACCCGGGCGTCGACGCCGTGTTCGTGGTGACCCGGCACAGCTCGCACGCCGCTCTGACGCGCAAGGCGCTGCTGGCCGGCAAGGCGGTGTTCGTGGAGAAGCCGCTGGCGCTCACCGGGGACGAACTGGCCGGTGTGCTCGCGGCGGTGGAGGAGTCCGGCAACGACCGCGTCCAGGTGGGCTTCAACCGCCGCTTCGCGCCCCTGCTCCGGGAGGCGCGCGAGCGGTTCGGCGCCCGCAGCGGTCCGGCGAGCCTGCGCTACCTGGTCAACGCGGGCCGGCTGGCACCCGGGAGCTGGTACCTCCGGCAGGGCGCCGAGGGCTCGCGGTTCACCGGCGAGGGCGGTCACTTCATCGACACGGCGAGCTGGCTGCTCGGGGCCGACCCGGTCTCCGTGTACGCGACCGCGACGCCCGGGGGCGAGGACCTCCAGGTCGTGCTGGGCTACCCGGACGGGTCCACCGCCACCCTCAGCTACGTCACCACCGGCTCTCCCGGCTTCCCCAAGGAGACCGTGGACCTGGTCGCCGACGGCAGGGTGCTGCGCCTCGACGACTTCGTCCGCGCCTCGGTGTACGGCCGCGGGCGATGGGTGAGTTCGCGGCTGCCCCGGGCCCGCGACAAGGGCCAGTCCGCCCAACTCGCCGCGTTCGTGCGGGCGGTGCGCACCGGCGGGCCGATGCCGGTGCCGCTGGAGTCGCTGGTCGCGACGACGGCGGCCACCCTCGCCGTGCGGACCGGGCTGGCCGCCGGCGCGCCGGTGACGCTGGCGGGCGCGCGATGACGACGAGCGCGCTGTGGTACCTGCGGCGGCTGTCCCGGATGGGGCCGGCGGAGATCGCCGGCCGGGCCGGCGACGCCGTGCGCCGCCGCCGCTGGCG
>NZ_AGBF01000451.1 GCF_000225525.1 Streptomyces zinciresistens K42 | reverse complement strand
GGGCGGCCTGGAGTCCGCGCGCCGGGCCGAGCAGCGGCTCGCCCGGCTCGCCGGGGAGCGCGACGCCCTCGACCGCCAGGAGCGGGCCGACGAGGACGTCCGCGTGGAGGCCGAGACCTGGCTCGACGGGTGGGAGGAGACCCGCGCCGCGCTCCAGGCCCGTATCGAGTCCGCCCAGGAGGCCGCCGGGCGCGCCGACCAACTGGCCGTGCAGCGCGAGCCCGCCCGCCTGCGCCTGGCCGCCGCACGCCTGCGCGACCAGCTCGCCGGGGACACGGACAGCTCCGCCGAGGCCGTGGCACGCGCCCGGGAGCAGAGCCTGCGGGCCAGGGCGCGCTGGCTGGACGTCAAGGAGCGGCGCCTGAACGGCATCGCGGCGGAACTCGCCGCCCAGCTCACCGACGGCGACCCCTGCGCCGTGTGCGGGGCCACCGAGCACCCCGCGCCCGCCCGCAAGGACGCCGGACACGTCGACCGTGAGGCCGAGGAAGCGGCGCTCACCGCCTCCCAGCGGGCCGAGGAGCGCCTCGCGGAGGCCGAGCGCGGCCTCGGCGTCGTACGCGAAGCCCTGGCCGCCGCCACCGCCGAGGCAGGCGGCCTGCAGACGAGCCGACTCGCCGAGGCCGCCGACGAGTTGGAGCGCCGGTACGCCCTCGCGCGCCGCGACGCCTCCGCACTGCACGCCGCCCACGAGGAGTCGCGCCGGGCCGAGGCGGAGCACGAGCGGCGCACCGCCGCCCGTCAGCAGGCGGCGGTACGGACCGCCGCACGGGTCGGTCACCGCGAGCGGCTCGACGGCGAACAGGCGGCGCTGGAAGCCGAGTTGGCCGAGGCCCGCGGAAGAGCCGCCAGCGTGGCCGAGCGCGCCGCCCAGCTCGAACGCCGGGTCGCGCTGCTGACCGACGCGGTAGACAGCGCGCGGGACGCCGAGGACAGCGCGCGACGGCTCAAGGAGGCCGACGCCCGGCTCGCCGACGCCGCCTTCCGCGCGGGCTTCGACACCCCGCGGGCCGCGGCCGACGCACTCCTCGACGACGCCGGCCACCGCGACCTGCAACGGCGCCTGGACGCCTGGCAGTCCGAGGAGGCGGCCGTGCGGACCGTCCTCGCCGAAGCCGACACCGCGGCCGCCGCGCACCGGCC
>NZ_AGBF01000452.1 GCF_000225525.1 Streptomyces zinciresistens K42 | reverse complement strand
GAGGGCGCGCACGGGCGCCGGGAGCCGGCCATCGGCGGACGCGCACGGCAGGCAGGAGCCGGCCACCGGTGGGCCCGCCGTGCGGCCGGTCGCGCGCCACCAGTGGCCGCGCACGCCCGCAGACGCACGCCCCCCCCCGCCCTGCGGCCGAGTCCCCCGCCCCGCGACCGAGGCTCACCGCCCCGCGACCGAGGCTCACCGCCGCGCAACGGCACCGGGATCGTGCGGTCCCGCCCCGCCCCGCCCCGCGATCCAGGCTCATCGCCGCAGGACGCGTCCCGCGCTCACCACCGCGCGATGTCCACCCGTGGCATCTTCGGCACCCTGCGTTTCGGGGTGTGGCCGCTCAGCAGGATCAGCCGGGCCGCACGGTGGCGCTGCCCGGCGTAGGGCTCCAGCAGTTCCAGCATCGCCGCGTCGTCCGCGTCCCGGTCGCCCGCCAGGGCCCAGCCCACGATGCCCGGCAGATGCAGATCTCCCACGGTCACCGCGTCCGCCGCCCCGTGACTGCGCTGCACGACCTCCGCCGACGTCCACGGCCCGATCCCCGGCACCAGCTCCAGCCGGGCCCGCGCCTCGGCCGGCGGCATCCGTACCGCCTCCTCCATCCGCGCGGCGACCCGTACGGCCCGCAGGATCGTCGACGCCCGCTTGTCGTCGACCCCCGCCCGGTGCCACTCCCACGACGGGATCAGCGCCCAGGTGCGCGGGTCCGGCATCACGTGCATCCGCTCCGGCGCGGGCCCCGGCGCCGGTTCGCCGTACGCGCGCACCAGCGACCGCCACGCCCGGTACGCCTCGTCCGTCGTGACCTTCTGCTCCAGGACCGACGGGATCAGCGACTCCAGCACCAGACCGGTCCGGGTCAGCCTGAGCCCCGGCCGGCGGTGCCGTGCCATCGCCACCACCCGGTGCCGGGGGACGAACACGGACGGGTCGTCGTCGGCCCCGAGCAGCTGCGGCAACCGCTCCAGCAGCCACTCCGCCCCCGGCCCCCACGCCTCGCCCCGCACCTCGGCGCCGCGCGCGAGGACCCGCAGTGTCCCGGGTCCGGCCGGGGTCAGGGCCGTCCGCCACACCGAACCGTCGGGCACCGCCCGGAACGTCGGGTCCCCCGGCCCGC
>NZ_AGBF01000453.1 GCF_000225525.1 Streptomyces zinciresistens K42 | reverse complement strand
GCGGTCGTTGTCGAGGAGTGGGGCGAGCCTGCGGCGGATGCCGATGTTGGCGCGCATGCGGGGGTCTTTGGCGTATTCCGCCCACATGTAGTCGCGTTCCTCGTCGGTGACCATTTCCAGGGTCAGCTCGTCGTGGTTGCGCAGGAAGATGCCCCACTGGCAGCCGGAGGGGATGGCGGGGGTCTTGGCCAGGATCTCGGAGACGGGGTGGCGGGACTCGCGGCGTACGGCCATGAAGATGCGGGGCATGACGGGGAAGTGGAAGGCCATGTGGCATTCGTCGCCGCCGCTGCGGTAGTCGCCGAAGTAGTCGACGACGTCCTCGGGCCACTGGTTGGCCTCGGCGAGGATCACCGTGTCGGGGTAGGAGGCGTCGATCTCCTTGCGGACGCGTTTGAGGAAGTCGTGGGTTGCCGGAAGGTTTTCGCAGTTGGTGCCTTCCTCGGCGTAGAGGTAGGGGACGGCGTCGAGGCGGAAGCCGTCGATGCCGAGGTCCAGCCAGAACCTGAGGGCGGAGAGGATCTCGTCCTGGACGGCCGGGTTCTCGTAGTTGAGGTCGGGCTGGTGGGAGAAGAAGCGGTGGAAGTAGTACTGCTTGCGGACGGGGTCGAAGGTCCAGTTGGAGGCTTCGGTGTCGACGAAGATGATGCGGGCGTCGGGGTAGGCCTTGTCGTCGTCGGCCCACATGTAGTAGTCGCCGTAGGGGCCTTGGGGGTCTTTGCGGGACTCCTGGAACCACGGGTGCTGGTCGCTGGTGTGGTTCACGACGAAGTCGATGATGACGCGCATGCCGCGCTGGTGGGCGGAGTCGACGAACTCGACGAAGTCGGCGAGGTCTCCGAACTCGGGCAGGACGGAGGTGTAGTCGGAGACGTCGTAACCGCCGTCGCGCAGGGGTGACTTGAAGAAGGGCGGCAGCCACAGGCAGTCCACGCCGAGCCACTGGAGGTAGTCGAGTTTGGCGGTGATGCCCTTGAGGTCGCCGACGCCGTCGCCGTTGCTGTCCTGGAAGGAGCGGACCAGGACCTCGTAGAAGACGGCACGCTTGAACCAGTCGGGGTCACGATCCTTGGCCGGAGTGTCCTCGAAGGTGTCCTGAACGGGCTCGTTGAC
>NZ_AGBF01000454.1 GCF_000225525.1 Streptomyces zinciresistens K42 | reverse complement strand
GTTCTGTCCACGGAGGTTGGTGACGGGTTTCACGGTGGGGTGATCTTGAACGAGTGAGGGCCTTCCGGGTTCGGTGTGGATTGCGACGTCAACACCGACCGGAAGGCCCTCATGCCCCACCGTAATGCACCCCTGACTGAGACCGGACGCCTGCGACTGGCCCGCTGCGTGGTCGAGGACGGCTGGACCCTGCGCCGTGCCGCCGAGCGTTTCCAGGTCTCGCCCACGACGGCTCAGCGCTGGGCGGGCCGCTACCGCGAACTCGGCGAGGCAGGCATGGCCGACCGCTCCAGCCGCCCGCACCGCAGCCCGCGCCGGACCCCGACCCACACCGAACGCCGGATCATCAAGGTCCGTGTGCTGCGCCGGTGGGGACCGGCCCGCATCGCGGGCCTGCTACGGCTGAACCCGGCCACGGTGCACCGGGTCCTGACCCGCTTCGGCCTGGCCCGGCTCATGCACCTGGACCGTGCCACCGGCCGGGTGATCCGCCGCTACGAGCGCGACCGCCCGGGCGAGCTGGTGCATGTCGACATCAAGAAGCTCGGCAACATTCCGGACGGAGGCGGCCACAAGGCCCTCGGACGCCAGGCGGGCCGCAAGACCCGCTCCGGCGCCGGCTACAGCTACCTCCACAATGCCGTCGACGACCACTCCCGCCTCGCCTACAGCGAGATCCTCGCCGACGAGAAGAAGGAGACCGCCGTCGGATTCTGGACGCGGGCCCACGCCTTCTTCGCCCGGGCCGGGATCACCGTCGAACGCGTCCTGACCGACAACGGCTCCTGCTACAAATCCCACCTCTGGCGCAACTCCCTCGCAGAGCTGGGGATTTCACACAAACGAACCCGTCCCTACCGGCCCCAGACCAACGGGAAAGTCGAGAGGTTCAACCGGACCCTCCTCGACGAATGGGCCTACGCACAGCCCTACCGCAGCGAAGCCGAGCGACGCGACGCCTACCCCGCCTGGCTCCACACCTACAATCACCACCGCGGACACACCGCGCTCAAGGGCCAACCACCCGCCAGCCGCGTCCCCAACCTCACGGGTCAGTACACCTAG
>NZ_AGBF01000455.1 GCF_000225525.1 Streptomyces zinciresistens K42 | reverse complement strand
ACTGAAGCACGCCGCCGCGCCCGTGATCGACGAAGCGTTCGCGGGCGTGCAGGGCCAGTTGGGGACCACGGCGGCCTGCCGGCTGACCGGGCGCTCACGCGCCACCCACTACCGCCACCTCAACCCGAAGGCGAAGTCCGCACCGTCCCCGAGACCCGCGCCCGCTTCGGCCCTCTCACCGGCCGAGCGGGCCGAGATCCTGGCGCTGTTGAACCGGCCGGAGTACGCCGACCTGCCTCCCGCGCAGGTGTGGGCGCGTGAGCTGGACGCGGGGAAGTACTGGTGTTCGGAGCGGACGATGTACCGGATCCTGTCCGCCGCCGGGCAGAACGGCGAACGCCGCCGCCAGGCCACCCACCCGCCCAGGGCGATCCCCGAACTGGTGGCGACCGGCCCGTCGCAGGTCTTCACCTGGGACATCACCAAGCTGCCCGGCCCGGACAAAGGCATCTGGCACCACGCCTACGTCATCATCGACATCTTCAGCCGCTACATCGTCGGCCACACCGTCGAGCGGGCCGAATCGGCTGATCGGGCCGAGGAGTTGATCCGCGAGACGATCGAGCGCAACGGGATCGTGCCCGAGACGGTGCACGCGGACCGCGGAACCTCGATGACAAGCAAGAAGGTCTCCCAGCTGCTGATCGACCTCGGCATCACCAGGAGTCACTCGCGCCCCAGGGTCAGCAACGACAATCCGTACTCGGAAAGCCAGTTCAGGACCACGAAGTACACCGCCGATTACCCGGAACGGTTCGATTCGCTGGCCCATGCCCGCGAGTGGATGGACGCCTTCATCACCTACCACAACCACGACCACAGGCACTCCGGGATCGGCCTGCATACCCCCGCCTCTGTTCACTTCGGCACCGCAGAGGAAGTCCGCGATCAGCGGGCCGCCGCTCTCGACGAGGCATACGAGCGCCACCCCGAACGCTTCGCCCGCCGCCCGAAGCCACCCGAGATACCCGGCCAGGCATGGATCAACAATCCGGCAAAACGCAGGGAACCCGAACCACAAGTTTCATAGCCACACGAACGTCTCATTTGACTTGACAACTACC
>NZ_AGBF01000456.1 GCF_000225525.1 Streptomyces zinciresistens K42 | reverse complement strand
AGCGCCAGCCCACCGGCCAGCAGCAGCGCGGCCAGGGCCCGGCCGGATCGAACGGAACGTCGTGCGTGCATGAGGACTGCCCCCAGGGGGTCGGTGTGACGGCTGACGCTCCTTCGACGCGGGTGCGCGGCGGAACGTTGGCCCCCGGGGCGTTCCGAATCGATCACGGTCGGGACTCGGCGCGGCCACACGGCCCGGCGGGGATGCCCGGACGGCCCCGGCGGCGCTGTCGGTGGCGTCTGACAGAGTGGGATCATGCGCGAGCACAGCGAGGACACCCGTACCGCCGAGAGCCCGGCGGGCCCCGGCCACGTCGTCGTCGTCGGCGGCGGGATCGCCGGACTGGCGGCCGCCCACCGCCTGCTGGCCGACGGCCGGCGAGTGACCCTCCTGGAGGCGTCCGACCGGCTCGGCGGCAAGCTCCTGACAGGCCGCGTCGCCGACGCGCGCGTGGACCTCGGCGCCGAGTCGATGCTGGCCCGCCGCCCGGAGGCGGTCGCCCTGGCCCGCGAGGCCGGACTCGGCGAGCGCCTTCGGGAGCCCGCCACCGCGACCGCCTCGATCTGGACCCGCGGTGCCCTGCGCCCCCTGCCCAAGGGCCATGTGATGGGCGTCCCGGGCACCGCCGCCGCCCTGGCCGGGGTGCTCTCCGAGGAGGGCCTGGCCCGCATCGGGCGCGACGCCGAGCTGCCCCGCACCGAGGTCGGCGACGACGTGGCCGTCGGCGCGTACGTGGCGGCCCGGGTCGGCCGCGAGGTCGTCGACCGCCTCGTCGAGCCCCTGCTGGGCGGCGTGTACGCGGGCGACGCGTACCGCATCTCGCTGCGCTCGGCCGTCCCGCAGCTCTACCGGGCCGCGCTGACCCACGACTCGCTCACCGAGGCGGTCCGCGAGATCCAGTCCGGCGCGGCGGCGAACGGGCCGGCGGGGCCGGTCTTCATGGGCATCGAGGGCGGCGTCGGCAGTCTGCCGTCCGCGGTCGCCGCGTCGGTGCGCGCGCGGGGCGGCGAGATCGCGACC
>NZ_AGBF01000457.1 GCF_000225525.1 Streptomyces zinciresistens K42 | reverse complement strand
GGCCGGGACGGTCTCGGAAGACCGGGACGGCGTCGGAAGGCCGGGGCGTCCTCGGAAGACCGGGACGGCCTCAGAAGATCAGGGCCGAGGCGAAGACGGCCAGGGCCGTGGTGACCAGGACCGTGGCGACCGCGTGGCGGGGCGCGAGAGGGGCGGGGGCGGCCGAGGCGGCGAGGGCGCGGACCCGCCGGTGGGCGAGGCCGAGGAAGGCCAGCCACAGGGCGAAGCACACCGCGAAGGCGAGCAGGCCCGGCGCCGAGGCTCCGCCGTGCAGCGCGGTCTTCATGGCGAGCAGGGCGGTGACCGTGCCGGTCAGGGTCGTACGGCGCCAGGCCAGCAGGGTCCGCTCGGGCTGGAGCCCGGGATCGCGCACCGGCTCGGGCGCCGCCCCCGTGCTCACCCCACCCACCCCACCAGGACGACGATCACGACGGCCACGATCGCGACCACCAGGCTCAGCACCGCGGGGAACCGCGACACCGGCAGGTCCTCGCCCCGGCGCATCGCCCGCTCGCAGCGCACCCAGTGGTTCACCGCGCGCAGCGAGCACAGCACGCCCGCCGCGAGCAGCGCGAGCGCCAGGCCGACCCGCCAGCCCCAGCGCAGGTCCGGCAGGAACTGGTCCACCGCGAAACCGCCGCCGATCAGCGCCAGCGCGGTGCGCAGCCAGGCCAGGAACGTGCGCTCGTTCGCCAGCGAGAACCGGTAGTCGGGGGTACCGCCCTCCTGGCGGATCTCCTGCGGGGCGAACCACAGCCGGACGTTGCGCACGAACTCGATCACACGGACGACCATAACCGGGCGGCGTCGGGACGTGCCCCGTGCCGCCCGCCACCGGGCACGGCGGGACCCCGCGCGCAGGCAGGCGCGGCCTGCGACGCGTACGCCCGGCGCGCGCGGGGGCCACCGGCCGTGCCCGGAGTGCCGACCGCCGACCGCTCCGCGCACACCCCGCGCGCGCCACCACGACGAGGCCGCGGAGTCCGCTCGGGCTGTCGCGGACGTACACC
>NZ_AGBF01000458.1 GCF_000225525.1 Streptomyces zinciresistens K42 | reverse complement strand
GCGCGGTCACCGCGTGGCCCCGGAGCGGGGGCCCGGTGTGACGGCCGTCCCGCGGACCGCCGCCCGCCGGGGTCAGGGGCGGGTGCGGGCCGCCCCGCGCCGCGAGCGGGCAGCGGGCGGCCACCGGCAGGGAGAGAGTGCGGCGTACGCGGCGACGGACCACCGCGGACTGGATCACGGTGAAGACGGCCACCAGCCGCCAGGGCACCGTGACCGCGGCCGGGGCCCGGTGACCGAGCGAGGCGGGCACACTCCCGGCGAGCGCGAGCAGTGCGGCCCGCGCGCACGGCAGCGCACGATCGGGCCGCGGGTCCGGGCCGCTCCCCGCCGTCGTGCGCTCACCTGCCACGGTCACCCCTCTTCCGCCCTCGGCCGCCGCGCGTCAGTCCGACGGGCCGCGCAGGGCGTCTGCGAGCAGCTGGGGCGTGCGGGTGGAGACGTAGATGTACGGCGTCGGGTCGTCGGGGTCGACGACCTCGACGCGGACGGCCGTCGTGATGTAGCTGCGCATCGCCAGGTGGGCGCGCATGTCGGCCTTGTACGTCCGCCAGGCGCGCGCCTCCTCGCCCTCCAGGACCTCGGGCTCGCCGAGCGCGGTCAGCGGGATGCGGGCGTCACCGATGACGAGCAGGTCGGAGGTGACGCGGATGCGCAGGTTGCCCTGCGAACTGACGGCCGATCCGGCCACGCCGAGGCCGACCGCCATCGCGATGAGGGCGGCGATCCCGCCGTAGGGCAGGAAGACCAGGGCCATGGACAGGCCGAAGAGGGCGGCGATGCCCCACCAGACCTTGGGAGCGCTCAGGCGCTCCTCGTAGGAGAGTGCGTTGCGCGTGGTCACTGCTGTCACCTTGTCGTATACGGAGGAGGCTGAGGGGGCTGTTCAACGGGGGCGCGAGGCGGATCGGGTGGCCGTCGGTCGTGGGCGGTGGCCCGGGGCTCCTCGGAGGAGGGCCCTCGCCGGACCTGGTTCCGGTGTCCCCC
>NZ_AGBF01000459.1 GCF_000225525.1 Streptomyces zinciresistens K42 | reverse complement strand
CGGCGGTCCCGGTGAAGACCCCGTGGACCACAGGTGATCGACTTCGCACGTATGCTGGGGCGGCTGCGGCACCTCCTCCCACCACCACCCGTACTCACGGGGCGAGTTGGCCCCGCGGCGACCGACACGTCCCTTGGCATGAGGATGAGAACAGGTGCTGATAGCGGGCCGCTACCGGCTGAGCGAGTCGATCGGGCGGGGTGGTATGGGGGAGGTCTGGCGGGCGTACGACGACATGCTCGCCCGGCACGTGGCCGTCAAGCTCCTGCTGCCGCAGGACACCGACCCCACCGCCACCTCCAGGTTCCGGCTGGAGGCGCAGACCGCCGCCCGCATCGACCATCCGAACGTGGTCGGCGTGCGGGACTTCGGGGAGCACGACAACCGGCTCTACCTGGTGATGGAGCTGATCGGCGGCGACAGCCTCGCCCATGTGCTCACGCACTCCGGCGCGCAGCCCGCCGAACGCGTCGCCCGGATCGCCGCCGAGGCCGCGGCCGGACTCGAGGCGGCGCACCGGCAGGGCATCGTCCACCGGGACATCAAGCCCGGCAACCTGCTCCTCGACTCCGACGGCACCCTCAAGATCGCCGACTTCGGCATCGCCCGCTTCATGGACGACCCCGGCGCCGCCCTCACCGCCACCGGGCAGATCGTCGGCACGAGCCTCTACCTCGCCCCCGAGCGGGCCCTCGGACAGCAGGCCGGCCCCGCCTCCGACGTCTACGCGCTGGGCTGTGTGCTCTACCAACTGCTCACCGGCCGCCCGCCGTTCCAGGCCGACTCGGCCGTCGCGATCCTGCACCAGCACCTGGACGCGGCCCCGGTGCCGCCGCGCGAGCTGGGCGTCACCGGGCTGCCGCCCGCGTTCGAGAACTACCTCCTGGGCCTGCTCGCCAAGGACCCCGAGCAGCGGCCGGCGGCGCAGCGGGTCGCCGACTGGTTCGCCGGCGGCGCCT
>NZ_AGBF01000460.1 GCF_000225525.1 Streptomyces zinciresistens K42 | reverse complement strand
CGCTACGGCCGCACCAGCGACCTGGCCAGGCGCCACGACCTGCCGTACCACGTCATCGGCTCCGACCTCGCGGGTGTCGTCCTGCGCACCGGCCCGGGGGTCAACGCCTGGAACCCGGGTGACGAGGTCGTCGCGCACTGCCTGTCGGTCGAGCTGGAGTCCTCGGACGGCCACAACGACACGATGCTCGACCCCGAGCAGCGCATCTGGGGCTTCGAGACGAACTTCGGCGGCCTCGCCGAGATCGCCCTCGTCAAGTCCAACCAGCTGATGCCCAAGCCCGGCCATCTCAGCTGGGAGGAGGCCGCCGCCCCCGGCCTGGTCAACTCCACCGCCTACCGCCAGCTCGTCTCGCGCAACGGCGCGGGCATGAAGCAGGGCGACAACGTGCTGATCTGGGGCGCGAGCGGCGGACTCGGCTCCTACGCCACGCAGTTCGCGCTGGCCGGCGGCGCCAACCCGGTCTGTGTGGTCTCCAGCCCCGAGAAGGCCGCGATCTGCCGGTCGATGGGCGCCGAGGCCGTCATCGACCGCAGCGCCGAGGGCTACCGCTTCTGGAAGGACGAGCAGACCCAGGACCCCCGGGAGTGGAAGCGCTTCGGCAAGCGCATCCGCGAGTTCACCGGCGGCGAGGACATCGACATCGTCTTCGAGCACCCCGGCCGCGAGACCTTCGGCGCCTCGGTCTTCGTCACCCGCAAGGGCGGCACGATCACCACCTGCGCCTCGACCTCGGGCTACATGCACGAGTACGACAACCGCTACCTGTGGATGTCCCTGAAGCGGATCATCGGCTCGCACTTCGCCAACTACCGCGAGGCGTGGGAGGCCAACCGCCTCATCGCCAAGGGCAGGATCCACCCCACCCTGTCGAAGGTCTACTCCCTGGAGGAGACCGGCCAGGCCGCCCACGACGTGCACCGCAACCTCCACCAGGGCAAGGTCGGC
>NZ_AGBF01000461.1 GCF_000225525.1 Streptomyces zinciresistens K42 | reverse complement strand
CGCCCCGCCGCCCCGCCCCAGGCCCGTCCGGCCGCCGCGGGGGCACCCGCGCGGCCCGCGCGTCCCCCGGCGCCGTCCGGCGGTCTGCGCGTCCCCCTCAAGGGGGTGCGGGGCGCCGTCGCCGACAAGCTCTCCCGCAGCCGCCGGGAGATCCCGGACGCGACCTGCTGGGTGGACGCCGACGCCACCGAGTTCCTGCGGGCGCGCACCGCGATGAACGCCGCGGGCGGCCCGAAGATCTCCCTGATCGCCCTGCTGGCCCGGGTCTGCACGGCCGCGCTCGCCCGGTTCCCGGAGCTCAACTCCACGGTCGACACGGAGGCCGGGGAGGTCGTCCAGCTCGACCGGGTCCACCTCGGCTTCGCCGCGCAGACCGAGCGCGGGCTCGTGGTCCCGGTCGTACGGGACGCGCACGCACGCGACGCGGAGTCGCTCGCCGCGGAGTTCGCCCGGCTGACCGAGGCGGCCCGCACGGGCACCCTCACCCCTGCGGAACTCACCGGCGGCACCTTCACGTTGAACAACTATGGAGTGTTCGGCGTCGACGGCTCCACGCCGATCATCAACCACCCCGAGGCCGCGATGCTCGGCGTCGGCCGCATCATCCCCAAGCCGTGGGTGCACGAGGGCGACCTGGCCGTGCGCCAGGTCGTGGAACTCGCGCTCACCTTCGACCACCGGGTCTGCGACGGCGGCACGGCGGGCGGCTTCCTGCGGTACGTGGCGGACTGCGTGGAACACCCGGCGGTGCTGCTGCGCACCTTGTGACCCGCCCGTCACGACCGGCCGCCTCCGCCGCGTTCCCTGTGATCGCCGGGGCACGCATACTCGGGGGGTGACCGCCCACGAACCGACCGGCCCGCACGGCGGCCCCGGCGCCGGCCCCGGCACCGGGTACGACGCCGTCGTGCTCGCCGGCGGT
>NZ_AGBF01000462.1 GCF_000225525.1 Streptomyces zinciresistens K42 | reverse complement strand
AATTCGAGTCCGGCCTGGTAGCTTTCAGGCTTTTTGTCGTAGCGGACAGCGAGACCGCGCCAGTCCTTGATCTTGTTGATGGTGTGTTCGACGCTGTTGCGGAGCTTGTACAGCTGCTTGTCCCAGGTGACGGGCCGTCCGCCGCGTGAGCCGCGGTTCTTGCGGTGGGCGGCCTGGTCCTTCTTCTCGGGGATGACCGCTTTGATCCCGCGTTTGCGCAGATGGGAACGGTTCCGGCGGGACGAGTACGCCTTGTCGCCCGCGACTGCGCCGGGCCGGGTGCGGGGCCGGCCGACCGGGCCGGGGACGCGGATCTTGTTCAGGACGGGGATGAACTGCGGACTGTCGCCGGCCTGCCCCGCAGTGATCTTCAGTGAGAGGGGCAGGCATTGCGGCACACAGGACAGGTGCGTCTTGGTGGTCAGCCCGCCGCGGGAACGTCCCAGGCCGGCAGCGGCGAGTCGGGCACTGCGGCGACGCCTCACGCGTCGCCGTTCTTCCCGCTCCGGGTCTGTTTGCCCGTCTTGTCCCTGGCCGGCGCCCCCTTTTCCGCGGCGGCCTCCTCCAGCGCTTCCAGGATCTCGGGCTTCACGATCATCCCGGCAGCATCGTGATGGGCCCGGACCGTGGTCGAGTCCACGCTGACCAGCGACAGGCCCACCAGGCCCCGCTTCGCCGCCTCGGCGATCGCACCCTGGAACACCGCGGTGAACACCCCGGCATCCCGCCACTGCCGAAACCGGCCGTAAACGGTGGACCAGTGCCCGAATCGTTCGGGCAACTCCCGCCATTTCGCACCGTTCCTGAACCGCCACACGACGCCCTCGAAGTGCGCCCGCAGGTTCTCCGGGTACGGCCCGTACTCACCGACCGGCAGGAACGCGGACACGAACTCCCACTCGGCATCCGAAAGTTGAGGTCG
>NZ_AGBF01000463.1 GCF_000225525.1 Streptomyces zinciresistens K42 | reverse complement strand
GCCGAAGGCCTCCAGCAGAGCCGGCGTCCACGGCGCTGCGGCGTACCGGGGATGCCGGTAACCCGCCAGCCACCGCACGTTGGCCACCAGCCCCGGATCCGGCGGCCCCGCCAGCCGGTAGGACCAGCCCGCTGCCTCGGCGGCAGCCGCCACAACCCGTGCCCGTGCCGGCCAGCCGGGCAGAGGGCCCGCTGCGTCCGCCGCCGTCGAGCAGCAGTCCGCTGCCGTCCTGAAGCCTGGCCATCAGCTGCGGCGCATGACCGGCGGTCTTGCTTTCCTCACGCCACACCAGTTCCACCGGCCGGCAGGCCAGCGCCACCACCGCCGGATCCCGGTCCAGCAGCATGAGCTGGGTCCGCATGACACCGGACCCGTATGCCACCAGCCGCCCGGTCGTCGACGACCACCACCAGCCCGGAGCCACGCGCCGCCCGTGCCGGACGGGGAAAGGCCGTACCGCAGGACTCTCCTCGAAGACGACGTTCTGCGCAGCCTCAAGCCACGGGACCTGACGCGAGCATCCCAGAGGGTCTCGAAAGCGCACATGGATCAGGCCGGCATCTACAGCCGCAGCTTCTTCGCGTCGCACAGCACCACCCGTACTGTGCGGCCCGGGGGATGCGGCACCCGGCCCCGGGCACCGCGGACGATGCGGCCTCCCGGCTGCTGTCGATGATCACGTACTCCACACAACGCCATGCCTGACCTGCCGCGCAGGAGAACCGGCCGGTAACCGCAACATCGGTGCAACCGCCGGATGTTGGGCTGCGCGCGGCACCCGGGGTGCCGCGCCCGGGCACCGGTGTCAGAGCAGAGTCCCGCACCTTCACGTTCCCAGCGCAGGCCGTTGTGTCAGTCCTCGGCCTCGCCCAGGGCGAGCACCCGGGACAGCTCCTCGGCGGGCAGGCGCGA
>NZ_AGBF01000464.1 GCF_000225525.1 Streptomyces zinciresistens K42 | reverse complement strand
TGTTGGCGAAGAAGTTGGGGCGCATGTAGGCGGCGGCGTCGCCGGTGAGTTCGGTGAGGTAGTCGGTGAGTTCGGTCTTGGTGGTGCGCCAGGTGAAGTAGGTGTAGGACTGCTGGAAGCCGCACTGGGCGAGGGTGTGCATCATCGCGGGGCGGGTGAAGGCTTCGGCGAGGAAGACGACGTCGGGGTCGGTGCGGTTGATGTCGTCGATGACGCGCTGCCAGAAGACGACGGGTTTGGTGTGGGGGTTGTCGACGCGGAAGATGCGCACGCCGTGGTCCATCCAGTGGCGCAGGACGCGCAGGGTCTCGGCGGTGAGGCCGTCCATGTCGGCGTCGAAGGCGACGGGGTAGATGTCCTGGTACTTCTTGGGCGGGTTCTCGGCGTGGGCGATGGTGCCGTCGCTGCGGTGGTGGAACCACTCGGGGTGTTTGTGGACCCAGGGGTGGTCGGGGGAGCACTGGAGGGCGAAGTCGAGGGCGATCTCCATGCCGAGGTCGCGGGCGGCGGTGACGAAGCGGTCGAAGTCGTCGAGGGTGCCCAGGGCGGGGTGGAGGGTGTCGTGGCCGCCTTCGGGGGAGCCGATGGCCCAGGGGACGCCGACGTCGTCGGGGCCGGCGGTGAGGGTGTTGTTGGGGCCTTTGCGGTGGGTGGTGCCGATGGGGTGGACGGGGGGGAGGTAGACGACGTCGAAGCCCATCGCGGCGATGGCGGGCAGGCGGCGGGCGGCGGTGGTGAAGGTGCCGTGGGGCTGCTCGGGGGTGCCCTCGGAGCGGGGGAAGAACTCGTACCAGGCGCCGTACAGGGCGCGTTCGCGCTCGACCAGCAGCGGCAGCGGTTCCGAGGCGGTCACCAGGTCCCGCAGCGGATACCGCCCCAGCACCGCGTCCAC
>NZ_AGBF01000465.1 GCF_000225525.1 Streptomyces zinciresistens K42 | reverse complement strand
CTCGGGGGTCAGCGCGGCGGCAAGCCGCCAGGCGGCCGGACGGGTCTCGTCCCGCAGCGCCTCGACGGCCCTGGTGAGCACGGACCGCTCCCGCACGGCGGGCACCGCGGCGGCGGCCCGCTCATGGAGCCGGGCGCCCTCCTCCAGCACCAGCTCGGTGTCGATCCCGGCCGGGATCTTGATGCGGGCGTACCGCCGCCAGGTCGTGACCGTGTCGCCCCACGCCTCCACGTGGAACGTCCAGCGGCCCGCCTGGCCCGCTGTGACGGTCGCGCCCCAGCGGTCGGTGCCCGGGGCCAGTTCGCGCATCGGCACCCGCGGCTCCGGACGGCCGTCGGGGCCGGTCAGCACCGCATGGGCGGCCACGGCGTCGTGGCCCTCCCGGAACACGGTGGCCGAGATCTCGAAGGACTCGCCGGTCACGGCCTTCGCGGGTCTGCGCCCGGCCTGGACGACCGGGCGTACGTCGAGGACGGGGATGCGCCCGATGCCGCCGGCCGGGCCGGCCGCGGCCGGCCGCTCCCCGGCGGCCGGGCCCGGTCCGGCGGTGACGGCGCCGCGGGCTGGGGTTGCTTCGGCACGGGGGGTCGGGGGTGAGGACGGGTGGTGCTTGGCGGGCATGACCGCTCCTGTCCGCGTCAACGTGGGTGGGCGGATGGCTGTGGGGAGGTGGGTCCTGCGGGATGTGACGGTGTGCGCCCGGGGGCGCACGGGTGGGGCGTACCGCAGGAGCCTTCCCACCCTGTTCGGGTGGGCAATCCGGCGCTTTGTTAACTACTCGCGCGTATGTCGACGCACAAGAACCGCCTCGTTCCGGACGAACGGGGCCGACACGGGTGCGAACCGGTGAAGTGGCCGTCACGGGCCGGGAGTCCGCAGGAGTTCGTC
>NZ_AGBF01000466.1 GCF_000225525.1 Streptomyces zinciresistens K42 | reverse complement strand
GGCGCGGACACCGGGGGCGGCGTCGGCCGGCGGGCCGTCGGCGCGCACGAGGTGGCGCAGCAGGTCGAGCCGCTCGGCGTCCGGGAGCGGCAGCGCGGTCCAGAAGGCGGGGCCCAACTCGTCCGGGGCGTCGCGTCCTTGGCGGCGCCGGTCGTTGATGCGGTCGCCGAGCAGCCGCAGGACGTCCCGGTAGGGCGTGGCGTCCGGCACCGCCAGCAGCGTGCCGCTGAGCAGCCGGGCCGCCCACCAGGAGTCCCGCCCGGTGTCCAGCGCGCCGGTCAACTCCCGCAGCCGGGCGCCGAGTCGGCCGGTGCCGTGCCGCCGGGGGAGCTGGAGGAGGGCCTGGAGCACGGGGCCGATGCGGTGGTGCGGCACGGGGAGGCGCGGCTCGGCGGCCGGGTCGGTCTCCCGCCGGTGCACGAGCGTGTCCAGGGCCTCGTCGAGGTCCAGGTGCATGCCCTGGATCCAGTCGCCGAACTCCTCGTGGGCGAACCGGTAGCCCCGGCCGGCCGGGACGAGGAGCCCTTCTGCGAGCACGGCGGGGGCCCAGCCGGTGCCCCCGCCGATCCAGGCGGGTGCCGGGCCCCAGGGGAACACCGCCTCGAACGTCGGTGCGTCCAGCTCCCCCTGGCCGGACCCGAGGCTGCGCCGCGCGGCCTCGTGGACCTGGCCCGCGACCTTGGCGGCGAGGCGGCGCACGGCCGTGCCGCGCAGTCCGGACCCGGCGGCGACACGGACCGCGATCCGCAGGCACATGAGGTCGAGATGGGCGGCCAGGACGTCGTGGCGGTCGATCCACCGCGGGACGGCCGCGCCGGACAGGGCGGCGCCCGGTGCTCCGGCGGGCGGCGTCTGCCGGTCGGGGAGCGGCGTCCGGTGTGTGC
>NZ_AGBF01000467.1 GCF_000225525.1 Streptomyces zinciresistens K42 | reverse complement strand
GCCGAACACCTCCAGCAGAGCCGGCGTCCACGGCCCTGCGGCGTACCGGGGATGCCGGTAACCCGCCAGCCACCGCACGTTGGCCACCAGCACCGGATCCGGCGGCCCCGCGAGCCGGTAGGACCAGCCCGCTGCCTCGGCGGCAGCCGCCACAACCCGTGCCCGTGCCGTCAGCCGGGCAGAGGGCCCGCTGCGTCCGCCGCCGTCGAGCAGCAGTCCGCTGCCGTCCTGAAGCCTGGCCATCAGCTGCGGCGCATGACCGGCGGTCTTGCTTTCCTCACGCCACACCAGTTCCACCGGCCGGCAGGCCAGCGCCACCACCGCCGGATCCCGGTCCAGCAGCATGAGCTGGGTCCGCATGACACCGGACCTGTACGCCACCAGCCGCCCGGTCGTGGCCGACCACCACCAGCCCGGAGCCCACCGCCGCCCGGGCACCACCGGGAACGCCGCCACCGGCGCCAGCTGCTCGAACCTGACCGCCACGGCCGCCTCCACCCAGCGGCGCTGCACCAGCGTGCCGTCCACTCCGGCGAACTCAGCCTCTACCGCGCCCGGTTCCGGCACCCGGCAGGCGTTGCCCGCGACGGCGGGTAAGCCGGTCTGCGCGCTGTCCTGGCTGCTGTCGGTGATCACGAACTCCACATAACGCCATGCCTGACCTGCCGCGCAGGAGAACCGGCCGGTAACCGCAACATCGGTGCAACCGCCGGATGTTGGGCTGCGCGCGGCACCCGGGGTGCCGCGCCCGGGCACCGGTGTCAGTGCAGAGCCCGCACCTTCACGTTCCCAGTGCAGGCCGTTGTGTCAGTCTTCGCTACGGCCTGCGGCGAGCACCCGGGACAGCTCCTCGGCGGGCAGGCGCGG
>NZ_AGBF01000468.1 GCF_000225525.1 Streptomyces zinciresistens K42 | reverse complement strand
GGCCCGGGGCCGCCCGCCGGCCGCCGCTGACCGGCTCGGGCCGCTCGTCGGGGCGGGGCCCGGCCGGGGCCACTTCGCGGTCCGGGCGCTCGCCGTGCCCTGCTTCGTGGAGGCGGCGGTGCTCGCCGGGCACCCGCAGAGGGCGCGGACGGCCCTCGCCGACCTCGTCCGGTGGGCGGACCTCGGCGCGGACCCGCACGCCCCCGCCCAACTCGCCCGGTGCCGGGCCCTGCTGGCCCCGGGGGATCGGGCGGACGGCCTGTACCTGCGGGCGCTCGCCCTGCACGGCGACACCGGCGGCGCCTTCGAACGGGCCCGTACGGAACTGCTGTACGGCCGGTGGCTGCGCAGGCGCCGGCGGCTGCGCGAGGCCCGGGACCGGCTCGGCGCCGCCCTCGTCGCCTTCGAGCGCTGCGGTGCCGGGGCGTGGGCCGAGCAGGCGCGCGGCGAACTGCGCGCCCACGGGACCGGGTCCGGGCGGGCGGCGCACGGAGCGCTGTCCCGGCTGACGCCGCAGCAGCTGCGGATCGCCCGGTACGTCGCCGAGGGCGCCACCAACCGGGAGGTGGCCCAGCGCCTCGCCGTCAGCACCCGGACCGTCGACTACCACCTGCGCAACGTCTTCGCCGCGCTCGGGGTGCGCTCCCGGATCGAACTGGCCCGCCTGGTCGACCGGGACGGCCGGTGAACCCCCGCACCCGGCCCCGCAGGCGACCGCCCGCCGGGGTCCGCGCGGAAAAAGACCACCGCACGCCCCTAGGGACCGACCGGACGGTATGCCATTCTTCGGAGCAGGACGAGCCGGGTGGCCGCCGCCGCACGCGCGGCCCGCGCCGCCGGGCACCGCCGAGCCGCCCGGCGCCCG
>NZ_AGBF01000469.1 GCF_000225525.1 Streptomyces zinciresistens K42 | reverse complement strand
CCGTCCCGTCCACAGGAACACCGATCGGCGTCCGCGGATCACCAGCCGACGTCACCGCAAACGTCGAATACGTCGTATCCTCCGACGGCCCATACAAATTGTTCACCACACCCACCACCGGATGCGCATACAACTCCGCCACCAAACCCGGAGCCAACGCCTCACCCGCCAGATTCACCGTCCCCGCACGAGGCGGAATCGCACCCGCCACCAACAACTCACGCACAACCGACGGAACCGTATTCACCAAAGTGACATCCACATAACACTCAGGATGCGCAATCAGATCCAACGCACTGTCCGGCACCAAATAAACCGTCCCACCCACCGACAACGGAGCAAAAATCTCAAACACCGACAGATCGAACGACACCGAAGTCGCCGCCAACACCCCCGCCAACTCACCCCCGGAGAACACCCGCCCCGCCCACTCCAACATCGCCCTCACCTGCACATGCTCAACCACCACACCCTTCGGCCGCCCCGACGAACCCGACGTATAAATCACATACGCCGCATCCGAAGAACCCCCCACCACAGGAACCCGATCCGAACGCCCACCATCCGGAAAACCCTCCACCGAATCCAGAACCAGACAAACCCCCGAATCCTCCACCATGAAATCCACCCGCTCACGCGGATAACCCACATCCATCGGCACATAACACGCACCAGACTTCAACACCCCCAACAACGCCACCACCAGATCAACCGACCGCGGAAGCAACACCCCCACCACATCACCCACACCCACACCCCGACCCCGCAAACCCCACGCAAGCCGATTCGCCCGCACCTCCAACTCCCCGTACGACAACACCTCACCACCACAACACACCGCC
>NZ_AGBF01000470.1 GCF_000225525.1 Streptomyces zinciresistens K42 | reverse complement strand
GGGCGGTGGCGGCGTCCGTGGCCGTCCTGCTGGCCGGGACGGGCACCGCGGCCGACGCGGCGCCCGGCGACCCCGTCGTCGGCGCGGTCACGGTCAACGCGGGCCGGGACGTCGTCGTGGGGACCACGGCCGGCGTCGCCTTCCCGGTCACGGTCACCGGGTCCGACGACTCCGGCCTGTCCTTCGCCGACGTGGACCTGAAGGGGCCGGCCGGCGGTTTCTACACCACGGACGCGTTCTGCGAGAGCGCGACGGCCTGCACGACGGCCTTCACCGTGACCGCCCGCCCGGCGCCGGGCGGCGACGACCCGGTGGACCTGACCAACACCAACGCGGGGAAGTGGTCCGTCGACGCCCTGGTGGACGGCAACGACGGCGGCTCCGTCTTCGCGCCGGGCGCGGGGACGTTCAGCCTGAAGCGGGCCGCGCGGCTCACGGTGAACGCCGCACCGGAACCCGCGGTGCGCGGCGGACGCCTCACGATCGACGGGCGGCTGGTGCGCGCCGACTGGAACACCTACCGCTACACCGGATACGCCGACCAGACCGTCAAGCTCCAGTTCCGGGAGAAGGACGGCGACACCTACCGCACGGTGGCCACGGCCCGGACGAACGGCACCGGCGGCCTCCACCTGATGGCCAAGGCCGTCGCGGACGGCTTCTGGCGCTGGAACTTCGCCGGAACCGCCACGACCGGCTCCGTCAAGACGGCGGGCGACTACGTGGACGTCCGCCCCTGACCCGGAGCGCGCCGCGCCCCCCGGGCGGGCGGGCGCGGG
>NZ_AGBF01000471.1 GCF_000225525.1 Streptomyces zinciresistens K42 | reverse complement strand
CACCGGCCGGGTCGCGCTCAAGGCCGCCCGCCGTGCCACCCGGCGCCGCAACCTCACGGCGGCCGTCGCCACCGTCAGCGCCCTCGTCGTGCTCCCGCTCCTCGTCTGGTCGGCCGTCGGCTCCGACGACGGCGGCGCCCGCGCCGCCGA
The DNA here is from genome assembly GCF_000225525.1 of Streptomyces zinciresistens K42. Classification (GTDB taxonomy): domain Bacteria; phylum Actinomycetota; class Actinomycetes; order Streptomycetales; family Streptomycetaceae; genus Streptomyces; species Streptomyces zinciresistens. The sequence continues at coordinate 620 of NZ_AGBF01000471.1, read as the reverse complement.
CGGCCCGCCCGCCCGCACGCCCGGCCCGGACACGGGCTCCGCCTCCGGCGACCCGTCCTGGGCGGGTGCCGCCGAGGCCGCCAAGGGCGATCTGCGCGGCAAGCTGTACAACCTCGGCTCCGGGCTGTGCGTCGGCGTCGTCGGCGGCGACGCCGCCCCGAACGCCGAGACCGAACTCACCACCTGTTCCGCGGCGCCCGGCCAGCAGTGGGCGTACGAGACCGGCGGACTGATCCGCAGCGGCACCGACCCGGAGCTGTGCCTCGACTCCGGCCTCGGGTACTCCGTGCGGCTCGCCCCCTGCACCGGAGCCGCGGCCGGGAGCATCCGCTACGACTTCACCGCCAAGGGCGCCCTGGTGCCCCGCGCGGACCGCGGGCTCGGCCTCAGCCCCGCCGCCACCGACGGCTCGGGCGCCCTGGTGCTCAAGAGCCGCGACGACCAGGGCGACGCCCAGCGCTGGGTCGTCGACACCTCCCGCTCCGCACTCCGGACCGAGACCGTCAGGTGGGGCGCGGAGTCGGCCCCCGAACCCGCCTCGGCGCCCACGCCGCCCGGCGGTCCGACCGCCACGCCGTCGCGCACCGCCCGGCCCGCTGCCACGTCCCCGCCCCCGGCGT
>NZ_AGBF01000472.1 GCF_000225525.1 Streptomyces zinciresistens K42 | reverse complement strand
CTGCCGGCCGCGCTGCCCGCCGGTACCGGGACGACGGCCGGCGCGGCACCGGACCCGGGTACGGGCGCGGTGCCCGGACCGGACGAGGACGGTCGGCCGACGGGGCGCCGCCGTGCCCTCGCCGCGGCCACCGAGCGCGCCGCCGCCGCGCAGACGGCCCAGGAGACGGCTCCGCGTACGGTCTTCGCGCTGCCGCCCGCCGAGGCGGACCGCACGGACACCGGACCCGCCGCGGTCGGGGTGCCGGTCCCGGCGCAGGCACACGGGCGCGCAGGGACCGACGAGGGACGCCACGACGCCGTACCGCACGGCCGGGCCGACGACCACACGCCGCCGCAGCCGCATCCCACGAGCGCCCCGACCGGACGCCGTCGGCGTGCCGTGGGGCAGCCGCAGTCGGCGGAGGCGACGGCCGGGACGGGCGCGCAGGGGGTTCCGGTCCAGGGCGGTCCGGTCCAGGGCGGTCCGGACCAGGTCGCAGGGCAGGCTCCGGGTCCGGTGGAGGTCGCCGGGCAGCAGGTTCCGGCGCCGCCGGTGCCCGGACAGCTTCCGGCCCAGCCGGCCTCCGCCCCGCAGGGGCGGCCTCACCCGGTGCCCGGACAGGCCGCGCAGGCCGTCGCACGGGCCGTGTCCGCGGCGCCCCCCGCCGGCGGCGGTCTGCCGCTGCCCGCCGAGGCGCCGCCCGCGCAGGCCACTCCCGCCCAGGGCATGCGGACCCCGCAGCAGTGGCCCGCCGGTGACGACACGTCCGG
>NZ_AGBF01000473.1 GCF_000225525.1 Streptomyces zinciresistens K42 | reverse complement strand
ATACGGCCGCACACGACCGCAGCAACCCGCACGGTCACGCACTCGCCGGACGGCCCACAGACGACCGCACACGACCCCAGGAACGACAGGCCCACACACAGCCGACAGACGGCCGGACGGCTCACAGACAGCCGCACACGACCCCTGGGGGTCCCTCCCGCTTGCGGGGGAGAACAACCCCAACAAAACAACCGGCCCACACGACAGCGAACCCCCGAAACCAGAAACCCCCGGACCATGGGAACGGGGTCTCTCTTGGGTTTATGAACGGTTCTCAGAACGGCTTTTGAGTGAGGGTGTCGGATGGGTGCTGGACGGCCGGAAAGAGGCTCCTATAGGCCGTCTGGAAAGCCGGGCAATAGGTATTGCGTCGGGGGTCGCTAGACCTCTCGGAGGTTGTGCAACGGCAGGCGTGATGGGGCTCTGACCTGGGGTGACACTGCGTGCCGGTTGGGCGCGCCTTCACTGACGGTTACCGATGCGATAGGGTGTACCTCGCTACTCCCGGTGACGCTCCCTAGGGGTTCCTGAATAGCCACGAATAGGCATTCGTTTGGATTCCCTGTCGGCGCATTTCTTGAATTGGAAGTGCGGGATGATGGAGTTCGTATTCGGAATTGCGATCGGAATCGAATTCGGAAATGAATTCAGCGCAAATTACGGAGCGTAATTGGTTTTGTACTGCACTCTGTACCATGGTACAAAGCATGGTACAGAAGACATATGATCATGGTCGGCCCCCTACCC
>NZ_AGBF01000474.1 GCF_000225525.1 Streptomyces zinciresistens K42 | reverse complement strand
AGGGAGCGCCGGCAAGCGACGGCTGACGATGGTCCTCGCGGCCGCGGTCGGTGTGCTCGTCGTGCTCGCGGGGGTGTTCTTCCTGACCGATGCGGGCCGCGCGGGCAAGGGCGGCGAGGCGGCCGCGTCGCCGTCGGCCACCGCCGCGGCCGACCCCGGCCTGCCGCCGGGCGTGAAGTGCGCCGGGGCCTCCTGCACCGGCAAGGACGCCGAGGCCATGGGGTGCAGCGGCGACCGGGTGACCACCGCCGGCTCCGCGACCGTGGGCACGGCCGTGGTCGAGGTGCGCTACAGCCGGGCGTGCGGGGCGGCCTGGGGGCGCGTCACCCGGGCCGGGCAGGGCGACGAGGTGGTGGTGCGGGCCGGGCGGGCCAGCCGGAGCGCGTCGATCACCACCGCCGGGGACGCCGACGCCTACACGCCGATGGTGGCCGTCAAGGACGCCGCCCAGGCCGTCGCCTGCGTGACGCTCGCCGTCGGCCGGGAAGGCTGCACGGCGTAAAGGGGCTTCGCCGACGCATCGTGTGCCTCCCGGGAGAGCGACGGCCGGCGCACGGTGCCGACGGAGGGGACCACCATCCGGGTGCCGGTGCGCACCACCCCGGCGGCGGCCCGCCCGGAGCCGGCCGGCCGCACGGTCGGTCAACCGCAGGACCGGGTGCCGGTGCGCACCACTCCCGCGCCGCCCCGCGCCGCACCACTCCCGCCCCGCGCCGCACC
>NZ_AGBF01000475.1 GCF_000225525.1 Streptomyces zinciresistens K42 | reverse complement strand
CCCAGATGCCGAGGATGTCGCGCGTGCCGTCCACGGTCACCGCCATCACCACGTATATCGGGCGGTTCGCGACCTTCCCATCCCTGATCTTGACGTTGATGGCGTCCACGAACAGAACCGGGTAGACGCGGTCGAGCGGCCGGTTCTGCCATTCGGCCATGCCGTCCATGACCTTGTCGGTGATGGTGGAGATGGTCTGCTTGGACACCTCCGCGCCGTAGACCTCGGCGAGATGAGCGGAGATCTCCCCGTGGGTGAGCCCCTTCGCGGACAAGGACAGCACCATCTCGTCGACACCGGCCAGACGCCGCTGCCGCTTCTTGACGATCTGCGGCTCGAAGCTGCCGGCGGTATCGCGCGGCACCCTTACCTCCACCGGGCCGACATCGGTCAGCACGGTCTTCGCCCGGGTCCCGTTGCGGCTGTTGCCGTTGTTCTTCCCGGCCGGGTCGTGCTTCTCGTAGCCGACGTGGTCGGTGATCTCGCCCTCCAGGGCGGACTCGAGCACCCGCTTGGTGAGCTGTTGCAACAGCCCGCCCTCGCCGGTCAGTTGCAGCCCCTCGTTGCGGGCACGGTCAACCAGCATCGCAACGAGCTGCTCGTCCGACACTGAACTCGACTGTGCCTGAACCACCTGCTCGGCCTGCTCGTTCTCCACGGCGGTCTCCGTCATCAGACGCATCTCCTTGATCATCAGATCCGCCGTTGATTAGACAC
>NZ_AGBF01000476.1 GCF_000225525.1 Streptomyces zinciresistens K42 | reverse complement strand
CCCCCTCACTGACCGGCCCGGCGAGCGACGTGCACCCCGTGCTCCGCCGGGCCACGGCGCCGCCCGCCGCCCTCGACCTGCTCGCCAAGGCCCGTGCCGGACTCGACGAGGCCGCGGTTCTGGAAACCCCCAACGAGCGCTTCTCCACGGCCCATCTGGCCGCCCTGCGCGTCGCCGCCGCCGTGCTCGCCGCGCGGGGGCGCCCGGAGTCCAGCCCCAGGCGCCGGGCCAGGATCCGCAGCGCCTGGGAGGTGCTCCCCGAGATAGCGCCCGAACTCACCGAGTGGAGCGCCCTGTTCGCCTCCGGCGCCCGGCGCCGCGCCCAAGCCGAGGCGGGCATCCAGGGCGCGGCCGGCCGCCGGGACGCCGACGACCTCATCCGGGACGTCGCGATGTTCCTGCGCATCGTCGAGCGGATGCTGGTGCTCCAGCCGGTCCTGCCCCAGCAGCGGCCGGACACGGCGGTGTCCGAACCGTCCGAACCGTTCGAGCCTGCTGAACCCGCCGACCTGTCCGGGCGCCTCCCGCCGGCGCGCGGGGCGAGGGGCGGGATACCGGACGCGGGCTGAGGGCACGGGCTCGCCCGCGGCGGCCGGGAAGGGCTGGAGGCGCACGGCGGTGTCCTTTCGGAGGTGACGGTCAGATGTGGTCGTGGGCGCTGTCGCCGAAGGGGCGCAGAA
>NZ_AGBF01000477.1 GCF_000225525.1 Streptomyces zinciresistens K42 | reverse complement strand
CCGGATTGCTTTATAGCAGGCCCGGAATTCGAGCGGGTCAGAATAGAAACTCGATGGCCTGGACGTGCGTGAAATCTGCGCGCAGACCATCGGCGCGGGTGCCCCATTCCGTGAAATAGGACTCCGTGATGGCCTCCGCGACGATCGGATGCAGATCCTCATCCGTCGCTCCGGCCTCCTGTAGCTCCAGGATCTGCTTCACGTAGGTGGGCGAGATCGGGGTGGTGATGGTGCGTATGCGGCCGTCGTCCGAGCTGCCCGAGCACGTGAATCCGAAGTACGCCGTCACCTCCACCATCATCCCGCTGGAGGTGGACGCCTGTTCGCGTGCACGCGCCCTGACCTGCGGTTGCCACTCAGATTCGGTCGCCTCCACCAGGGCGGCCTGGAGCCGCTTCTGTGGCTTCTTCAGCTTCCCGGCGCGGTAGCGCTCGATCGTGCGAGTCGAGGCGCCTACACGCTCCGCCAGGCTCCTTGCTGACTCCTTCGTCCGCGTGAGAAGGAATTTCACCTGTGCATTTGCGGACTTCGGTGCGGGCCGGGTGAAGACCTTCCGCTCCGCCCGCGCGAGGGCCTCCAGGACCTTGCCGCGGCGCGGGGCCGGCTGCTGCTGCTCGTGCTCGTTCATACCTCCTAGGGATCACGGATCGCCTGTGGACAGATTCCTGCGGCCGTT
>NZ_AGBF01000478.1 GCF_000225525.1 Streptomyces zinciresistens K42 | reverse complement strand
GTACCAGCACGACAAGAACGCCCCCGCGCACGGCCTGACCCTCGGGGTCAGCCGGTCCGGCAAGACGCAGTTCTTCGCGATCCACATGGCCGCCCAGTCCCTGGACGGCGAGGTCGTGTGGCTGGGCACCGTCCGCAAGGACGAGAAGACCAGCGTGCTCGGTCGGTACATCGACCGTCAGGGCTCGAACGCGCTGTGGATGGCCCGCTCGCTGCGGGCGGCGAAGGCGCTGTGCGAGATCAGGGCGGAGATGCCCTGGCCGCACGACGGTCAGCCGCACGACTACAAGCCGGGCGACCCGCGCTGCCCCTACCGGCAGCTCAACGTCTACGGCGATGAGTTCATGACCGCGGCGCAGGACGCGGACTTCGGCGAGTTCATCCAGAAGGACGGCGAGGACCTCACGGTCACCGGCCTGAAGTACGGCATCGGCTTCAACCCGGCCGGGCAGTCGCCGTTCGCGCACAACGGGTTCTCCACCGAGATGAAGGACAACCTGCGCCAGAACTCGAGGCCGGTCATCTTCAACATGGGTTCGCCCGGCGCCACCCGCAAGGCGGCGGAGGGCACCATGGAGAACGCCTACGACGTGCCGACCATCCCGGCCCGCTACTCCCGCACCGAGGGTTCCGCGATCGAGCGGGCCATGCGCGG
>NZ_AGBF01000479.1 GCF_000225525.1 Streptomyces zinciresistens K42 | reverse complement strand
CGAGGGCGACGCGTACGCGGCCGGCGAGGACCCCGGCACCCACGACGCGTACGACGATGCCGCGGACGAACCCGACGGCGGCGAGGGGCCCGGGGAGGGCGGCGGGAGCCGTCGCGATCGCAAGGCCGCCGCCCACCGCAGGCGCCGCCGCCGGACCCTGCTGGTCGTCGCCGGCTTCGTCCTGGCCGCCGGCGGGCTGAGCCTCGCCGAACTCGGCATGGACGCCCCGGGCACGCCCCCCGAGCCCGCGGTGGCCGGTGACGCGACGGCGGAGGGCGCCGCGGAGTCGGAGCTCTCCCCGTCGCCGGACGTGACCGCGGGCGCCACGCGCCCCGGGGCGGGCGGCGCCTCCGCGAGCCCGTCGGCGTCCCCCTCGGTGCCGGAGTCCGCCGAGGGCGGCGGGAAGGAGGGCGAGGGCGAGAGCCCGACGCGCGACTCCCGGCCCGCGACGGCCGGCGGCGGCTCCGGTCCGACCGCCACCGCCCCGGCCCCGCCGCACACGTCGGCCCCGGACCCGACCCCCACGACCGCGCCGCCCGCGGCGGACCCGGCCCCGGACCCCAAGCCGTCGGAGACCTGCGACCGGTTCCTGTGGTGGTGCACCTGACGCACGCCCCGCCCGACCGCGCCCGCCGC
>NZ_AGBF01000480.1 GCF_000225525.1 Streptomyces zinciresistens K42 | reverse complement strand
CCCCCGACATCCTCCACGCCTACCTCCAGGACGGCGGACGCCCCGCCTTCGCCGTCCGCGCCGTCCTCGCCGCCACCCTCTCCCCCGCCTGGGGCATCTACAGCGGCTACGAACTCGCCGAGAACACCCCCCTGCGCCCCGGCAGCGAGGAATACCTCGACTCCGAGAAGTACCAGCTCCGCCACCGCGACTGGCAGACCGCCGAGGACCAGGGCCACACCCTCACCCCCCTCATCACCCGCCTCAACGAGATCCGCCGGGCCAATCCGGCCCTGCGGCAACTGCGCGACCTGCACTTCCACGAGGCGGACCAGGAGGCGGTGATCGTGTACTCCAAGCGCAGCGGATCGAACACGGTTCTGGTGGTCGCCAACCTCGATCCGCACCACACCCAGGAGGCCACGGTCTCGTTGGACATGCCGCAACTCGGCCTGGAATGGCACGAGTCGGTGCCGGTGCGCGACGAGCTCACCGGCGAGACCTATCACTGGGGCAGGGCCAACTATGTGCGCCTCGACCCGGCCCGCGGGCCCGCGCACATCTTTCGCCTTCTGCGACCGTCCAGCCCGCAGACCGGAGGGGCACCCACCACATGATC
>NZ_AGBF01000481.1 GCF_000225525.1 Streptomyces zinciresistens K42 | reverse complement strand
CTCCCGACATCCTCCACGCCTACCTCCAGGACGGCGGACGCCCCGCCTTCGCCGTCCGCGCCGTCCTCGCCGCCACCCTCTCCCCCGCCTGGGGCATCTACAGCGGCTACGAACTCGCCGAGAACACCCCCCTGCGCCCCGGCAGCGAGGAATACCTCGACTCCGAGAAGTACCAGCTCCGCCACCGCGACTGGCAGACCGCCGAGGACCAGGGCCACACCCTCACCCCCCTCATCACCCGCCTCAACGCCATTCGGCGGACCCACCCCGCGCTGCACCGGCTCAGGAACCTGCGCTTCCACCACACTGACAACGACGCGCTCATCGCCTACAGCAAGCGCACGGGCCCGGACACGGTCGTGGTGGTCGCCAACCTCGATCCGCACCACGTCCAGGAGGGCACGGTCTCGCTGGACATGCCGCAACTCGGCCTGGACCGCGACGCCTCCCTGTCCGTGCGCGACGAACTGACGGGCGAGACCTATCGCTGGGGCCGGACCAACTACGTACGCCTGGAGCCCGGCAGGGCGCCCGCGCACGTCTTCCACGTCCAGGCTTCGCCACCGCAGATCGGAGGGTCTTGAGCGTCATGACC
>NZ_AGBF01000482.1 GCF_000225525.1 Streptomyces zinciresistens K42 | reverse complement strand
CGGCGACGAGTTCCTCCGCAGGACCGGACGGCGCCCGGTAGACGCAGTGACCCGCGGCCGGGTCCGGGGCCGGAAGAGCCGACCGGTCGGTCTTCCCGTTCGGCAGGAGCGGGAACTCCGCCAGGCTCACGAACACGGAAGGAACCATGAAATCCGGCAGCAACGTGCGCGCGTAGGAAGCCAGATCAGCCGGAACATCACCACTCGGCTGAGCGCAGACCACATACGCCACCAGCCGCAGCGATCCGCCGGCGTCCTCGCGCGCCGCGACCACGGCACCACCGACCTGCGGATGCCGGCGCAGAACCTCCTCCACCTCACCCAGCTCCACACGATGCCCACGCACCTTGACCTGACCGTCAACCCGCCCCAGAAAGTCCAGCTGACCATCCGGACGCCACCGCACCAGATCACCCGTCCGATACATCCGCCCCCCACCCACCACGAACGGATCAGGCAGATAACGCTCAGCCGTCAACCCCGGCCGCGCGTGATACCCCCGCGTCACACCCGCACCCGACAGAAACAACTCACCCACCGCACCCAACGGCACCGGCCGCAACCCCGCATCCAGCACATACGCCG
>NZ_AGBF01000483.1 GCF_000225525.1 Streptomyces zinciresistens K42 | reverse complement strand
CCCCGCACCGTGCGCGACTTCACGAAGTCGCCCATGGCCGTCATCTCCCACTCGCCGGAGAACTGCCGGATCAGTTTCGCCATCATCACGCCGGTCTGCGCCTCGGCGTTGGTGAGGTCGAAGCGGACGAGCTCCTCGCCGGACGCGGCGTCGATCAGCCGGCAGTACGCCTTGGCGACCTCGGTGAACTTCTGCCCGGAGAAGGAGTTGACCGTGAAGACCAGGCCGGAGACCTCCTGGGGCAGCCGGCCGAGGTCCACGGTGATCGACTCGTCGTCCCCGCCGCCCTCACCCGTGAGGTTGTCGCCGGAGTGCCGGACGGCGCCGCCCAGGATCTGGAGCTTGCCGAAGTAGCAGCTGTCGATGTGGTTGCGCTGGGGGCCGTAGGCGATGACGGAGGCGTCGAGGTCGATGTCCCTGCCGCGGTACGCGGGCTCCCAGCCGAGGCCCATCCTGACCTGGGAGAGCAGCGGGCGGCCGCCCTTCACCAGGGAGACCGTCTGGTTCTTCTGGAGGCTGACGCGGCCCTTGTCGAGGTTGATCTTCCCGGCGCCGGGCGCGGG
>NZ_AGBF01000484.1 GCF_000225525.1 Streptomyces zinciresistens K42 | reverse complement strand
ACGGGGGCCGGGACCGGAACCGGACCGACGAACGGTAACGGGTAAGGGTAAGGTACGGCCGTCGGTAGGGACGACCCCGGTACCCGGGGTTCGGGTCCGGCCGACGACGACGACGACGGAACCGGAACCCCAACCCGAACGTAGTAACGAAACGGACCGGGACCCCCCAACCCCCGGGTAGGGGGTACCGGAACCCAACCGAACGGTTAGGGGTTCGGGGGACGGGGACCGGCCCCCGGGTCCCCGGGTCCCCGGGCCCCGGGTCCGTTCCCTACCGGTACGGGTACGGACCGGGTACCGGGTAAGTACTACGACGACCCAACCGGACCGGGACCGGGACCGGGTTCCGGTTAGGACGACGGAACGGGACCCGGACCGTACGGTCCGGACGACGACGACGACCGGGTACCGGGGGTCGGCGACGGAGGGGGCGCGCAGCCGCACCGCCAGATGCGCGACCGACGCGAGCACGCCGAGCCCGGCGCCGTAGCCGGCGGCGCCGGGCGGGACGGTGCCGTCCTTGGCGATACCGACCGCGC
>NZ_AGBF01000485.1 GCF_000225525.1 Streptomyces zinciresistens K42 | reverse complement strand
TCCGCGTTACTCGGTCCGAAATCACGAGGGAAATCAAGGCCGGACGCGGCGATGCCATCGCCGCTTTCACGCTGGTCTGCCGCCTCTTCAAGCTGGTCCTGGAGAAGCGGCAGGCGGGCGACCCGCGGTGCTGCGCAAGGAGTCGTCGTACCGAAGGTCTGAGCGATGGCGTGCATCTGCTGCGCACCCTGGACGACGCCGACCCGTGGAACGCGTCGCCTGGTCCGGGCCCGGCCGGGCCGCGCGCTTCGCGGCTCCGGTGGCCGCCTTCCTGCGCCACGGCGCCGACTTCGTCACCGCGCCCGGCCTGGAGGACCTGGTCGAGAAGATGAACGGCCTGACCGGCAAGCCGCTCCTGGACGCCCGCACCCTGCGGCGCCAGATCGAGGCCCGCGACCACCAGTTGTCCCACCCCTACGCCAAGGACTCCCAGATCCAGGGCATCCGCAACGCCCGCCGCCGAGAGCGTGCTGCTGGTCCATGTGGACGGGCGGCCGGCCGGCGTCTCCAAGGACTC
>NZ_AGBF01000486.1 GCF_000225525.1 Streptomyces zinciresistens K42 | reverse complement strand
CCGGAACTCGGTGAGGAGTTCGCTGAGGAAGAAGGGGTTGCCGCCGGTGGCCTCGTGGAGCGTCCGGACGACGTCGGGATCGGGGTCGCGGTTGAGCACGGCGGAGAACAGGTCGCGCACGCCGTCCCGGCTCAGGTCGTCGAGGCAGATGGCGGGCATGCTGGGCATGGTGATGAAGTGTTCGGCCTTGGGGGCGTTGCCGTGGTGCACGAGTGCGGTGACGGCGACGCAGAGGATCGGGGGCCGTGCGCGAGGGCCTGCTGATGCTGGACGGCCAGTTCCGGGTGGCGCTCATCAACGACGGCGGGCGCGAGCTGCTGGGCGTGGACGGCGACGTGGTGGGGCGGTCGGTGGCCGAGCTCGGCCTGCCCGCCCCGCTGACCGGGGCGCTGCTGGCGTCGGAGCCGAGGGTGGACGAGGTGCACCTGGCGGCCGACCGGGTCCTGGTGGTGAACACCTCCCCGGTGTCGGGCGGGGAGCGGCGCGGCACGGTGGCGACCCTGCGCGACGTCACC
>NZ_AGBF01000487.1 GCF_000225525.1 Streptomyces zinciresistens K42 | reverse complement strand
GCTCTTGCGCCGTTCGTGGGGTGGGATCTGCGGGTGGAGTTGGCGGGTGGTCTGGGCCGGGTGGATGTGGTGCAGCCCGTGTCGTGGGCGGTGATGGTGTCGCTGGCCCGGTTGTGGGAGTCGTTCGGGGTGGTGCCGGCTGCGGTGGTGGGTCATTCGCAGGGTGAGATTGCTGCGGCCGTCGTCGCCGGTGCGCTCTCCCTGGAGGACGGTGCCCGGATCGTTGCTGAGCGTAGTCGGGTGATCGGTGAGCGTCTGGCGGGGCGTGGGGGTATGGCGTCGGTCGCGCTGCCCGCCGAGACGGTACGGGAGAGGGTTGCGGGCTTCGGTGACCGCTTGGCGGTTGCGGCGGTCAACGGGCCTTCCTCCACGGTGGTTTCGGGTGAGCCGGCTGCGTTGGACGAGTTGCTGGTGGCTCTGGAGGGTGAGGAGGTGCGGGTTCGGCGTATCGCGGTGGACTACGCGTCGCATTCCTCGCACGTGGAGTCGATCCGTGAGGAACTCCTCGACG
>NZ_AGBF01000488.1 GCF_000225525.1 Streptomyces zinciresistens K42 | reverse complement strand
CCCGTCATCGACAGCACCAAGGAAGTGCTCGACGAGATCGAGACGTCGGCGGACTACCGCTACGACGCTCAGATGCTCACGCTGGCTGTCGCGAAGTGGCGTTGCCTGACGGACCCCGTGGCGGGGGAGTTCCCCACATGGGAGGCGTGGGTCACAGCCATGCAGGTGGGCTCCGCGCTGTTCACGGCCGGCACGGCGGTGGAAGGATCCGTTCCCTGCCGTATCGGGAGCATGGGTGAGGTGAAGCACCTTCCCGCGACCGGACCTCAGGACTACCTGCACGCGGGAAACTGGCTCACCGCCTTCTACCTGGCGGCCATCTGCCGTGAGAACGATCGGGCCGACCAGCTGGCTCACGTGCCCGTCCCGTTTCTCCGCGCGTCCGGCGCGGAGTTCGACGAGTACATCTACGCCTGGGTGGAGACCCTGCAGAACGCCTGGTTCGGCCGACGGGAGACGTGGGACACCCTGGTCACCGCCGTCGACGGAACCGACCCTGAGATCAC
>NZ_AGBF01000489.1 GCF_000225525.1 Streptomyces zinciresistens K42 | reverse complement strand
CGGCGCCGGACCGCCCGCCGACGACGGTCGCGGTGCCGCGGGTGCCGTGTCCGCCACCGTCGGAGGCCGTCGCGCCGACGTCCGGCACGGCCCCGCCGCAGCGCGCCCGGCCACCGAACTCCCGGTGCGGGAAGCGGATTCCGGTGCCGCTCACGTGGACCGTGACCCCGGCCCCGGCGGAGCCGGGCGGGGTGTGCCACCCGTCCGGCGGAAGATTGGCCTGATCGACGCGGTCCGGTTCGCGGGCGCGCGGAGCCCTGCGCAGGAGGCCGCCGAAGGTCGACATGCGCTGGGTCCGGTTCGGCGGGCGCGCGGAGCCCTGTGCGCGCGCTCCGGACCCGTGCGGGTGGCCGAGGCGGCGGAGGCGGCCCGAGGGCCGGACGCGAGCCGTCCGGTCTGCCGCGCGTTCGCCCGGACGGCGCAGCCGCCGAGCACCGTGCCGCGGCGGCGCCCGGTCCGCGCCCCGTGCG
>NZ_AGBF01000490.1 GCF_000225525.1 Streptomyces zinciresistens K42 | reverse complement strand
CGCGTTCGGGCCGTCCAACCCTGTGAGGAGAACACGACCCAATGAACATCATCGTGACTGTTCAGGACGCTGTCACGGCGTTCGCGGACTTCGTGGAGCCGACCGCGGCCGAGCTGGACGCGATCGAGCGGGAGATGCCCGTGATCCTGGCGGACGTCGACCTGCTCGACGCGCAGATCATCACGCTGGACCGCATCCCGGGTGAGCTGGACTGCCGGCGCATCCGCCGGGCCCGCCGCCGGGCGCTCGCCGCCCGTGTCGCCCTGCTCAACCGCACGGCCGGCGCGGGCCAGTCGGGCGGTGCGGCATGAGTGCGATCCTCACGCTGGACGGGCTGTCGGTGCCGCTGGGGGCGTTGCGGCTGTTGGCGGTCGACTTCCCGGACCTGCCGGCCCCGGTGGTCGACGTGAGTTCGCTCTACCCGGAGCGGTTGTCGCTGTCGCTGCACAGCTCCCAGGGC
>NZ_AGBF01000491.1 GCF_000225525.1 Streptomyces zinciresistens K42 | reverse complement strand
AGAGGCGGGTCTCGCGCCAGATGCGGGTGAGTTCGTCGTGCAGGACGTCGCGGGTGATGGCGTCGAGGGCGGCGAAGGGTTCGTCCATGAGGAGGAGGCGGCTGTCCTGGGCGAGGGCGCGGGCCAGGGCGACGCGCTGGCGCATGCCGCCGGACAGTTCGTGGACGCGTTTGCCGTACGCGCCGTCGAGGCGGACGAGTGCGAGGAGTTCCTCGGCGCGGGGGCGGCGCTCGTTCTTGGTGACGCCCCTGAGTTTCAGGGCGAGTTCGATGTTCTTGCCCGCGGTCAGCCAGGGGAACAGGGCGTGTTCCTGGAACATCAGCGCCGGGCGGCCGTCGGTGGTGATGGCGCCCGAGGTCGGCCGGTCCAGTCCGGCGACCAGGTTGAGCAGGGTGGACTTGCCGCACCCGGAGGCCCCGAGGAGGGTGACGAACTCGCCGGGGGCGACGTCGAGCGAGA
>NZ_AGBF01000492.1 GCF_000225525.1 Streptomyces zinciresistens K42 | reverse complement strand
CCGGCAGAAGGAGCAGCCACGCCATGACCCACAACGACAAGCCGATCAACGGCCAGGACAGCCCGTCCTTCCTCGACCTGCTCAACGAGTTGCCGCCCGTGCCGCCGGGCCCCGAACTGCAGAGCAAGCCCGGCCCGAGGCGGCTCGCGCGGCTGCGCGCCGCGTGGAAGGAGTCGTGGGAGGAGGGCGGCTTCCTCTCCGGCGCGCTCCTGCTTCGAGGCCGCCGTGGACTACGCGAGGACGCGGGAGCAGTTCGGCCGGCCGATCGGGGGCTTCCAGCTCACCCAGGCCAAGCTCGCCGACATGGCGCTCGAACTGCACAAGGGGATTCTGCTCGTCCGAACGCGCAATGGCGAGGTGACAGCATCCAACTGCACACTCGCGCGCAGAACGACTACACCTTCGGGCTCACCGTGCCCACCCTCGCCCAGGC
>NZ_AGBF01000493.1 GCF_000225525.1 Streptomyces zinciresistens K42 | reverse complement strand
CTTGGCGGTGCGCATCCAGCCGATGGTGCGGCGAAGAACTGCGACGCCTCGTTCACCGAGGCCGCCGACAGGTTGCACCGGGCCTGGAGGTCGCGCTGGTTGGTCTTCACGAAGCCGCGGGCGGCGGCGCGGGTCTGGTCGTCAGCGCGGTTGGCGTTCTGCAGCGCCACGAGCTTGCACCAGACCTGGAACCAGGAGCCGGGCATCTTCAGGCTGCCGAGCACGTCCATCAGCAGCCGGGCGTCCAGCACGTAGCCGCTGCACTCCGCGCTCGCGGCGAACTCCCGGCCCTTGATCTTCTCCACGCCCAGGATCAAGCCGCCCTTGCCGTCCGACCGCGCGACCACGCGCTCGCCGGGGCGGACGATCGGCAGCTGTTCCATCAGCACAGTCCTCCAGAGATGATCAACG
>NZ_AGBF01000494.1 GCF_000225525.1 Streptomyces zinciresistens K42 | reverse complement strand
CTTGCACGGTGCCCCTCAGCAGCAGCCGGACCAGCAACCCCGGCCGGGCCACACCACGCCCGCGCCGACTGCGCCCGGTGAGCACCCCACGCACACGGCCCACGGCCTCGCCGCATAACCCAGCCGCACCACCCGCTGCGCCCCGCCGACACCAGCACGACGTCGGCGGGGCGCAGCGCTGTCCACCGACGACTGGAGGAACTGCTCGTGCTCATCCCCCGCCCGCGCCGCCGGATCGGCCGACCTCGCCCGCAGCGTCCCGGCCCCCGCTACCCGCACCGCCCCGACCGGCTGCCCGGTGCCTGGAGCAGGTGATGCCGCGCCCGAGGAAGAAGCGCCGCCGCGAGGTGACCCGGGTGCCGCGCAGTGACGCGGCGCTGCCCGAGTACGACC
>NZ_AGBF01000495.1 GCF_000225525.1 Streptomyces zinciresistens K42 | reverse complement strand
CTCGGCGAGGGTGTCGTCGCTCATGCCGCCGACGCGCTCCAGGGCCGAGCGGCGGAACGCGCCGACCGCGCCCGGGATCGTCGGCATGCACTGCAGGACGTCGTACATCGACAGGGCGCGGAAGAACTTGGCCACCGTGTCCAGATGGGTGCAGGGCACCTCATCGGCAGCCGACGCCGCCGGGGCGGGGGTGTTAAGGCGCTGGGGCATACGGGTGGCCTCCACAACTGGAACTATTCGCATGTCCGTATAGTATGGCGGCAATGAGATATTCGGCAAGACGCATAGCAGCGGGCCTGGAATCCCCGGGCTCCGCAGGAGAAGGCGGCATCGTGACCACGACGGAATCCGGCTACGACCTGG
>NZ_AGBF01000496.1 GCF_000225525.1 Streptomyces zinciresistens K42 | reverse complement strand
ACGGGACCGTCCTAACGGAAAGGGGACGGGAACGGAACGTCGGGGGTCGGGGGGCCCGGAACCGGAACGTCGTTCCGGGTCCCCCCGGGGCCCCCGGAACGGAAACGGGACCCGGACCCCCGGACCCCGTCGTCGTCCGTTCGGTCGTCCTACCCGAACCGGGACCGGGCCCGGCCGTCGGTAGGGACGGCCGTACCGGTACCCGGTTCCCCGGTTCCCCGGACCCGACCGTCCTACCGGAACGGGGAAGGGGAAGGGACGGGACGGTACGTCCGGGCGGGGCGCATCCCGGAGGGCCACAAGGTCATCAAGCAGCTGACCCGCGCGCAGTGGCAGCTGACGAAG
>NZ_AGBF01000497.1 GCF_000225525.1 Streptomyces zinciresistens K42 | reverse complement strand
CCGCCCGCCCGCGCTGCCGATGCGTCGGCCCGTGCGCGTCGCCCGTGTTCATCGCCGAAGGACGGGCCATGCGCGCCTTCCCTGCCGGGACCATGGGGGGCCATAGGTTCTCCCTTAATCACGAGGCGTACGGGATCGAGCACGTGCCGTACAGCCGAGCGACATCCGTCGGCAATCGCACGGAAACAGGCGGTTCCCCGCACACCAGGCATCCTGCGGGCACCCCGCCGGGCGGCGGCGTGCCCGCAGCGCGCGCGGTCGCGGGTGGTGCGAGCATCGGCAAGGGGTCCGGACAGCACAGGCGACACGGCCACCGCGAGGGGCCGAGGAGAGAGT
>NZ_AGBF01000498.1 GCF_000225525.1 Streptomyces zinciresistens K42 | reverse complement strand
GGCCGGGCAGCGCAACTTCCCGATCGTGCTCACCAACAGGTCCGAGCGCACCTGCACGGTCCGCGGCTATCCGGGCGCCGCCTTCGTGGACGCCTCCGGGACCCGGCTCGGACCGGACCCCAAGCGCTCCCCGGACACGGCGACGGCCGTCTCGCTGGCGCCGCGCGCGAGCGCCTGGGCGGGGCTCACGTACGCCAGCCCCGAGATCAGCGGGGCCCGTACCGCGCTGCCCGCCGCCCTGCTGGTGACGCCGCCCGACGAGCGGGAGCCGCTGAGGGCGGCCTGGACGGGCGGTGAGGTGCCGGTCGCCGGCCAACGA
>NZ_AGBF01000499.1 GCF_000225525.1 Streptomyces zinciresistens K42 | reverse complement strand
GTGGGACCGGCGTCCGGCCCGGGGAGGAACTCCGCGCGCTGCAGGTGCGCGCTGCCTTCGTCTGCGTGCGTACGGGCCGGTCCCCCCGCGCCACCGGCGCTGGGCGGTCCGTCGGGGCAGGGCCGCGACGCGGTCGCGGGGGCCGGTCCGTCAGGACGCTGTGCCGAGGCGGTCGCCGAGGGCGGGCCGCCGGAGCGGGAGGAGACCACCGGCCGGGACCAGCGGTGCGCACGGCGGAAGCCGGAAGCAGCGGTGCACGCGTCGGGCGCGGTGGTGGCGCGCGGCCCTCGGGCAGCCGGGCGGCCGGGGCCGGTCTGAG
>NZ_AGBF01000500.1 GCF_000225525.1 Streptomyces zinciresistens K42 | reverse complement strand
GCGCACCCAGGAGGCGTGGCAGACCACCAGGGGCAAGGGCGTCACCGTCGCCGTCCTCGACACCGGTGTCGACGCCGAGCACCCCGACCTTGCCGGGAACGTCGTCCAGGGCAAGGACATGGTCGGCTTCGGAGCCCCCGCGAGCGCGACGCCCAACGACCTCGGTCCCGACAACGTCCACCCGCTCCAGCGCTGACCAGCGCCGCTGGACGCGATGGCCGCCGCGATCACCGAGCGGACCCGGCTGATCTTCGTCCGACAGCTTCCCGGCCAGCGCGATGATCTCGCGATGCTGCGCCAGGCTCACCCGCTGGTGCTG
>NZ_AGBF01000501.1 GCF_000225525.1 Streptomyces zinciresistens K42 | reverse complement strand
GTAGTCCGAGTTCTGCTTGCGGCCGCGGCCGTGCTCACCCGGCGGGTAGGGACGGGCCTCGAAGTACTTGACGGCCTTCGGGGTCAGCGCGATGCCGAGGGCACGCGACTTCTTGACCTTGGGGCGGGACTGGTTCGCCACTTCTTTCCTTTCTCATTCGGCTGCCTCAGGGTTACGGGAGGTCGCCGTCCGCAGCCGGGGATTCCCGGCAGGTCCGCGGGGGACTTGCCAGGCAGCCGTTCCCTGGTCTGGGCACATACGTGCAGCACACGAACGGCCCACCGGCCGGTCCCGGAATCCCGGG
>NZ_AGBF01000502.1 GCF_000225525.1 Streptomyces zinciresistens K42 | reverse complement strand
TTCCCCAAGGGCGGCTTCCCGGCGCCCCAGGGCGGCTACTACTGCGGTGTCGGCGCCGACGAGATCTTCGGCCGCGACGTCGTCGAGGCCCACCTGGAGAACTGCCTCGCGGCGGGGCTTGGGCATCTCCGGCATCAACGCCGAAGTCATGCCCGGACAGTGGGAGTTCCAGGTCGGCCCGCTGGCCCCGCTCGTGGTCGCCGACGAACGGATCGCATCCGAGATCAGGGACAAGATCGAGCGAGGCGCACTCGCACCTGGGTCGCGCCTGCCTGGCGTGCCTCAGCTCCAGAAGGAAC
>NZ_AGBF01000503.1 GCF_000225525.1 Streptomyces zinciresistens K42 | reverse complement strand
ACCAGCCGTCCAGGTAGCGGCCGTTCTCGCGCCGCACCCACGCCTCCAGCGGGCGCACCTCGTAGCCGAGCTCCACCGCGTACGCCACGGTGGGCGTCGCGTACCAGGCCGGCCCTTCGGGAGGCTCGCCCTTCGGCGTGAACGGAGACGGCAGCAGCGAGCCGTCCAGCTCCACCCACTCCTTGCCGACCTTCACCTTCGACAGGTCGACATGGGAGAGGTCGACCAGCCGAGCTCGGCCGGGCAGTCGTTCGGGTACGAACCGTACCGGGTTCGTGACGTGCGTCGGCGCTCCGA
>NZ_AGBF01000504.1 GCF_000225525.1 Streptomyces zinciresistens K42 | reverse complement strand
ATCGCGGCCGCCAACAAGTCGGCGGGCCGGACGGTCGTCCGCACCCTGCGGATCCTGCCGCGCACGCTATGACGGGCGCGAACGCCGACGTCCTTCCCGAGGGCCACTACTCCGCACCGCCGGCCGACCTCAACGTCCTCGACCCCAAGGTGTGGGCGCGGACGGTCGCCCGCGACGCCGACGGAGTCGCCACCGTCGGCGGGGTCGACGTGAAGACCCTCGCCGAACAGCACGGCACGCCCGCCTACTTCCTCGACGAGGCCGACTTCCGCTCCCGTGCGCGCGCCTGGCGCGACG
>NZ_AGBF01000505.1 GCF_000225525.1 Streptomyces zinciresistens K42 | reverse complement strand
TCCCCCCGTTGCAGGAGAAGTCTGTCATGACCATCCCCTCGTAGCGTGGAGCCCGTGATTGCAGGGGAAGTTGGGATTCATGGGGTCCAAGAAGAAGCCGCCGTACGATGCCGAGTTCCGTGAGGGCGCGGTGCGTATCGTGGTCGAGACCGGGAGGCTGGTCGGTGACGTCGCCGAGGAGCTCGGCATCAACCCGGGCACGCTGCACAGTTGGGTGTCGCGGTGGCGGCGTAATGGGACGACGTCGTCGGTGGGGATCTTCGAGGACGACAG
>NZ_AGBF01000506.1 GCF_000225525.1 Streptomyces zinciresistens K42 | reverse complement strand
CCTCGGCCGTGTCGACGGCGGCTTCCGCGGCTGCCGCGGCTTGCGGGTGCGGCGGGCCTTGGGGGCGGTCTCGACGGCCTCGGCGGTGTCGAGCGCGGCCTCGGCGGCGGGGCCGCCTTGCGGGTGCGGCGACGCGCCGGGGCCTCGGTCTCGGCCGCCTGCGGCTCCTGAGCCGTCTGGGCCGGGATCTCCGTGACGTCGGCGGTCGCGGCGGTCTTGCGGGTGCGGCGCGGCTTGGCCTCGGTCGCCTCGGCCGTGTCGACGGCGG
>NZ_AGBF01000507.1 GCF_000225525.1 Streptomyces zinciresistens K42 | reverse complement strand
CAGGCCGTCCCGGCCAACACCCCCATCCGGATCAGCGATCTGACGGGCACGTACACGCCGAGGAAGACCGGCAAGGTCACCTTCACCGCTGGCGTGCTCACCATCAAGGCGCTCGGCACCACCACGACGTGCACCCCGAGCAACAGCCCCGGCCCCTCCCTCACGCTCGACGTGACGGCGGCCGGCGGCTCGGGCGGCACCGGCGGCACCCCCGGCGGCGGCTCGGCCCCGGGCGCCGAACTCCCGCAGACCGGCCCCGAGG
>NZ_AGBF01000508.1 GCF_000225525.1 Streptomyces zinciresistens K42 | reverse complement strand
AGCGGCTGGGCCTGGACGCCTCGGTGCGCGGCAAGCTGGAACCTCTGCGGGCGAAGATGACCAAGCTCGCCGACCGCGGCTGGCTGCACAAGCGGGGCGACGGTCGGTTCACGGCACGTCCGTAGTCACGCGCGGTGTGCCCGTAACTGACGGGCCCACAACGGCAGTTGAGTTTGTGTGAAGAAAAACAACAGTTCCGTCGAGGGCCCTGACCGGCCTTCGTCTACACCGCCCGCCTGCCGCTGTCGAG
>NZ_AGBF01000509.1 GCF_000225525.1 Streptomyces zinciresistens K42 | reverse complement strand
CCCGGGCATGCTCGCCGTGGGCGAGGCACTCGCCGACGCCTGTGCCCAGCGGCGCTTCCTGTGCGTGCTGGGTGATGCCGGGGTCGGCAAGACCTTCGCCGTCCGCACCGCGGCACGCCGTCTCGGCGCGCCTGTGCTGCTTGACCTTCGGGCCCAGTCGGCGCCGGCGGACCTGCGCGCCGGCCTCCACGGCGCACTCGAGCTGACCGGCGCACCGCCTGCCGACCCGCGGCGCCGC
>NZ_AGBF01000510.1 GCF_000225525.1 Streptomyces zinciresistens K42 | reverse complement strand
ATGCCGCGTGGCCTCCACCCCGTCCATCCGGGGCATCCGGATGTCCATCAGGACCACGTCGGGCTGCAGGGCCCGCACCTGGTCGAGGGCCTGGAGGCCGTCGCCGGCCTCGCCCACGACCGCGATTTCCTGCTCCGCCTCCAGGATCATCCGGAAGCCGGTACGCAGCAGCGGCTGGTCGTCGACCAGTAGGACGCGGATGGCCACGTGAGTCTCCTTCGCTCGTCCGGCCCCATT
>NZ_AGBF01000511.1 GCF_000225525.1 Streptomyces zinciresistens K42 | reverse complement strand
GCCACCGCGGATCGAGGTCACCGCGATCACCCGGCCGGTCGTCACCGGCTGCTGCAACTCCTGGGCAGCCATCGCCGACGACGTCGGTATCGGCAAGACGGTGGAGGCCGGGCTGATCGCCGCCGAGTTGCTGGCGCAGGGCGACGCCCGCGGTCTGGTCGTGCTGTGCTCGCCCGCCCTGGCCGAGCAGTGGCGGGCCGAGCTGTACGGCAAGTTCGGCGTCGACGCCCGTCC
>NZ_AGBF01000512.1 GCF_000225525.1 Streptomyces zinciresistens K42 | reverse complement strand
GTTCACACGGGGCGCGCGCCGGGCTCCGCCGCGCCGGTCACCACCCCCGCGCGCGCCACTCCGGCAGGTGCGGGCGTTCCGCGCCCAGGGACGTGTCGTCGCCGTGCCCGGGATAGACCCAGGTCTCGTCCGGCAGCACGTCGAAGATCTTCGTCTCCACGTCGTGGATCAGACGGGCGAACGCCTCCGGATCCTTGCGGGTGTTGCCGACACCTCCCGGGAACA
>NZ_AGBF01000513.1 GCF_000225525.1 Streptomyces zinciresistens K42 | reverse complement strand
TCGACCCGGCGCAGATGGCGGAACCGCTGACGGGCGGTCGTGGCCACCTCTATTGGCGTCGGGCGGATGCGGGTCTCCCCTATGTGAGTTCGGTCGGCCACGGGGTGTTGGCGCTCGACGGGGAGCGGTACGTGGCCGGATGGCTCGCGACGGCTGAGGAGTCCGTTGAGCTGCCCGCGACCAGTCCCGTTCCGCCCGACGGGGACATCCCGGCGGTGGGCAG
>NZ_AGBF01000514.1 GCF_000225525.1 Streptomyces zinciresistens K42 | reverse complement strand
CTGCCCACCGCCGGGATGTCCCCGTCGGGCGGAACGGGACTGGTCGCGGGCAGCTCAACGGACTCCTCAGCCGTCGCGAGCCATCCGGCCACGTACCGCTCCCCGTCGAGCGCCAACACCCCGTGGCCGACCGAACTCACATAGGGGAGACCCGCATCCGCCCGACGCCAATAGAGGTGGCCACGACCGCCCGTCAGCGGTTCCGCCATCTGCGCCGGGTCGA
>NZ_AGBF01000515.1 GCF_000225525.1 Streptomyces zinciresistens K42 | reverse complement strand
GCTGAAGACGACGGCGTACGCGTCCTTGTTCTCCCGCAGCGTGCGGTCCAGCCAGGCGAACTGGGCCGCCCCGAGGGAACCTTCGTAGTGGCCGCCCGGGTCGGTGGTGTCGAGGCTGACGCCGACGACGTCATCGGCGATGCGGAAGCTGTAGTACTGGGTGCCCGCGTCCAGGTTGGCCGTCGAGTAGCCGTGGCCGACCGGACCGCGGCCCTGACGCC
>NZ_AGBF01000516.1 GCF_000225525.1 Streptomyces zinciresistens K42 | reverse complement strand
GCAAGGACGCCGACGCCGTGCTGGCCGCGTTCGCCGAGACCGTCGGCGAGGTCGTCGCCAAGGGCGACGAGAAGGTCACCATCCCTGGCTTCCTGACCTTCGAGCGCACCCACCGTGCCGCTCGCACCGCGCGCAACCCGCAGACCGGCGACCCGATCCAGATCCCGGCCGGCTACAGCGTGAAGGTGTCCGCGGGCTCCAAGCTCAAGGAAGCCGCCAAG
>NZ_AGBF01000517.1 GCF_000225525.1 Streptomyces zinciresistens K42 | reverse complement strand
TCACCCGCGCAGGGCGGCCAGGGCGCGGTCGGCGTGGGCGCTCATCCGCAGTTCGCTGCGGACGACCTCCAGGACCGTGCGGTCCTGCCCGATGACGAAGGTGACGCGCCTGGTGGGGGCGAGCGAGAAGCCGCGGGCCACGCCGAACCGCTCGCGGACCGTGCCGCCGGGGTCGGACAGCAGCGTCATGCCCAGCGTGTGGCGGTCGGCGAACTCCCGG
>NZ_AGBF01000518.1 GCF_000225525.1 Streptomyces zinciresistens K42 | reverse complement strand
GCCTGTTCGCGTGCACGCGCCCTGACCTGCGGTTGCCACTCAGATTCGGTCGCCTCCACCAGGGCGGCCTGGAGCCGCTTCTGTGGCTTCTTCAGCTTCCCGGCGCGGTAGCGCTCGATCGTGCGAGTCGAGGCGCCTACACGCTCCGCCAGGCTCCTTGCTGACTCCTTCGTCCGCGTGAGAAGGAATTTCACCTGTGCATTTGCGGACTTC
>NZ_AGBF01000519.1 GCF_000225525.1 Streptomyces zinciresistens K42 | reverse complement strand
CGGACCGGGCGGGGGCGACGGCTCCGAGGGCCCGGTCTTCGTCGACGAGTCCGGGCGCCGCCGCAGCCGCTTCCGCCGGCTCGGCATGACCGTCTCCCTGGCCTGCGCGGTCTACGCGGTGGTCATCGTCGCCACCCTGCTGTCCGGCAACTCCGACGCGCCCTGGCTGCCGGTCGAGGTCCCCGGGAGGAAACCGGCCGGCAAGGTCGAC
>NZ_AGBF01000520.1 GCF_000225525.1 Streptomyces zinciresistens K42 | reverse complement strand
CCGTGAGCGGCTGTACCACTCGCACATCATCGAGTGGCGCCAGGCCCGCGAGGCCGGCGCCCTGGGTGCCCTTGCCGACCGGCGGACCTCGGCGGTGCGGCCGAAGAAGGCGGCCGAGCAGGCCGAACTGGAGCGGCTGCGCAAGAAGGTCGCGCGGCTGGAGAAGGACCTGGCCCGCCGGGACGCGGCCCTGGAAGTCATGGGAAAAG
>NZ_AGBF01000521.1 GCF_000225525.1 Streptomyces zinciresistens K42 | reverse complement strand
CGGACTCGGTCGACGCCCACTTCATCTCCCGCAGCAGCCACAGGGGCCGGCCGTCGCCGGGCTCGTCACCCACCAGCGTCTGCTTCTGCGCGGCGATCTGGCTGACGGCCGGAGCGACCGCGGTCTTCGGCTTGCGCAGCACAGTGGTCTTGCGGCGGTGGCCGGTCTCCGCGTGGCCGTCCTCCAGGCGCTCCTGCCACTTCTTCAC
>NZ_AGBF01000522.1 GCF_000225525.1 Streptomyces zinciresistens K42 | reverse complement strand
CCGCCGTGGACCGAGGCGTAGTTCAGAAGCTGGAGATCAGTCCGGCGAGCGAGGCCAGGCCGCTGTTGATGGTCGGGGCCAGGCCGGTCGCGGCGAGGGTGAAGCCGAACAGCGTGCAGGTCAGCGCGGAGCCGACGCGGACGTAGCCGCCCTTGACCAGGACGACGACGATGATGCCCAGCAGCACGGCGGCGGAGATGGACAG
>NZ_AGBF01000523.1 GCF_000225525.1 Streptomyces zinciresistens K42 | reverse complement strand
GGCGAGGACTGCGTCGAGGTCGCCTCCCAAGTCCCCGGCGTCATCCCCGTCCGCGACTCCAAACTCGCCGCGAACAGCCCCCTCCTCCTGATCCCCAACCCCGCCTGGGACGCGTTCCTCACATCCCTGAAGTGACCCGCTCGGCAGCAGAGGACCACAGACCATGCCCGAGCACGACCTGAACAACGCTTCCTGGCGCAAAA
>NZ_AGBF01000524.1 GCF_000225525.1 Streptomyces zinciresistens K42 | reverse complement strand
CCGGTTGTGCGGGGGGTGAGGTCAGCCCTCGACCGTGACGCCCATGGAACGCGCGGTGCCGGCGATGATCTTCGCGGCGGCGTCCAGGTCGTTGGCGTTGAGGTCGGGCAGCTTGGTCTGGGCGATCTCGCGGACCTGCGCCTGGGTGATCTTGGCGACCTTGGTCTTGTGCGGCTCGCCGGAGCCCTTCTCGATGCCCGC
>NZ_AGBF01000525.1 GCF_000225525.1 Streptomyces zinciresistens K42 | reverse complement strand
TCAGCCATAACTCGGCATCGTCCGTCGTCGGTCCGTTGACGATCGACTCGAGTGTGGTCACTGCCCCTCCACATCGAAGCGTGCCCAACTACTGCCGGTCTCGCGGACGAGGACCGCGACCAGGCGGCCGGGAACCTTCTCCAGGAGGTTCTGGATGAACCAGCCAGCCAGGAACTGGGCCAGGCGCTCCGAGGTCGGCT